>NZ_JBHZPI010000001.1:0-440245 GCF_042788025.1 Paenarthrobacter sp. YIM B13468 | reverse complement strand
ATCCGCCAATTCATCCCCAACGACTTCGCCTCCCTCGGAGCAGACGGCTTCGGCTTCTCCGACACCCGCCAAGCCGCACGCCGCTACTTCAAAAACGACACCCACTCCATCGTCGCCAAAACCCTCCAACTGCTCGCCGCCAAGGGAGAAGTGGAAGAAGGTGCCCTGGAAAAGGCCATCGATAAGTACCGGCTCTTGGATGTAAACGCCGGCACCACCGGCGGAGCAGGCGGAGACGCCTAACAAGCCGGGTACCCGTAAACCAGGGCAACAGTCCAGGTTGTAGCAACTCAAGCAGTAACCGCGACGGCGGCTTCCAGCGGAAGGTGGGAGCCGCCGTCGGGCGTTTAATAAAGGCCTTTCAGCGCTCAACATGACGTGACGAGCGGCAACATAAGTTGTAGCCTTCGCACAAATGGAGCTTGCCTGAGATGCACCGTATGCTCGTTCCATGGCAGAGCCCAGCAAAATCACTACAAAGCGCAAAGCAGCAACCCAGGCATTGTCGCCGGAAAAGGCGGAGACCCTGCGGCAGCTCCGTGCAAATGTAGGGCAATTGTCCACCAGCACCATGCGTCAGCTTGAAAAATCGCTGCCTTGGTACGGTCGGCTGAGCTCTGATGAACGCTCCGCCTTGGGGCTCGTGGCCCAAAATGGCATTGCCGCTTTCGTGACCTGGTATGAGCGCCCCAGTTCGCCGTCGTGGATCCTGACCGACGTCTTTGGTAATGCGCCTACTGAACTGACCCGCTCCATCAGCCTGCAGAAAGCCTTGCAGTTGATCCGGATTGTGGTGGAGGTGGTAGAGGACCAGGTTCCTGTGATCGCCCCTGAATCGGACCAGCCTTCGCTGCGCGAGGCGGTGCTTCGCTACTCCCGGGAAGTGGCGTTCGCGGCCGCGGATGTCTATGCCCGCGCAGCGGAATCACGGGGATCCTGGGATACCCGGCTTGAGGCGTTGATCGTGGACGCAATCCTGCGGGGTGAGAACACAGACGCGTTGCGATCAAGGATCGCCGCCCTGGGCTGGAAGGCGCAGGAGCGCTTCACCGTCATGGTGGGCAACTCGCCATCGGAGCCCAGCGCTAGCTACGTCAGCGATTTACGCCGGACTGCCGGCCGTTTCGCAGAAGACGCGCTGGTTGGAATCCAAGGTGACCGCCTCATCCTCATCCTCGGCGGGGTCCAAGACCGCGACACTGCGTACGTAAAACTCAGTGAACTGTTTGCGCCGGGCGCCGTTGTCTACGGGCCGGAGGCTGGCTCGTTGCTGGAGGCCAGTACTTCGGCCCAGGCCGCCTTCGCTGGCCTTACCGCCGCGCGCGCCTGGCCCTCGGCGCCTCGACCTGTTGCAGCGGACGATCTCCTCCCGGAACGCGTTGTTTCCGGGGATGATGCGGCCCGGCGGTCACTCATCAAGAATATTTACCGCCCGCTGCTGGCAGCCTCAAATGGCTTGGTGGAGACCTTGGGAACGTACCTCGAGTTGGGACATTCATTGGAGGCCACGGCGCGTGAATTGTTCGTCCATGCCAACACGGTGCGCTACCGTTTGAAGCGTGTCTGCGATGTGACAGGCTGGGATCCGCTCCTTCCAAGGGAAGCTTTCGTACTTCAAACTGCCCTGGTGGTGGGCCGGCTTTCGGCCCAGCCCAAAGCCGCCCCCGAGCGTCACGCATCGCGTTCACAGAACTGAACCGTTGTAGACTTCCTACAAACTGACCCAGTGAGCTTGGTGTACGAAAACACCAGTGGATCACGTGGCAATTTGGAAAGCTGGATACGTGCTTGCAATCGTCTGCCCTGGACAGGGCTCCCAGATCCCTGGATTTTTGGCCCCTTGGCTGGAACTCCCCTCCGTCGAAGGCCAATTGGCTACCCTGAGCGAGATCGCAGGCATCGACCTCAAGGCCCACGGAACTACCTCTGATGAAGAAACCATCAAAGACACCGCAGTGGCCCAACCCCTGATCGTCGCCGCGGGCTTGGTGGCGGCCAAGTCTTTGTTCGACGTAGAACTCAACACGCTTCCGGTTGTCCTTGCAGGTCACTCCGTCGGTGAAATCACCGCTTCAGCCCTTGCCGGCGTCCTCACTGAGCAGGAAGCCATGACTTTCGTCCGCGAGCGGGCCAACAGTATGGCTGCCGCAGCTGCGGTAACCCCGACAGGCATGAGTGCCGTCGTAGGTGGCGACCCCGCGGAGGTCCTTGCAGCCATCGAGGCATCGGGCGCCACTCCCGCCAATGTGAATGGAGCCGGCCAGACGGTGGCCGCAGGAACGTTCGAGCAGCTTAAGGCTTTGGCGGACAACCCACCGGCCAAGGCTCGCGTCATTCCCCTGAAGGTCGCCGGCGCCTTCCACACGGCACACATGGCTCCCGCCGTGAGCGCATTGGAAGCCCTCAAGCCTTCCTTGTCGCCGCAGGACCCGACTGTCCCCCTGCTGTCCAACTATGACGGCCAGGAAGTTAAGGCAGGTTCTGCCGCCGTCGACAGCATGATCGCGCAGGTCTCCAGGCCCGTCCGGTGGGACCAGTGCATGGAGAACCTCTCGACCCGCGGAGTTACCGGCCTGATCGAACTGGCTCCCGCCGGCACGCTGGCTGGTTTGGCCAAGCGTGGAATGCCAGGGGTCAAGACAGTTGCTGTCAAAACCCCGGATGATTTGTCCGCGGCCCTGGCACTTTTCGCCGAATTGGAGGGACAGGCGTGAGCACCCCCGTACTCAACAAAGCTACTCTCAACGAGAATGCCCGCATCCTGGGCATCGGCGCTTATCGTCCCGATGTCATCGTCACCAACGACGACGTCTGCCAGTGGATCGACTCCTCCGATGAATGGATCCGGCAGCGTACTGGCATCATCACCCGCCACCGGGCAGCCGCTGACGTCAGTGTCATCGACATGGCCGAAGGTGCCGCCCGTGAAGCCATCCAGCAGGCCGGGATCGAACCATCGCAACTGGGTGCGGTCATCGTGTCCACCGTGACCCACCCGTACGCAACGCCATCGGCCGCCGCTGCCCTTACGGAGCGTTTGGGCGCGACGCCGGCACCCGCCTTCGACATCTCCGCTGCCTGCGCAGGGTACTGCTACGGCGTTGCCCAGGCAGATGCGCTGGTGCGCTCCGGTGCTGCCGAATATGTTCTGGTGGTTGGCGCCGAGAAACTCTCGGACGTCATCGACAACCACGAACGCACCATCTCGTTCCTGCTCGGCGACGGCGCCGGCGCAGTAGTGGTGGGCCCCTCTGACACTCCCGGCATCGGACCTTCGGTATGGGGCTCGGATGGCAGCAAGTGGGACGCGATCGGAATGACCCACTCCTTGGAGGACGTCAAGAAGCTGGGTGAATCCGCCCGTCACTCGGACGAAACGGATGACCTTGCAATTATCTCTGCAACGCAGGATGTTTGGCCTACGCTGCGTCAGGACGGCCAGACCGTTTTCCGTTGGGCCGTGTGGGAAATGGCCAAGGTAGCCCAGCAAGCGCTGGACGCTGCCGGAATCGAAGCCAGCGACCTCGCCGCTTTTGTTCCCCACCAAGCGAACATGCGCATCATCGATGAGATGGTGAAGAAGCTGAAGCTTCCCGAAACAGTCCTCATTGGCCGCGACATCGCCCAAGCCGGCAATACGTCAGCTGCTTCCATCCCCCTGGCCACGCACCGCCTGCTTCAGGAGAACCCTGAACTCAGCGGTGGGCTGGCATTGCAGATCGGCTTCGGCGCCGGATTGGTATTTGGCGCCCAGGTTGTCGTTCTGCCATAGACCTGGACAGTCCCCGCGGCCTCCAGCCAACTGAATATGACCTACAAACCCAAACCGTAACCGCGGTTTGCCCCCTTTCCGGCATAGCCGGCACAACAAGAAAAGGAGCCAACAATGGCTAGCAACGAAGAAATCCTGGCCGGCCTGGCTGAAATCGTCAACGAAGAAACGGGCCTGGCTACCGAAGCCGTCGAGCTGGACAAGTCCTTCACCGAGGACCTGGACATCGACTCCATCTCCATGATGACCATCGTCGTTAACGCCGAAGAGAAGTTCGGCGTACGCATCCCGGACGAAGAGGTCAAGAACCTCAAGACCGTCGGGGACGCCGTCAGCTTCATCGCAAACGCCCAGGCCTAAGCCTGAAACCTGCTGTGCCGGGCCAGGGTGCTTGACCCTGTGCCCGGCACAGCCGCAGTAACGCCCAAAGTTTTTCCTGCCGCCCCTGCAAAAACTGCAGATGGGACGGCTGATCCGACAGAGAGTGATCGCATGGCACGCAAAGTAGTCATAACCGGTCTGGGGGCCACCACTCCCATCGGCGGCGACGTCCCCACAATGTGGCAGAACGCGCTGAAAGGGGTCTCAGGTGCCCGCACGCTCGAAGACGAGTGGGTGGCCAAGTACGACCTCCCCGTCCACTTTGCTGCCCGGTGCTCGACGCCGGCCCTGGAAGTCCTGAGCCGGGTGGAAGCCAAGCGTATGGACCCGTCCACGCAGTTTGGTGTCATCGCTGCCCGGGAGGCCTGGGCTGACGCGGGCATCCAGGACATCGACCACGACCGCCTGGCGGTGGCGTTTGCCACGGGTATCGGCGGCGTATGGACGCTCCTTGATGCATGGGACACGCTCAGGGACAAGGGTCCCCGAAGGGTCCTGCCCATGACCGTTCCCATGCTGATGCCCAATGGCGTAGCCGCTGCCGTCAGCCTTGACCTCGGCGCCCGTGCCGGAGCCCACACTCCAGTTTCAGCTTGCGCATCCGGTACTGAGGCCCTGCACCTCGGCTTGGACCTGATCCGCTCGGGCAAGGCCGATGTGGTCATGTGCGGTGGAGCGGAGGCTGCGATTCACCCAATGCCCTTGGCGGCTTTCTCGTCCATGCAGGCACTCTCCCGCCGCAATGACGATCCCGAGCGCGCTTCCCGCCCGTACGACATAGACCGTGACGGCTTTGTCATGGGTGAGGGTGCAGGCGCCCTGGTACTTGAAGCCGAAGAGCACGCGATCGCCCGCGGCGCCCGCATCTATGCTGAGCTTGCCGGAACCTCGGTCACGGCTGACGCTTACCACATCACAGCTCCTGACCCCGAAGGTCTCGGCGCCACCCGTGCACTCAAGGCCGCAATGTTCGACGGCAGGATCCAGGCTGAGGACGTAGTCCACGTCAACGCCCACGCCACCTCCACTCCCGTAGGTGACAGGCCGGAGTACACGGCCCTGCGTGCCGCGCTGGGGGCTCACGTGGACAGCGTTGCCGTATCTGCCACCAAGTCCCAGATGGGGCACCTGCTGGGCGCCTCCGGGGCCGTAGAGGCTGTCCTCACCGTCCTGGCCGTCTACGAGCGCAAGGCACCCGTCACCATCAACCTCGAGAACCAGGATCCCGAGATCCCCCTCGACGTCGTAACCTCCGCCCGTGACCTGCCTTCGGGCGACATCGTCGCACTGAGCAACTCCTTCGGCTTTGGCGGACACAATGCCGTCATCGCCGTCCGCAACGTCTAAGACCTGCGTTCGCCGGATGCCGCGAGGTAAATACCCTAGGTAAATAGAAGAGAAGGGCCCACCAGCAGGTGGGCCCTTCTCTGTTGCTATGGGAATGTTTTGGTGGTCAGGAGTTGCTGCTACCCGACTTGGTGCAGCCACCGGACCGGGGCGCCCTCAGCGGCGTGGCGGAAGGGCTCCAGTTCCTCGTCCCAGGCTTCGCCCAGGGCCAACGACAACTCATGGTAAACGGCCGACGGGTCTCCGGCTCCTGACTCATAGGCATAGCGGATGCGGTCCTCGCTGACCATGATGTTGCCATGCACATCCGTGACGGCATGGAAGATCCCTAACTCCGGAGTGTGCGACCAGCGTGCGCCATCCACGCCTTGGCTCGGTTCTTCAGTCACCTCGTACCGCAGATGTGCCCAGCCCCGAAGAGCAGACGCCAACTGGGCGCCGGTGCCGGGCGTACCTGTCCAGGACAGTTCGGCACGGAACATTCCGGGCGCAGCTGGCTGAGGGGTCCACTCAAGATCGGTCCGCTTGTCCACGACCGATCCGATGGCCCACTCAACGTGCGGGCACAACGCCGTAGGGGCCGAGTGCACGAAAAGGACACCGCGGGTTGTTGCAACAGACATTCCATCCTCCATAGCTGTAGGTACGTCTTCCCCAACGACCTCTGCGGCGGATGTCTTGCTGTTGCTGCCCGGTCCTGTCATTCTTGCGGACCCTGCAGCTATTCAATTTAGCTCTTTGATTGTGACACGAAACGAACCCTCAACCCTAAATTGAAGGTTCGGCCGTGGTGCTTTCATTTTGCCGTACCCTTCCCTTTTCCGCCAGTGCAACTCCTGGGGCGTCATTTTCAGGCCCGGGGGTGGGCCTGCTGGTAGCTCTTCCGAAGCCTGTCCACGGAAACGTGCGTGTATATCTGCGTAGTGGCGAGGCTACTGTGGCCAAGAATTTCCTGCACGGCCCGAAGATCAGCCCCACCATCCAGCAGGTGGGTTGCGGCGCTATGCCTCAGGGCGTGAGGCCCCGTTGCGGCCGTATCGCCGAGTGCCTGCAGCAGGACGGCTACAACCGCACGGACCTGACGTGGGTCAACGCGGTTTCCTCTTACGCCCAGGAACAGAGCCGGGCCGCTCGTGGCAGTTACCAGTGCCGGACGTCCCCGGCGAAGCCAATCGTCGATGGCAAGGGCAGCCGGAACTCCGAAAGGAACGGTACGCTCCTTGTTTCCCTTGCCAATGACGCGGAGGGTCCTTCTATCCTGATCCATGTCATCGATGTCCAGCCCGGCAAGCTCCCCAACCCGCACGCCGGTTGCGTACAACAACTCCACCATTGCACGATCGCGGAGGGCCAGAGGACCTCCATCCGCCGCGGCAGCGTCAAGGCTATCCACGACCCTGAGAACTTGCTGCTGCTGGAGGACTCCAGGCAACGATTTCACGCGTTTAGGAGCTTGCAGGCGAATGGCTGGATCCGTGGCGATGAGTTCCTCCCGCAGAGCCCACTTGGTGAACGCCCGGGCCGTGGCGGCCCGGCGGGCAAGAGTCGACCGGGCCATCCCGGCTTCACTTTGCGCACCCAGCCATCGGCGGAGAGAACCCAACTCAAGTTGATCGAGATCGCGTATTCCCTCCTGGACCGCGAATCCGAGAAGGCTGTGCACATCTGCCAGATATGCGCGGACAGTATGTGCCGACCTCGCGCGTTCACCGTGGAGGTAGCGCTCGAAACCCTCCACTGCACTCTTTAGCGGTGCTGGCAATGATTCTGCGTCCACCCTTCCAACTTTGCCAGCAACATGGACCGTCGCTGCGTATCAACATGCCTCGCGACTTGTCCGCCCTACGCATTCTTGGTGCGCTTCCAGGCCCCCCGTTCAGAGGATGCGAGCCCCAGCAGTCCCAATCGGCCCAAGCCCGCACGCACAGAGTCCGGGCTGAGGCCGGCAACCACCGTGAGTTTCTCCACGGAACTTGCTGATCGAAGAGGTAAGGCATCCAAGAGAATCAGGTCTTCCAAAGACAAACCATCATGGGGTGCGGCCAGCGAATCCTTGTCAGAGACAGTCACCTCGCCGTTCCGCCCGGCCAATTCAGCAATTTCTCCGACGTCCGTCACACAGATCGCCCCGCCATCCCGGAGCAGCCTATGGCAACCAGCCGAATTCGCGCTGTGAATGGACCCGGGAACAGTTGCCACCACCCGCCCAATGCTCTCGGCGTGATGGGCTGTGTTCAATGCGCCTGAACGCCATCGAGCTTCCACCACCACCGTGACAGCCGCCAGCGCAGCGATGAGGCGGTTTCGCTGCAGGAACCGGTACCTTGTAGGAGCAGATCCGGGTGGAACCTCGGAAATCACCGCTCCTTGGTTGGCCACAGCACGAAGAAGGTCCTCGTTCCCGGAGGGATAGAAGCGGTCCACTCCCCCAGCCATGACCGCAATGGTCGGTACGTTTGCGACCCCACCACGGAGGGCCCCACGGTGGGCGTGGGCGTCAATGCCGTAGGCTCCGCCGGACACTACGCAATACCCACGTTGAGCCAAGCCGTAGGCAAGGTCCCCGGTCACAGATGCTCCGTAGCTCGTGCTGTCCCTGGACCCCACCAGCGCGATGGTCTGCCGCATTGAGGGAAGGGGCTGCTCGTGTCCGCGCCACCACAGGCACAAAGGCTCCTGAAGGCCGAGGTCCGACAATTGCTCAGGCCATAGCTCATGGCCGGGAACGATCAGGCGGCCACCGAGCCTCTTCATCGTGTCCAGGTCACGGTCCGGCGCGAGGTCCGGAACACGTGGAGCCCACCGTCGCTTGCTTGCCGTGAGCCCCGGCCAGGAAGCCTGGCCTCCGCTTTCGGAGAGCAAGGTGGAAATTTCCTGCTCGAGGCGTGGCCCGGCAGCGAGTTCGCCGGTCGCGATACCCAGCGCGTCAATAGCTCCAACAGCATGAACCAACGCGAGCCCTACGGAATCCTGTGGTTCCATCAGACGCGCCAAAGCTGCCCGTGCCAGCCTCTCCTTTTCCTGTTTTCCCAACACTGCTGCCTTTGCGCCTTCCGTTGCCACTTCGTCCTTCGTCACGTTGTCCTTCATGCTGTCGTCGTTGCTTGCCGGAGGCCGAGCGCTTGTCCGATGTGGTCTGCAGTGGGAATGTTGCTATGGTCCAGGTCTGCCAGTGTCCACGCCAAGCGAAGGACGCGGTCGTAGCCTCGGGCCGTGAGAATGCCACGCTCCAAGGCCGTGTCCAGGATGCGCGTGGTGCCCGGAGCCAGCCTCAGTTCCCCGCGCAGGGCGCGTCCTGGCACTTGGGAATTGGTCTCAATGCCGAATGCGCCCAGGCGCTCAGCCTGCCGCTGCCTCGCAGCCAGTACCCGTTCTGCGACGGCGTCGGTTCCCTCTTCCATACCTGCCTGTCCAAAATCGGCAAGAGATACGCGTTCCACTTGGAGTTGTATGTCGACGCGATCCAGGAGAGGACCCGATATTCGGCCGAAGTACCGCCTGCGCATTATTGCGGTGCAGGTACAGTCCATTCCCTTGCCCGACGCTTTGCCGCATGGGCAAGGATTGGATGCCAGGACCAGTTGAAAGCGAGCGGGGTAAGCTGCTGTTCCCGCAGAACGGTGAATGACCAGTTCACCGCTCTCCAAGGGCTGTCGGAGGGCATCCAGGACACGTCGTTCAAACTCGGGAGCCTCGTCAAGGAAGAGGACCCCACGGTGGGCCCGCGAGGCAGCACCCGGGCGGGGAAGGCC
Organism: Paenarthrobacter sp. YIM B13468; assembly: GCF_042788025.1. Taxonomy (NCBI): domain Bacteria; kingdom Bacillati; phylum Actinomycetota; class Actinomycetes; order Micrococcales; family Micrococcaceae; genus Paenarthrobacter; species Paenarthrobacter sp. YIM B13468. The sequence goes on along the minus strand of NZ_JBHZPI010000001.1, from coordinate 430,993 downwards.
CGAACCTCCGCCGATGATGGCAGCTGCAGTAGCACTGTGGTGGGGATTCTCGAAGGGGGGCCGCCGGAGCAATGTGCCGCGTGATGAGCGGACCGCCGCCAGGGAGTGAATGGCAGTAACTTCCATTGCTGCCTTGTCCGCCAGGTCCGGCAGAAGTCCCGGCAGACGCTCTGCGAGCATCGTCTTGCCCGCACCTGGTGGACCGGTCAGCAGCATATGGTGGCTACCTGCAGCTGCGACTTCCAGCGCGCGCCGGGCCTCTAATTGCCCCGAGACGTCGGAAAGATCAGGCACGATGCCCACTTCGTCTTCGTTTTCGTCCCCGGGCTCACCGCCGGGCGGGTCGTAGTCCAGGGCGAGTTCTTTGGGGTCCGCGCCGAAGTCGTAGGCGAGCCGGGCGAGAGTCCTGTATCCCCTGACGTGAGCCCCCGGTACCAACGTTGCCTCGGCGACGTTAGCTTCGGCCACGACGATCTCCCGATACCCGGCCTGGACGGCTGCCATGACGGCAGGGAGGATGCCCCTCACCGGCCGAAGCCGGCCATCCAAACCCAACTCAGCAATGAAGACTGTCCCATCGATCGAACGAATGTCCTCGGCAGCACGGAGTACAGCCATGGTGATGGCAAGGTCAAAGCCCGAACCACGTTTGGGCAAGGACGCTGGAATGAGATTTGCGGTGATCTTCCTCCGGCTCAAAGGAATTCCCGAGTTTTGTGCCGCGGAGCGTATGCGTTCTTTGGCTTCGTTGAGGGCGGCATCAGCAAGGCGCCTCTACATGTAACATGATCCGCATGAAGGTCATTATCTACACTCGACAGTCAAAGCACCGTGAGGAATCCATCTCTCATGAGTTGCAGGAGGAGGCTTGCTACGCCTATGCCAAGTCCAAGGGCTGGGAGGTAGTGAAGGCGTTCAACGAAAAAGGCGTTTCGGGCCGCTCCATCGTCAAGCGCAAAGAGTTCCAAGCCGCCGTGAAGATGATCAAGGACAAGAAAGCCAAGGTGCTACTTGTATGGCGCTGGACTCGCTTCGCCCGTAACACCCTAGACGGCTTGATCACCCTCAAGACCATCGAAGAAGAGGCCAAGGGGCAGGTTCATTGCGCCCTTGAGCCAATCGACCGATCAGCCATGGGCAAATTCTCGCTGACCATGATGCTTGGTTTGGCCGAGCTTGAATCAGACACCAAGAAAGAGCAGTGGAATGAAGCTCTGATGTACCGGCTAAGCCGTGGCCTTCCACCGTCTGGAAGTAAGCAGTTTGGCTACTCCAAGGCGAATGGCTCCTACGTCCTTAAAGAGGATGAGGCCGCTATCCTCCGTGAAGCTTACGACAGGTACACCAAGGGTGAAGGCGCACGGACTATCTGTGAGGACTTCAACAATCGTGGCCTTGCTTCCGCTGGCCCTAGCGGCTGGCACACAAGCGGATTCTTTGACTTGCTGGATAAGGACTTCTACAGCGGCAAAATCGTCTGGATACCTGACAGGAAAGACCCCGAACATGTACTAAGAGTTGATGGAGCGCATAAGCCGATCCTGACCAAAGCCCAATGGGCCGCATACCGGAAAGCACGCGAAAGCCGGAAGATGCAGGACCGTCCACGCAACACTAAGTGGATGCTCCATGGCCTTGTCTTCTGTGGGCACTGTGGCGGCAAGATGCTTTCTCATATGGCACGTGGAGTTCCTAACCTGTTGTGCGCCAACTACAACGCTGGCGGCAAGGCCGTCTGTCCCGGTATGTTCCGGAAGCGCTCCGTTGTCCAGACCGCAGTGTGGTGGTGGCTTGGCTCCCACTTGGATGAATGGGCATCCGCAATGCCGACAGATGACGAAGCCAGGATCTCAGCAGAGAAGGCCGTTGCCGACGCGGAAGCGGAACTTGAGAGCGCCAATGCTGTGTACATCGATTACCAGCGGTACGCCTTTGAGAACAAGTTGCGGCCCGAGATCTCTGCCCTTGAATTGGCCCGGTACTCCGCTGCCATAGATAAGGCACAAGCCGCACTGAATGAGGCGCTGGCGGAACTCGGAAGCTTCACCCCTGCCGCAGACGTACATGAGCAGATCAGCCAGGGTGCAGTGTTAATGGGTTTCAGTGAGGAACGCCCAAAGCTGGTGACCATCACGGAAGCGACCAAGACCAAGCCAGTGGAAGTGATTGAGGAAGAGACGGAGATATCCGAAGCAGCTACCGCCCAATTCAGGGAAGCCTTGAGCAAGATAATCGCCGGGGTGATTGTCCTCCCACCTACTGGTGCAAGTCCGCGTGACCCTAGCCGGAACGCACTGGCTGAGATAAGGGTTGTACCGGTGATCCCATAGCCCGATTTGCGACTAATGCAAGATTGCTGTAGACTGTCCTCTTCCCGGCCTTCCGGAGCGAACCCTCACCCTCAGTGGTGGGGGTTCCGTCGTTTAAGCGAAACGACGATAGTGTATAGCTCTTTCAGATATGTATATACCCCTAGGGGTTATTCATAAAGCCAGCTTTACATTGTTTGATAAACGGTATGTTAGGAATTAATTTACACGCAAGAGGTTTTTATAGTGTATAATAGAGGTATTGTTAAAAACGACAGAGAGGGAAATTATGGGACTACCTAAAGGGCATCCAAGAAGTCCGCTAGCAGCGGCAAGACAACGACGCTCAATGCTTTACAGAAGCCTTGGCCGACTGGACAGGGAACGCAACCAGTGCGAGCGGCGGATTGAAGCGCTGACCGACATGATCGAAGCACTTGAGAAGGAAGCCGCATGAAAGACCCCCGCCCCAAGCTCTTCTCCATGCTTGCGTCAGTCGCGGAGTCAGTGTCCAGCAGCCTTGACGAGTACACCCGCAAGAACGAGGCCGTCAAAGCCTTGGGCATACTCCCCAGTGATGAACCCGACGCGGTAACTAGGAAGCTTGCATTGGCGGTAGTCGAGCTGCAACAGGAAGTGGCCGAGCTGAGGAAGGAGGTCGAGAACAAAGGAATAAGTAGCTAGATCCTCAGCTCGACCCAAATGAGGGCATCAGGTCACCCGCTTGCCAAGCGGCGCCAAGTTAAAAACAAAACCAAACGAAAGAAGGTCGCATGACCGAACAACTTCAAAGAATGAGGAACTACATTGACAGATACCCAGAACAACATTGCCATGACCGTCGAAAAGTGGCGTCTGGCCGAGGTCAGCAAACATACCCTCGCAGGTAAGGCTGACTACTCCAAACTTGCAGGTGCTGTCCCGCTGACTGATCTGGACGCAGCGCGCACCCTCGCGCAGATCTTCGAACATCACTTGACCTTTATCCCCCACTCCACCAATGGCGGGGACTGGTACGTCTGGAACGGAATTGTTCACTCCAAGGACGAAAGAGGCCTTGTGGATGACTACCTCGCAACCGAGTTCGCCAACGCGCTCAAAGCGACTGCTGACTACGCTACGAACTACCTCAACAACAGCACCATGAGTGACGAGGACAAGGCCGCCGCACGAAAAGGCATGGCCGAACTCTTCCGTTACGCCAAATCAATCCGGTCTGCTGGTGGGTTGAAGAATCTCAAGACTCGCATCCGATACGAGTTCCAACAGGCTCCGGAGTTCTTCGACCACGATCAGCGTTGGGCAGTCATGTCGGATGGACGTGTGATCGACCTTGAGAACATCGACGCCGAACCGCTGGCACCGTCGCCGAAGCTTCCGGTCTCTCGTCACCTTGGAGTCACTCAAACCGGTTCCTGGCTCTCCCCTGAGACATATCCGAAGAAGTGGGGACAGGCCCTTAGCGACTGGACTCCGGATGAGGGGGTGCAGGACTACCTCCGCATTGCCGCTGGTGCTGCCCTATTGGGTAAGGGGGATGCCAAGAACATCGTCACGCTGGTTGGACTCAGCCACACTGGCAAGAGCACCTACATCAATGTTCTCCGTGAAGTGTTCGGCACCTACGCTGGCGAACTTCCTCCAACGGCAATCGTTCAAAAGTATGGTGGCGCAGCCAACTTCGAACAGCACAAGGCACGCGGCAAGCGGTTCCTGTACCTCTCAGAGCCTCAAAAGCAGCGCACAGATGACGCATTCCTTAAGGCCCTCGCTGGTGGTGGTGACACGATCACAACCTCTAAGAAGGGACAGGACGGCGTTGAGTGGCAAGCTCAATGCGTCCTCCATATCGCCGCCAACCACATCCCGAAGTTCGACACGACTGACAACGCGATTGTGGGCCGCATGAACATTGTTGGTTTCGATCACGTCTTTGAACCTGATGCCATGGACCGCAACAAGAACCTTGTCCGCGAGCTTATCGACCAAGAGGGTTCGGGAATCATGTTCTGGATACTGGCCGGAGCTAGGGAGTACTTGGAAATTGGACATATCCCGGTTCCGGAGTCCATCCGCAAGCGCAGCCAAGAAAACGTGGTCGAGTCCTCAGCTCCGTTGATGTGGCTCAACGACATGGTTGAGAGTGGCGTCCTGGTCATCGACAAGCATGCCTACATGAGCGACATGATGACTCCGAAAGATGCCTACCCGATGTTCCAAAACTGGTGCTTTGAGAACGGTGAACCATCGGTGAAGCAGAAGGATTGGCTCAAGGACATTGAGGCGTTCAACAAGATGCCCGCCGACCGTAAAGGTAAGCGCCCCGGAGGTCATGCCCGAGTCTGGGGCGTCCGCAAAAGTGCAGTTTTGGAATCACGAAAATTGCACTTGGGGGAAACCCGAGAGGAACTTGACTTCCGAGACCTCATGAACCAGCTAGAAACTGCACCTCAAGTGCAGTGAGGTGCACCCTAAGTGCAGGGTGAAAACCCCTAGAAATCAAGGCTAGAAAGCCTATAAGTGCAGAAGTGCAATTTTGCTTTATTCAGTAGTAGTAGTCATTAGATTTAGCTCTTAGCTACGCATACAGCTCTATGCAGCTACTAGAAGAAACTTTTTTGCACTTCTGCACAGCACCACCTAACGACGCAACGACATATGACGCTCCTGTATCACCACTAACCCGCTAGGAGCGGAAATGAATGAAGTGCCCGAACACTATGTAATGCCGGAACCTCCCTACGTTGAGGGAATCGAATGGATCAAAGACTCAGAAGGCAACTGGAAGACGGCTATTCCTCCTGTTGACCTTAGGCCGACAGCTGCCGAAGAGTTGGATATGAAGTGCTCTGAGATGGAGTACTTCAATAGCTGGTACCGCAATGATTGAGATCATCTTTGGAATCGGAATCGTTCTGGCGCTACTGCAACACCTAGGGCACCTGAGAAAGCTCAGGAAGATGCACTCTCAGCATTGTACTGCTGATTGTACTGTATAATAGAGATAGGCATTCCTTCGATCTCAGGAGGATTCTATGGAGCTTCTGCCCCTGATGCAGTACATGCCAACCGAACTAATCCCAGTCCTTGGAATCGTAATTATCACGCTTTCCCTCTACCGAGCGATAGCACCGATGTTCAAAAAGCCAAAGCCTGAGGATGACGATCACAACACCCCTGCCGTGGGATAACACGCGCTGACTGCTGGAAAGACAGCACCTAACCCCTCAGAGCCATTCTGAGGGAATTTCCGTTTAACGAGGCACGATGACCGCAAAATCTATTCCTAAGGCCGCAGAGGCTGAAATACGGCTTCTCAGACCCCATCACGGGGAAGCTGCTGTCCTCCAGGATTTCGCGGCGAACGCCAACGTCTATAAGCGCTTCGGACTAGAAGGCCACAACGGTTTGGACATTGGTCTTGTCATGCAACCGGTCCTTGCCGCCCATGACGGAATCGTTGAATTCGCTGGTGACGGCGGGGAATGGCCGATGCTCGGTGGAGCTGCCGGGATTGGTGTTCTGCTGCTTGGTGAAGGGTTCCGGACTGAGTATGCGCACCTGATGAAGGCCTATGTCCGCACGGGCGATTCTGTGACTGCTGGCGACGTTATCGGGATCTCAGGCAAGTCCGGCGCAACTACTGGCTACCACCTGCACTTCGGACTGATCCTCAGCCCGTACACACACGGCAACGGATATGCAGGGCGAACAGACCCCACCCCCTACCTGCATACCCCCATCCCTGCCACTGTAGGGGGGGCTCATGAGTAGCTACGGCGGAAGCAGGAGCACCAAGCTATTCGATCTGGTCTATGCAACGTATGAACCAATGTGCCACCTGTGCGGCAAGTGGATTGATATGGACGCCACGGATAACTGGAAGCCAACTGTTGATCACATCATTGCCAGATCACATGGCGGAACAGACGCATTGGAAAACTGCCGTCCTTGTCACTTCATATGTAACAGCACCCGCCAAAACAGACCCGTTGAAGACTGGCGAGCCACGAACACTGATGAGCTGGAATGGCTCATTTCTTTAAGCCAGTGAACGCGCTGGAAGCCCCGCGCGCTTCGCTCCTCTCTCTCTAGCTTTGAATTATTTCGAAAGACCCCGATATGACCCAGAAATCCACGATTGCAAAGGATACAGCCCGATTCATCAAATTCCTCGATGACGCTGATCTCCTGACCGACGAGCACGCGCTTACAGTGGCTCTGCTGACAGAGCTGGTGGACAAACTCGACTCGTGCACCAACATGACCCAGTACGCGGCACTCTCCAAAGAGATCCGCGCGACCATGGATGCCCTACCCAAGCCCGAAATCAGGCAAACGGATGAAGTCCAGGATTTCTTTGACGAGCTGACCGAGCTGGCCGATGGATAGCGACAGTCCAGAGTACTGGCTAGAGACTCTGGGATCAGCTCAGCCGCTCCACGCTACCCAGCCGACACCGGGAGCCAAGCACGAGCTGGCGATTGTCGAACGCGTAGCCAAAGAGCTGGGCACTCCCCTGCTCCCGTGGCAGAGGTTCGTTGTCCGAGTGGCGACGGAGAAGAGTCCTGACGGTAGCTACCGATTCGGGACCATTGTCCTGACCGTGCCGCGTCAGTCCGGGAAGTCTCTACTGATCAGGACGGTTCTGACAGCACGAGCGCTGACCATGCCCAAGCGCAAGTCCTTTTCAACGGCTCAGACCGGGAAGGACAGCGCCGAACGATGGCGAGATCTCATTGACGCTATTGCGGCATCAAAATTCGGCAATACTATCCACGTCCGACGCGCTGCCGACTCCCCACGAATCACCTTCCACAACGGTTCCCGTATAGCTCCGTTCGTGCCCAATGAGGAATCCCTTCACGGATACACATTCAGCGATCTCGTCATGGATGAATGCTTCAGCTTCGACGAGCTGCTGGGTAACGGAATCCTGGGGGCCGCGATTCCGGCCATGCAGACCATGAAAGACCGTCAAACATGGCTGATTTCCACCAAGGGAACACCCAAGTCAACCTTCCTCAATGAGTGGATCAAGCGAGGCCGGCTGTCCCTACAGGAGGAAGAGCCGTCGATTGCCCTCTTCGAGTGGGCACTTCCTGACGGCGTGGATGCCTCAGACGCGTCTCTCTGGGACTTTCACCCCGGCTTGCAAGGCCAACTGATCGCCAAGGACGACATTGCCCAAGCCCAAGTGCAGATGAGCAAGGGCGAATGGGAACGCTCATACATGAACCGCCAGACCGTCGTCTTTGAATCCGTGCTGGACACGAAGAAGTGGGCGCAGTCCTACGGCACTCTTGGCACTCCACAGCGCCGCAGTGTCGGCATTGGCTGGGAAGTCGCCTATGACAAATCCAGCGCCGCAATCGTGGCCGCGTACAAGGACGCTGACAAGATCAGCCTGAAGGTTATCCGTACTGGTGCCGGAATCGGTTGGTTGCCGGAAGCCCTCAAACAGATCAAGGATTCCTACCCTATGGATATCGCCGCTGACAAATACCCTATGAATCAGATGATCTCGGACGCCTTCCATGCCGACCACTACGGGGCAGAGTTGCGCTTGCTGAAAGCAGATGAATACAAGACCGCTGGCGTCTACTTCAAATCACTGCTGGATGACGGGAAACTTCAGCATGACGGACACGTTGCCCTTCGGGATGCCATTTCCACTGCCGCTACCCGTCGCATGGGTGAAGGCTGGGTATTCTCGCACGAACGTTCGGAACCGGCTTTGATTGCTGCCGTGAATGCCGTTCGTATTGTCACAGAACAAAGGGCCTATGAGGCACCCATGGTTCTTTTCGCTGACTAGATAGTTGCATACGCGCACTAACGGCGCACGCATTTTATGTGGTATAATGGATATTAGTGATTGAGGCAGAATCACTGTTTACGTTAGACAGTCCGGGATGGGTCTTTTCCTCCTTCTTCCCATCCCGGACTACGTAAAGCCAAGTGCCAAGTAAAAAGACAAAAATGACGCCCTACTTTTGTTGTCCCTTTTACTTGGAGTTCGCTTGGCTTTCTTTGATTTCCTCTTTGGCACGGATGATCTTTCCGCGCGCCAAGAACTTGCCGCCTCATACGTTGAGGGCTGGCCTCTTGAGTCCCCTTTTGCCGATGCCTCCGGCCTTGAACGCCTGACGTTCGAATCCCTCTACGGACTGCCTGCCGATAACACCAACATCGTCATCAATCGCAAGACCGCCATGTCCATTCCGGCGATTGCGAAAGCCCGAAACCTTGTTTGCACGTCGATTGCACGTATGCCGCTCATTGCAGAGAAGGCGCAGCGACCGCTCGACAACCAACCCACATTCCTCACGCAGATCCAGACCGGCGTACCCAACTTCCAGACGGTCAGCTGGATCGTCGATGGACTGATCTTCTATGGCCGCGCCTTCCTCCTGATCGAAGGTAAGCAGTCAAACGGACTGCCCTCCTCCCTCCGCTTTGTTCCGGAGTGGAAGGCCGAGATCAACGAAGACGGCCAACTGACCAAGGCATTCGATAAGCCCGTTGCGCGTGGAAGCTACATCCGGATTGATGCCCATCACGAAGGCCTCTTGAGCTTTGGAGCCGACCTGATCAGGGACACCAAGGAACTTGAGCGCACAGCCGCAGAAGTAGGCGCTAACCCAGTCCCGTCTATCGTCCTCAAGTACAAGGCAGGGCTGTCCCAAGAGGAGCAGACTGCACTGCTGGCCTCCTGGTCTTCCAATCGACGCAAGCGCTATGGCTCTGTTGCCGCTGCCAACGATGCCGTGGACGTGCAACAGCTCGGACAGGCTGCCGAAAACCTCCTTATCGAAGGCCGCAACTACCTAGTCATTCAGGCCGCGCGTGCCCTCGGAATCCCCGCCTACTTCCTTGACGGATCAGTGGATGGCGCTTCCCTCACGTATTCGAACAGCGCCGGAAAGAACCGAGAGCTGATCGATAGCGCTCTCGCTCCGTACATGGCCGCTATAGAGCAAACACTCTCCCTTTACCTGCCTGCCGGAACCGTTGCCGAGTTCGACACTTCTGCCCTACTCCGTGGCGACACCAAAGAGCGCATGGACATGTATTCCGTCGCAATCACTGCCGGTATCTACACCGTCAACGAAGTCCGCGAAATGGAAAACCTTGACCCACTTCTTGAGCCCGAGCCGGCAAACCCTCCCGCTCCGGAACCCATCACCGAGGAACCCACCAATGACTGAAATTCATGCCTATGGCGAGCTGCTGACAGCCTCCGCAGAAGAACGCACTTTGACGTACAAGCTCCTTCCTTTTGGGGAAGAAGGCTCTACCAGCGTCGGAAAGATTATTGCCTCTAAAGGCTCTGTGACCATTCCGGAAGATATCAATTCTCTGGAACTCAATGAAGAGCACGACTACAAGCGCCAAATCGGAAAGTTCATCCGCGTTGATGAAACAGATTCCGGCCTTGAAGCCACAGTCCGAATCGTCAATACCACAAAGGGAAACGACGCGCTCACTCTTGCCGCTGAAGGACTCCGTACAGGAATCAGCGTCGAAATCGCCAACCCAATTATCAGGGACGGCAAACTCACAGCCGGTCAGCTCACCGGAGCAGGGCTAGTAGTCCGACCAGCTTTCAAAAATGCACAACTGGTAGCCGAGGATTTCGGCGACCTCACCCCTGAAAAGGAACCCACTATGGAAATTACTTCCGAAACTCTAGAAGCTGCGGAAGTTCCTTCCGTAGTTCAGGCCGCTCCTGTCCTTGCTGCTGATGCCAACTACCCGGCTGACTTCGCACAGACTCTACTTGCCGCTGCACGTGGCGACAACGGATCTCTTACCGCAGCGCTCACTGAGGTTCACACCGACTTTGACCCAGCCAAGACCTACCTGAAGGATCAGGATCTCGGAACGCTTTGGAACGCCCGCCGTGTCGCCCGTCCTATCGCTGAGAAGTTCCTCAAGGGTGCTGTCACCTCCCTGACCCTGACCGGTACCCGTCGTACCCGCGTCACTCAGGTAGCCGACTGGGCAGGCAACCGCGTAGCTCTTCCTACGTCCCCTGGCTTCACTACTTCCCGCGAATTCTGGTCCCCTCAGGCCAAGGCCGTGGCTCTGGGTCTGTCCGCTGAAATCGTTGAATTCGGTGACGCTTCTGTCATCTCCGATATCTACTCGGACGCTCTGGATTCTTATTACACCCAGACGGAAACCATCGTCATCAACAAGGTGCTTGCCGACTCCACTGCCGTCACTGCCGCTTCTGGAGCAATCGCAGCCGTCAACAAGGCCGCTGACACCATGAACGCCATTGGCGCGAACCTTGATTTCGTTCTTGTAAGCCCCGATGTTCACGCCTTCATCCGCGATATCTCCGCCTCCAACGCTCCATGGTGGCTTCAGAATCAGGGCAAGATCTCCATCTCAAACGGAACCATCCAGTTTGAAGGCGGACCGATTCTTGTTTCCAGCTCTGCCCTTCCGGACAAGACCGTCATTGCTGGTGACTCCCGAGCAATCGACTTCCGCGAATCCAAGGAATTCCGTCACAGCGCACACAACCTACCGGTCTTTGGTGAAGACATTTCCCTTGTGAAGTTCTACGCGCTCAAGACCCTTGACGCTGGCGCTCTCATCAAGTTCACGAACGTCACAAGCGCCTAATCATGATCACAACGGCAGACGTAATTAGCTGGCTAGGGATTACCCAGAATCTGGAACCCCTTGACCTCATCGTTGATGCCGTCAACTACTACGTGGATGCTCTCCCATCGATCGATCGTCACCCGACTGGTCAATGGGAGAGCACCACGAAGCTAGCCGCAATTCTCCTAGCCGCTCGTTGGTACAAGCGCAGGACTTCACCCGGCGCAACAGTTGACGGTGCAATTGACGGCGGACAAATCCGCATCACTAAATACGATTCAGACGTTGCACGCATGCTGCATATCGATGGATTCGAAAAGCCGATGGTGGGCTGATGACCACTATCACCGAAGCTCTCAACGAAATTGTGGACACGCTCAAAGGTGCTGGAATTGCCGCAACATCGGAAGCCGGATCTCTGGAACTTCCCGGAGCGCTCGTTGTTCCGTCCACCATCGAATTTTTGTCCCTTGATGACACCGAGTTCGATATGGAATTCAACGTCTTCCTGATGACAGCGGACGTATCCGGCAGTGCCGAAGTCTGGATCAAACTTCAAGACCTCTTGCAGAACTTCCGCAGTGTCTACCCCGTCGCGGAAGCACTCCCCATCAACAAACCAAATTCCAGCCTGACCAGTCCAGCCCCAGCGCTGCTGGTCACGCTTTCAATGCATATTTCTTAGGAATCAACATGGCAGTAAATCAGAACACCGTCGTTGGCACACTAACCATTGGTGCTGCCGCTGACCTTACAAACTTCTCTTCTCAGCTCACGTCCATCAAGCTCGTGACCTCTTCCGACACAAGTGACCCTGTCCCTGTTCTTTCAGGCGAAACGGTTGCCGGTGAGTTCTCAGAGACCCAGACCCTTGAAGGAACGATGTTCCAGGATCTTGGAACAGCTTCCAAGATGCTCTGGCTTTATGACAACGCTGGGGAAACTCACGTCTTCGAGTTCATCCCGTCGACAGCCGCAGGAAAGAAGTTCACTGGCTCCCTCGTCGTGGCTTCCCCTGCCGAAATCGGTGGAGACGCCAAGAGCAAGCCGACAACTGACATCTCTTTTCAGGTCATCGGCAAGGCCGTCGCGGGTGACGTGGCCTAACCATGGCAACTGAATTTATCGGCGTCAGGGTTGAGGGCCTTAACCGGCTTGTCCGAACACTCAAACAGGCTGGCGCGGACATGACCGACCTCAAGGCATCTAACAAAGCTGCCGCTGAAATGGTCCTTGCCGCAGCCCTTCCCCTGACGCCGGTGGATTCCACAGACGGCGGACAGCTCAAGGCCACAGGCCGTGCTGCTGGAACCCCACGAGAAGCAATCATCCGCTTCGGATACAAGTCCGTCCCCTACGCCGGAGTGACCCACTACGGAACACCTGCCAGCTATTCAGACAGCAAGGGCAGACCCCGCGTGCAGGGCGAACAGCCGTGGCTTGCAGAAGCCGCCAAACAAACAGAACCCCAATGGATGGAACTTTATTGGGCAGCACTAATGAAGACGGTCGATTCCGTCGCACAAAACTATTCAGGAGATTAATTATGTCAGCTATGGCAACTTACAAACTTACCGTTACCAATAACGGCGTTGAGGAAACACACGAAGTCAAGGTCACCATTGCAGACCTTGCACGTTTCGATATCCTCCGAAACCGTAACGGATACCCCTCACAGGAAGAGGCTCAGTATCTCTTCATGATTCTTGTCTCTTACTGCTCATTGGTCCGCACCGGAATTGTTGCGTCCACCGTGAAGCCGGATGACTTCATCAACACAGTAGTCAATCTGGAACCAGAGGAATCCGAAGACGTGGAGCCTTCTAAAAGTTAGCGATCTCACACAGACGATTGTCTTCATCAGTTACAAGACCGGAATTCCCTTCCGCACGCTTATTGCTGAGGATGACCTGATCATTCAAACCTACATCGACATTCTAAAGGAAGAAATCGAAGCACACGAAAAGGCTTCCAAGAGGTAACCCATGGCAACAAAATCAGCAATCCTAGCCGTCAAAATTATTTCTGACGCCAAGGACTTCAAGAAGGGAATGGAGGAATCGGCCTCCGGACTGCAAAAGTTCCAGTCCAAGATGAAGTCACTCACCATTCCGGCCCTTGCCGTGGGTGCCGGTCTTCTCAAAATCGGATCTGACTTTACAAAAATGGCGTCAGACTTCGAACAGAACTCCGGTGCCGTCGATGCCGTCTTCAAGGGCATGTCCGGACAGGTAGACCAGCTTGCCAGCGAATCCGCTAAGAAGCTCGGTCTGTCCGCGAACGATTACAAACAGTACGCGGCCCTGATCGGTTCCCAGCTCAAAAACGGCGGAACCTCCATGGATCAGCTCGTCGGCAAGACTGACATGCTGCTCAACACTGGTGCCGACTTCGCCGCTCAATTCGGTGGAACCGTTCCGGATGCCGTCGCTGCCCTGTCCTCAGCCCTCAAGGGCGAAATGGACCCCATTGAGAAGTACGGCATCAGCCTTAACCAATCCAAGATCGACGCGGAAGCCGCAGCACTCGGATTCACCAAGGTCAACGGCGCACTGACAGACCAGCAAAAGCAAGCCGCGATCCTCTCGCTCATCCAGAAGCAAGGCGCGGATTCCCTTGGAGCCAATGCCCGTGAGGCTGGTACCGCAGCCGGAGCGCACGCCCGTCTGACAGCCGCCTTCAATGACATGGGCGTCAAACTCGGTACAGCTCTCCTGCCGGTAATGACCAAGGCCGCAGAGATCCTGGGGTCTGTTGTTGCATGGGTTTCCCAGAACATCGGACTCGTCCAAGGACTGGCCGTAGGACTGGGCATCCTCGTCGCTGCAATCCTCGTACTCAACGTAGCCATGGCAATCATGAACGCCATTGCCCTCCTGAATCCCTTCGTGTTCCTCGCCGTCGCTATTGCCGCGCTCGTCGCCGGAATCATCTACCTAGCCACTCAGACCACGTTCTTCCAAGACCTCTGGGCAACCGTCGCTAAGTTCTGCGCTGACGTGTGGGACGGCTTTGTCGGATTCATCATTGACGTTTGGAACGGCTTCATGGGCTTCATCAACGATGCCCTAGCCAACATCGGAAATTTCTTCACATCGATCTTCAACGGCATCGGCAACTTCGTGGGCGGAATCGTCGGCAACATCCAGAGCTTCTTTGCTGCCGGATTCGCATTCGTCGCCTCCATCGTCTCTGCCTACATCAACACCGTCATCGGGATCATCAACGGAGTCATTTCCGCCGTCTCAGCCGTAACGAACTTCGTAGGCTCAGCTTTCTCAAGCGCTTTCAACACAGCACAGAGCATCGTCTCCGGCGTCATCAACTTCATTGTTGGTGGATTCGACAGCATCACCGGAGCAATTCAGAACGTCATCGGCTGGGTATCCAGCTTGTTCAACGGCTTCTCCGTACCGGGATGGCTCAAAGATGTAATGCACTTCATGGGCGTGGGTGCAACAGGAATCAGTCTCCAAGGCGGATATGACCTGACAGGCCTTCCCTCTGGCATGGGTGCAACAGGCCTCATGCTGGCCGCTACGGGCTCCGGTGGTGGCTCCGGCTCCATGCGCGTTGAGAACAACTACCGCATCGAAGTCAAGGCGACCCCAGGAACGGACAAAGTAGCGCTGGGCAAGGAAATCGTGGACGCGATTACTTCGTACAACCGCGCAACCGGAAAGACCGGAGGCTAACCATGGCAGATCACCCAGCCCCAAAAATCTACATCGATGACGTTCTGATGGACGCGCACGCTCTGGACGATCAGCCAGTGATTGCCGGTCTGACTATCGACTACGGTGTGTCCTCCGATCTGGACATGCAGGGAGCTGAAACATGCTCTTTTGAGATGCTCATCAAGGAACCGGCTGACCTGTCATTCCTTGACCTTGGAAAAGTCGTCGCCGTCTACCACGAACCCGTTAGCACTGAATCGTCCTTCACCTATTTTGTAGGGCGCATTCAGCGACTCTCCGGCGCGCCTGATACGGCAATCAAGGGTGCACTGAGAATCCGCATAACTGCCGTGGACTTCACTGCCGACCTCGCAAACGAAACCATCTACAACGTAAGTTCCGCGTCAGTTCCGGCAAGTGCACGAATCCTCCACATGAACGGCTGGGCACCTGACGGATGGATGGTCAATAGCTTCCCGTTGCGCTGGCCCGAGAGGGAACACGCGGCAATCGTCTACAAGGAAAAGCCGTTCCTTGAACTGCTGGATGAGTTCCTACGCGGCCAAATCATGCAGCGCACGAACCGCAGCTACTACGTTCCTGGCTCTGGCCCGGTGAAGGTCATCACGGCCTTGCAGGACTCCACTAAGGAAACCGCGCGCGACCGTCTCGGGCTGTACTCGGATGGGCGCTGGGGAATCATTGCCGGATCTCCCACAGCCATTAGCACGGTCACCATTACACAGTCAGCACGGAACATGCTCGCTGATGCTGGGTGGACAAAAGAGCCTGAGGACGTCATCACGGAAGTCACGCTTCAGCGAGTGGACACGTGGGACGGAGAAAACGACACCGGAACAACGCCTATCAGCTCGCGTTCTCATGTGGACACAACCGCCATGCGTTCTGCCTTCGGAATCCGTTCCGTTGAATTCAAGACAGACCTCATTGCCGGGGCCGATGCGTCGGAAGTGGTTCCGATCTTCGAACACTGGCTATCCACCGAATCCAAATGGCGCACCAAAGAACTGACCATTCAGGATACGGAACAGCTTTCCATTACAGAGCTTTCCTTCCTGATAGCCCCCACGAGCCGACAGACAGCATTCCTCGTTGTCCGTGACCCCATGGCAAACCGTCCTGACCGTGGCACATCCGATATTCGAGGGATTGTCATTGGCGGCACTGCCGTCTGGAACGGCAAGAAATGGGAACTGGCCGTAACCCTTGGGCGCGTTCCCGGAATCCCGGAAGACGGCGACTTCTATACCTGCGCAAACATCGCGACGACAGCCAGCGGCTACTTCGCAGATGGAGCCTGCGACACCGTAGGCGACGAACTTTCTATCAATGACTTCATCCGAATCGGAGCACCACTATGACCACCACACCTAAGGGAATTCCACTCCCACCTGATTCAACAAAGATCAGCGCCATAGCCGAAAGCATGCGCGACATGGCCGCTGCCACGGATGCAGCCATTGACGACATGGCACCTGATGCTGCACAAGCCGCAGCCGACGCAGCAACGGAAGCCGTTGACGCTCAGCTAGCAACTGCTGGATTGCTCAAGGACGCCGATCCGCGCCTACCCAAGGTCAACCCCGAATCGGTCTTCCGTGTCAGGGACAAGTCTGGTGTTGTTGCGCTCTCCGTCGATGCAACCGGAGCCACCACTGTTGGAACCACATCTCACAAGCCCCTTCAGGTCTCCACAGGATGGGCGCACACCATCACGGACAAGAACGGCTCTATCGCCTTCGGCATCCGCAACGACGGAACGGTGTACTTCGGTGGACAGTCACCGGACGGAACGCCCATCCGTGAGGTTCACATCATCGTTGGTGGTGGACAGTCCAACATGTCCGGACGCGGTACCCCAGTAGGTGCCGACTTCGACCCTGAAGACTCGCGCGTCTTCCAATTCGGTTCCGGTGCTTCGGCAATCACTCCGGCAACAGTGCCGCTGGACATGCATGACACTTCAACTGGCCTATCTCCGCTGACCGTCTTTGCTCGCGAATACCTCCGTACCCAGCCCCCAGGAATCGTAGTTGTGTTGGTCCCTGCCGCCCATGGTGGAACAGGCTTCACCACGACAGGCGAGAATCCTCCTCCAACTGGCTACACCTATGTTGCCGGTGGTGGATGCTGGCAGGTCACGGACGTTGGTCCGGTGAACCTGTATGAGGCCATGCTTGCTCAGACCCAGCAAGCCATTACTCAGGCAACAGCGTTCTTTGGAATGGCTCCCAAGCTCAAGGCTTTGCTGTGGCACCAAGGAGAAGCCGACTCCGCACGCCTGACTGAATCCCAGTACGCCACGTACTTCGATGCTCTGGTCAACGACTTCCGTACCCAGTTGTCAGCACCGGCCCTGCCTGTCGTTGTGGGTGAAATGTCACCGGACTGGACAGTCAGGAATGTTGTTGCTGCCGGAGTCATGGCCGCACACATCCAAACCGCTGCCCGGTTCCAGAACGCCGGATTCGCCTACGGACCTGCCAACACCGGCAAGCACGGTGATGACGTGCACTACAGCCGCGTAGGTGTTGAACGACTCGGTAAGGCCATGCACGAGGCCTATCGGAGGGCTCTGCTCAATGTCACCGGGAACCCCGCTCCACCGCCTTCTGTGAGCGCCACAAGGACGGGCGGAACGGTCGAAATCCGTTGGGAACAGGCACCCTCCCGCGTGACCGGCTACACCGTTGAATATCAAATCGACGGCGGCACATGGACCGCAGCCCCCGCACCCTCACCGGCACTGAACACCAAGACGACAGTCACCGGCATCACCGGCAACAAGGTCCTTGTCCGAGTCGCCACCGTGAACGCAACCGCAACATCAGCGACAACTCAACCCACTACAGCTATAGGAGCCTAACCATGGCCGGACTAGATATCGTCCTTGACACACTCTTCAACAACCCAGCGCTTCCAGTCGTCCCGATCCTGGGATTCAGCGACAACTTCAACAGGGCAGACGGCGCACTCGGATACACCTCCGGCGAGAACAAGCCATGGACGTTCAGCGCGTACCCCGGCACGGACGTTCAAGCAGTCATCAGCGGTAACCGCATGAGCTGGACCGGAACAACTCAGTACACCGTCGCGCACGTTGATGCAGGGGCCGCAAACGGAACCCTGAAAGCCACGCTGGCAGTCGTGGACAGCGCTGCCGGAATGCGTATCGCAGCACGCGTGACCAACGCAACCAACATGATCCTTGTCCGACCAGACAACACTGCCGGAGCTGAAAAGCTCACGCTCGTCAAAATGATCAGCGGCACTCAGACAACCGTGGCAACGTCCGGAACACTCGGAAGCCTCACAGGCTCAGTCATTGAGGTAGTCCTCAACGGAACCTCCATTAGCGTCAAGCGCAACGGCGTACAGGTCATTTCCCCTCAAACCGTCACGGAGCTTGCCACCAATACCAAGCATGGTGTCTTCATCAACACCGGCTCCCCGTCCGCTCGCATGGACGACGTTTCGTTCGTCGCCCTGTAGCCCAAGACCACCGGCCCTGTCTTTCTCCTGAGGCAGGGCCGGTTCTAAGCCGAATCGGATCTACCAAGTAAACATTGACCAGTCGAAGGATTTCTCAAGTCCAGCCGCCCCATCACGGTTAATAGTCAACCAGCTACGTGAGTCTGGATCTTCCGCGCCCCAACCGAATGCGCGTTCCACGTCTTCGGTTTCCAATGCATCGCCGTAGGTTGACACAAGGACTCTTGGCTTGTCCTTCCGTCGGATGAACTCGTTGCGCAGAATGTCGTTCACGCAGGTATCCCTGAATGAGTACCCGATGACCAGCCAGTGATCCGAGTTGCGAAGTCCGTTTTCGAACACCTCGTAGGCGAGCTTGAACGGGTAGCGCCCGACATGATGAGCCTTGTCCCTCTGGTTAGCCAGGACGACGGCAGGCCGGTACTTTGGCTTGCCTTCTCGCAGCCCCGCCCAAAGGTTATGGTTTCGGAGCATATCTATGGGTGCCTTGAAATGCAGCTCATGCTCTGTGCTTCGCCAGTATGTTAGCGATCCGTGAAGGTGTAGAAGTCGTACCCGGTACTTGGGCACAGTCGGGAAGTCGGAAGTGGTGCGCAGCCGCTGGACCACGTAGGGCACGCCGTTATCATTTGGGTCATCCACGTCCTTCACCCGAACCTGAAAAGGCGAATAGCCAGTACCCATATCCGACATGGGAGCCCCAACGGCTTGCAGCGCTGAAAGCAGAAGAGTGTCGTAATTCAAATTTCCAATGTAGATGGCGCCAAAATTGTCGATAATGGCTCGCACCAACTGGTGCATCTCCGCGTCTCTCGTCCAGTTACCATAAGAGCGTTCCATGATGACTTGCAGAACATAGCTGATGCCCGTGTCTCGGACTCTCTGGCTAAAATCCGTTACATCTTGAATAGACTTCTGAAGCTCCGTGTCTTCACGCTCAACAAGATCGGCCAGCTTTCCTAGCTCATCGAGGGTGAGTACCTGAGAGTCGAAGGCTCCAACAAGCTTCTCGAAGTCCTCATCGGTCACCTCACCATCTGACACTGCTCTTCGCGCAATCTTGTTCATGGCGTGGACAACTTTGTCCCCGTCTTCGGATGCCGCCTCCATACGCGAGATCATTTCCTTGGTGATCGACGCCAAGTTCAGCTGAGAATTGAACGCAATGCTCAACCCGTTCCCCACCAGTACAGCTAACGGCCGCTGCGGCACTTCGTCTGACATATAGGCCCCCAATCTGCTTTGTCAATCTTACAAGGCGGGCGCCAAGTGGCAGGGCCGGTTCTGTAAGTTGGGAACATGGATGAACTCATCAAACAGGGCCAATGGTGGTGGCCCTTCTTCGTACCCATAGCAACCGGCATCCTTGCGATGCTAGGTAGCTGGCTTGGCTCCAGATGGGGAAAGACGACCGAGCACAAGCAGTGGCTACGCAACAAGAAGATGGAAGCCTACTCAGACTTCTTATCGGTGGCCGAGTCGATGGTTGACGACTTCACACGGTGGCCGGAGGTATCAAAGCCCGAGCACTCAATCAAGCATCTGAGTTTGAAGCGTTCAGTCCTCAAAGTGGTTGGCTCTCCAGAAGCGCGGCACCATGCTATGGAGATTGAGGTCAACGCCTGGATCATTTTCAGGTTCCAACAGTTGTTCGATGAGAAGGAAACCAACGGTTGGCCCGACCTCGATCGAGAGGAATTCATCGAGGTCTGCTACAAGCAGGTCGGCACCGTTCAGACGGACTTGATCGACCTCGTGACTGCCGTTCGCAAGGACTTGGGAGCTTACACGCGCGATGACGCTGATGTAGACAAAGCCAACCGCGATTTTGCCGCCAAGTTCTTGGGTTACAACTCCGAAAAGCGGATCCTCAGCCCCACCGAGATTATCTAGATTGCTGGGAAATCTCATTTACGTCACATTTAGAGGGGTCTTCCATCGGGTAGCCCCAGGATCACGAATGCTGGGAGCGTCTGGCCAATGTCGGCTTCTACCTCGACGATGTAGCCGTTGAGGCCAACCAGGGCAATGCAGTAGCTGCGCCCGACCCCCATCAGCCAACACCCCTCAGGTGTTCCAGTTGGGGATCCCCAATGCCGTCGTGGATGACCGACACCACATCAATACGTTTTCGTCGAGCAGTCACTTCATGCTCCCGGCACCACGATGAAGCGAGCCGGTGCAGGCGAGCCAGCTTGGCCGAACCTACTGCCTCAAAGGGATGTCCGTAATCCAGGCTGCTGCGGGTCTTTACCTCCGCGACCACCAGGGTGTCGCCCTCCAGTGCAACGATGTCGATTTCACCATCGGCGCACCGCCAATTGCGATCGACGATCCGCATGCCCTGGTGTTCCAGGAATCCTGCTGCCAAAGCCTCGCCGTTACGGCCAAGTATGTCTTTTGCTCTCATGAGCATCACCTCCGCTATCCAGCTTTGATGCTGGCAGCGGCTCGTGACAGACGGCCCTGATGCTATGTGGGTAAACCCGTCACATCTTTCTCTTGTGGAGGAAGAGTACCCGCGGGCTGCAGGTGCTAGTTGCCGAGGTCTCCCAGATCCCCGAGGCCACCATCCTTGGGCAACGCAAGGTCTTCATTGCGTGGGAGTTCCTCGACGTTGACGTCCTTGAACGTTATGACCCGGACATTTTTCACGAAGCGGGCTGAACGATAGACATCCCAAACCCAGGCATCCTGCAGGGTTAGATCGAAATAGACTTCGCCGTCTGCGCTGCGGGCTTGTAAATCAACATGGTTGGCCAGGTAGAAACGCCGCTCGGTTTCGACAACGTAGCTGAACAAACCGACAACGTCCCGGTATTCACGGTAGAGCTGCAGCTCCATGTCGGTTTCATAGTTCTCAAGGTCCTCGGCGCTCATAGTTCCATCTTGCACCATCTGCCGCGAACCGGACGCCATCAGCAGGACACACGCTGCAGAGCAGGCTGTCAGACAACGTCCGGCCCGGTGAGGTTCCAGCTCGTCCGGTGATAGGCACTGGGACCCTGCACCCTGATCACTTCGCGATGCGCTGCTGTGGCGTAACCCTTGTTTTCGTTCCAGCCGTAGGCCGGTACTTCGGAGTGGAGATCAACCATGATCCGATCGCGGGCTACTTTTGCCAAAACACTGGCAGCAGCCACGCTGAGACAGCTCATATCTGCTTTTACCTTTGTGTGGACCGGAGCTTCACACCAGGGTCCTGTGGGTGCGGTGTCGAACAGTGAGGCTTGAACTTCCGGAGAAAGCCAGTTGTGGCTGCCGTCCAACAACACGACATCGGGCGTGATGCCACCGGCCAAAATCTCACACCACGCCCGTGTTCCCGCCAGGCGCAGGGCAGCTATGATACCGACGTCATCGATTTCGCGGGCGGACGCGTGTCCAACTGCGGAAGCTACAGCCCAGTCACGGACCATGGGCTCCAACCTGTCGCGGTCCTCGGGCTTGAGCAACTTGCTGTCCCGGACATCGGCCAGAAGTACGTGGTCCTCGAGATTGACCACTGCGATTCCCACACTGACGGGGCCAGCCAGGGCGCCCCTGCCAACCTCGTCCACACCTGCCAGCAACCGCACCCGGGGAGACAGGAAGGAACGCTCGACGTCCAGGGTCGGAACTTCGATTGGTGTCTTGGTTTTCAGCCGGGTGCTTGCCATGGCCGCTATTTTCCTGACGTGCCCGCGGGAACGTTCTTGAAGACATTCGGGTAATTGTCCAGCACCGTCCACCGGTTGACGGGCCAGGCTATGACTGTGGCTTTGCCCTCAACGTCCTCGATATTAATGAAACCACCATTGACCTCCTGGTGGGCCCTGGAATCTGCGGAGTGGTTGCGGTTGTCTCCCATCACCCAGACCTTGCCCTCTGGAACGACGATGTCGAACGGGTTGGGCTGGGGCACTTCTGCAGGATTGATGTATGTTTCGTCCACTGGTGTGCCATTGATGCTGACCCGACCCTGCGCGTCACAGCAGGAAACGTGATCGCCGGGAAGCCCAATCACACGCTTGACCAGGTGCTGCTCATTGTCGTCGGCCGCCAACCCAACGAACTCCAAAGTGTCGCCTACCCAATCAAGGGGGCCCGCCGGTTTTTTCAGAACTGCGGGCAGCCAACCTTGCGAATCCTTGAAGACGACCACGTCGCCCCGCTCCAAAGCGAAGGGCTCCGGCACCAGCAGGTTGATGAAGATGCGGTCATTCACGTCCAAGGTACTTTCCATGGATTCAGAAGGAATGTAGAACGCCCGGAAAAGGAATGTCTTGATAAGGAAGGAGAGCACTACAGCAATGGCCACGACCGTGACGATTTCCTTCAGCCATCCAAGGACAGGGTTCCTGCGCGGCTTTTCGTCCTCGTCGGTTTTGTTGCCGGTACCGGCGGCAGCGTCAGCGGCCGGGCTGGGCTCAGCCACTCCGGCCACGCCAGCCGTTCCGTCCGAGAGCCGCGCGTCGTCGTCGTGCCGCTCGGGGTTCTCGGGAACTTTGTCCGGCATTTATTGTCCGTTCTTTGATGGTTCGGCCTGCGGGGAGCGAGGCACCTCTGCAAATCTATCAAGGGGCCAGATAATCTGGACTGGTCTGCCGATCACCCGGTCAAGCGGGACCATTCCCCCACCAGGTGCTCCCAGCAATCCGCGGGAATCAGCAGAGCGGGATCGGTGGTCGCCCATAAGCCAGAGCCGGCCCTCGGGAACCACGACGTCGAACTTCTGTTTGCTGGGTTCGTCCCCACGGTACACATAGGGTTCCTCAAGTACCTGACCGTTCACTGTGAGCCGCCCCTCGGAGGAGCAGCACTGAACGTGGTCACCCGGAATCCCAATGACCCGTTTCACATATGTGGTATCGCTTCCAGTGAGCCCGAACCACTGAGTCACTGCAGCAGCCGTGTCAACAAGGGGACCCTTACCGCTGCTGAGCGGGGCGAACGACCCACGCCCGTCAAAGACGACGACGTCTCCACGCTGGATCGCCTCGGAGGCGAATGCTGTACGGGAAACCAGGATCCTGTCCCCAGTCCCCAGTAACGGCTCCATGGACTCGGAAGGGATGTAGTAAACGTCGACCCACAAGGAGCGGACCAAGCCGCTGATCGCGATTGCAAGGACCAATGCCAGCAAAACAAAACGCCAGCCCTGTTTCCGGGGCTGGCGTTCTGATGTGTCCATGACTCGTATCCCTGTTGCGTTGCGGATTGCTCCGGAACAAACCGGGCACGAATCCTGGACCCGTTGCGTAAGTCGCTGGACTTACTTGGCGAAGTCGCGCTTTTCCTTGATCTTCGCAGCCTTACCGCGCAGTGCGCGCATGTAGTAAAGCTTGGCGCGACGGACGTCACCCTTGGTAACGACCTCGATCTTGTCGATGATCGGGGAGTGTACCGGGAAGGTACGCTCTACGCCGACACCGAAGGAAACCTTGCGCACGGTGAAGGTTTCGCGAACACCGTCACCCTGGCGGCCCAGGACAAAGCCCTGGAATACCTGGACACGGGAGTTCTTGCCTTCGATGATGTTGACGTGAACCTTGAGGGTGTCACCCGCGCGGAACTCGGGAACATCGTTACGCAGCGAGGCTGCATCTACGCTATCGAGGATATGCATTAATCCACTCCTGGTGAACGCCACAGGTCATCCACTTTGGGTTACGGCAGACAAGCCCGCGGCACAAAGCCAACCGGAAATCTCCGCCGAAGTTTCTTGGTGTCCGATTCCGCCACTGATTGGCGGCACCGGGTTGTCCGGCTGTTGGCTTCGCTCCCCCTGTGGCAGGTGCTAGCCCAGCAGACACAAGGGTTAATTCTGCCACATGCCGCAGCATCCGGCCAATTATGCGGACTCGAAATGCCCGAGGGCGGTTAGCGGGTCTGCTGTGCCGTGTTGCTTTCCATGCGGCGGCGCAAGCGACCATCCACGACGTCGTAACCCAGGTCCGCGAGTGCGTTGCGGTCCGCACGACTCAGCTGACCGGCGTCGAAGTTGTCAAGGAGATCCGGACGCCGCTCGGCAGTGCGGCGGAACTGTTCGTGACGCCGCCACTGCGCGATCTTCCCGTGGTTGCCGCTGAGCAGGACCGGCGGCACTTCGTGGTCCCGCCATGAGGATGGCTTGGTATACACCGGATACTCAAGGAGGCCGTCCGAGTGGGATTCTTCAACGAGCGATTCGGGGTTGCCCACCACCCCGGGGAGCAAACGGCCGATTGCTTCAACCATGGCCAGGACAGCAACTTCCCCGCCATTGAGGACGTAGTCGCCAAGGCTGACAGGCCGCACCGTGAAGTGCTCCTGGGCCCAGTCGATGACGCGCTCGTCAATTCCCTCGTACCGCCCGCAGGCAAAGACCAGCTGTTCCTCTTCGGCGAGCTCATAGGCAAGGGCCTGGGTAAACCTCTCCCCTGCCGGCGAAGGCACGATCAGCACAGGTTTGGTGCCCTCACGAACCCCGGCAACCGACTCAAGCGCCTGCGCCCACGGCTCGGGTTTCATCACCATGCCGGCGCCGCCCCCATAGGGAGTGTCGTCCACGGTCCGGTGCTTGTCAGTGGTGAACGTCCGGAGGTCGTGGACGTTAAGTTCCAGGAGCCCATCCTGGCGTGCCTTGCCTATCAGCGAAAGTTCAAGCGGGGCAAGGTATTCAGGGAAGATGCTGACGACATCGATCCTCATTCAGGCATCATCCCCGGCGCCGTCCTTGGACTCCTCGGCCGTGTCATCGTTGATTTCGAAGAGACCAGCAGGCGGGGTGATGAGAATGAAGCCGTCCTCGATGTTGACCTCTGGCACGATTTCATCGACGAAGGGAACCAGAATTTCCTTTCCTTCCTCCGTCTTGACCGTCAACAGGTCCTGAACCGGCATTGTGGTCAGCGCGGCAACTTTGCCCACAACCTGTGAGCCAACCCGCGCCTCCAGCCCAACGAGTTCGTGCTCATACCAGCCTTCGTCGTCGTCTTCGTCGTCGAGTTCTTCGGTTTCAATGAAAAGCTTCGCGCCACGGATGGCCTCGGCGGCATTGCGGTCTGCAATTTCTTCGAAGCCCAGCAGGAGGATGTCTTTGTTCCATCTGGCGCTGCGGATGGTCAGCGGGCCCGCAGAGGCCGGTTCCACGACGAATTCGGTTCCAGCGACGAAGCGCTCGGAGGGGGCGTCGGTGAGCACTTGCACCGTCACCTCGCCGCGTATGCCATGGGGTTTGCCGATCCGGGCCACCTGGAGCTGCATGGGTTCCTCTGAATTCTCGTTGTGCCCCCGCTGCCTCGCAGCAACGGAAGTGAAATGATCGATAAAGCAATCCGGCCCCTCCACCATATTCGGTGAAGGGGCCGGATCTAAGACAAGTATTGCTGAGCGCGTTACCGACGACGATCGGTGTCGACGACGTCGACCCTGACCTGCTCGCCACCTGCCAGGGCTGCAACCACAGTGCGCAATGCGCGTGCGGTACGTCCCTGACGGCCGATCACCCGTCCGAGGTCCTCCTGGTGAACGCGCACCTCGAGGGATTCCCCGCGGCGGTTGTTCCTGGCACTGACCTTGACATCCTCAGGGCTGTCAACGATCCCACGGACCAAGTGCTCGAGCGCTTCTGCCAGCAATTTACTCAGCCTCGGTGGTCTCTGCTTCAGCCTCGGCCGGAGCTTCGGCTTCGTCCTTCTTGGCCTTCTTGGTGATGGCTTCCGGAATGATGACGGAACCCTTCTCCGGGGCTACGAAGGCTTCCTTCGGAGCTTTGGTCTTCAGGGTGCCTTCCTGGCCCGGCAGGCCCTTGAACTTCTGCCAGTCACCGGTGATCTTGAGGATCGCGGCAACCTGCTCGGTCGGCTGGGCGCCAACGGAAAGCCAGTACTGGGCGCGCTCGGAAGCGACCTCGATGTACGACGGCTCTTCGGTGGGGTGGTACTTGCCGATTTCTTCAATGGCACGGCCATCGCGCTTGGCGCGGGCATCCATGACGACGATGCGGTAGTACGGTGCGCGCATCTTACCGAAGCGCTTAAGGCGAATCTTTACGGCCACTTTTGTGGTCACTCCTGTTTCTGAAACGGGGTTGAACCCGACGTTCTGCACCCGTGGGGCGGGCCATACTTGGGGGTTCGAAAGGACAAGATTTGGGCACGGAGAGAGGGGCCGCGCCAATCAAGTACCTGACCATTGTGCCAGATGCCGGAAGTAATTACGACTTTCGCCACTCCCGGCCACAACGGTCAGACAGACCAAACGTAGAGCCCTGACCGCTCCGCCTTTTCCACGTCAGTGGCCAAGGCGGCCAACTGCTGCACGTATTGACGCGATTCGTCCGCACCAAAAGGCATGTCGTCCTGAGCCGCCCACGCCGCAGCGACGTCGTCAAGAACGTTCCCGTCGCCTTCGCTTTCATACGTCAGCAACTCGGCCAGCGCCCTCACCATCGCCTCCGGAACACCAAGGAGGGCGTCGCTGGTGACATCCACCAGCGCCAGTTCGTAGTCTGCGCCGGCAGCGTGGACGGCTTTACCCGCAAGGTCACCCAATTGTTCGACCTCAAAGTCGGTGATGCCATCGATCCTGACGGCGGGGCCGGTAACGTCAGCGCCCCGATCCAAGGCAGCTGCCCTCTTGAGTGCTTCATCGTGGGTGGCTACAAAAATTTCGGCAAAGCCCATGGAGAGTGCTCTCATTCGTTCGTGCTGACGGGGCGGCGGCAAGGCCCAAGGGGGCAAATACCGTCAATGCCCAGCCTAATGCAGTCCCTGCCCATGCTCGCGGAAGCCAGCGCGAGGATGCTTAGCGCACTGCCACGCGCAGCTTGTTGCGCCAAGGGTCTTCGAACTGAAGCTCCAGGCCCGTATGGTGGTTCGCCACGGACGCAACTTTCAGCCGGTCAGCCAGTGCAGCGACGTCATCCGCGGACGGCACCTCGATCAAGACTTCGCCCAGGCCCAGAGTGTCCTTTCGGGGTCCAGCCCCTCGGCTGTTCCACACGTTCATCGCCATGTGGTGGTGGTACCCGCCGGCAGATACGAACAACGCCTGCCCGTGCCAGCCCGCCGTCCTCTCAAAACCCAGCGTGTCCACATAAAAATCCTGGGCGGTCTGCACGTCACCTACCTGAAGGTGCACGTGCCCGACGCCGGCTGCGGCTTCCCGCTGGCCAGTCACGGCGGCCTCACTCAAGTGTTGCTGGAGGAAACGCTGGGGCGGCAAGGCAACATTGTCCATCACCACGGTCTTGCCATCCCACTGCCACACATCGCGCGGTTTGTCGTAATAGAGCTCGATGCCGTTGCCTTCCGGATCAGTGAAGTAGAACGCTTCGCTCACCAAATGGTCAGCACTGCCTACAAAGGCGCGCGGTTCATACTCTGCCGCAGTGGCGATGGTGGCCGCCAGGGAAGGCTGGTCCTGGAACAGGATGGCCGTATGGAAAAGCCCCGCTTCCCCACGGCCTGGAATCTGCAGGCCGGCAGCGGGAGCGAGGTGGACTACAGGCTTGCCCAAGCGCCCGAGGTACAGCCCGCCATCCTGCTCGGCCACGATCTCCAAGCCCAAGGCACGCTGATAGTAGTCACTCATTACCCTCATATCGCCGACCTTGAGCATGACGGTGCCCATGGTGAGTTCGGCAGGAAGGAGATCCTGGTTGGATATCGTCGTCATGTGAAGCTCCCGGTTCATAGATGGCCGCCCTTCGGCACGTTCTACTTATCTAAATTACTTGAAGCTTCAATTTATTCCTAGTAGACCAGTTTTCCGCGCAGGACTACATGCTTCAGGCTTGCCACAGTTGCGAGGTTCTTCCTGGGATCATCCCGGCACAGCACGACGTCGGCACTTGCCCCTTCGCTGATGCCCTCGGCTCCGAGCCACTTCCGTGCGCCCCATGTGGCGGCGCCCAGAACGGCAGTGGGCGGCAGGCCGGCGTCGTGCAGTTCCTTCATTTCGTCAGCGATCCTGCCGTGCTTGATCACGCTCCCTGCGTCAGTTCCCGCATAGATGGAAACACCGGCTTGGTAGGCCTCCAGCACCCGTTCTCGGCGCCGCTCCCAAAGCCGGGTCATGTGCTCGGCATAGACCGGAAACTTAGGTGCGGCCTGGGCGGCGATATCCGGAAAAGTCGCGATGTTTACCAACGTAGGAACAATCGGGACAGACTGCTCCACCAGGCGGGGAATATGCCGGGGCAAAAGGCCGGTTGCATGCTCAATGCAGTCAATCCCGGCGTCGAGCATGTCATCAATGGTGTCTTCAGCGAAGCAGTGGGCCGTCACCCTGGCCCCTTCGTCGTGGGCGGCGGCGATGGCATCCCTTACGACGTTCGCGGGAAACGAGGCGGAGAGGTCACCGGCACCGCGATCGATCCAGTCGCCCACTAGTTTCACCCAACCGTCCCCGTCCCGGGCTTCCTTACGGACTGTCTCCACCAGCTCGCCCGGCTCCACTTCGTGGCCCAAGCCACGCAGGTAACGCCGGCTCCGGGCGATGTGGCGTCCGGCACGAAGCAGCCGTGGGAGGTCCTCCCGCCGCTGAACCCAACGTGTATCGCTTGGCGAGCCGGCGTCACGGATCAACAATGTGCCGGCTTTTAGGTCCGCCTGTGCCTGGGCAAGAGTTGTTTGCTCATCAACCGCCCCGCCGACGCCAAGTCCAATATGGCAATGGGCGTCTACAAAACCAGGAAGGACCCACCCCTCCAGTGTGGAATCGGGCGCGGCAACGGGACGGTCGAACGTCAGTTTGCCATCAACGGACCACAGTCCGTGTCGTTGCTCGTCTCCTGCGACAAGCACAGGACCGGTGAATTCGATGATGTTGGCCATGGCAAAAGCCTAATCTGCCAGGCATGGGCCAATCCTCACGACCGGGTGTGACTGGGACGCCGATCGGAGCTGTGGTAGCTTCGTCTACGACCACACGGGGGCCCCTGCAGGGGCTGAGATCGGACTGAAGCAGTCTGCGACCGTTGAACCTGTCCGGGTAATGCCGGCGAAGGAAGTGAGTAATCCTTTGAGCACCACCAAAACACAGCACAGCTCTGCCGAAAACCAGACCAACACCAGCGAAAAAGCGGCGGAAACCGTCACGCAGTCGCTGAAGTCCCATTCGTTGGCCTGGTTGGAAGACCCGGCAAATGGTATCCGGGTCCCCGTTACGGAGATTGCGTTGGAGCCCTCCCCCAACGGTGAGGCCAACGAACCACTGCAGGTATACCGAACTGCCGGACCGGGCAGCGACCCCGTGGTGGGCCTGGAACCGTTCCGCACCGGATGGATCGAAGCCCGGGGAGATACCGAGGCATATTCCGGGCGGGAGAGGAACCTGCTCGACGACGGCAAATCAGCGGTACGCCGCGGTGCAGCATCCCAGGAGTGGAAGGGGGCGCAACCGGTGCCCCGCCGCGCCGTCGAAGGTAAGACGGTCACCCAGATGCACTATGCAAAGCAAGGCATCATCACGCCGGAAATGCAGTTTGTCGCACTGCGTGAGAATTGTGACGTCGAACTGGTACGCAGCGAAGTGGCTGCCGGGCGCGCCATCATTCCCAACAACATCAACCACCCGGAATCCGAGCCCATGATCATTGGCAAGGCCTTCTTGGTCAAAATCAACGCCAACATCGGAAACTCGGCCGTCACCAGTTCCATCGCCGAGGAAGTTGACAAGCTGCAATGGGCAACCCAGTGGGGTGCCGACACCGTCATGGACTTGTCCACTGGCGACGACATCCACACAACCCGCGAGTGGATCATCCGCAACTCCCCCGTTCCGATCGGCACTGTACCCATCTACCAGGCCCTGGAGAAGGTCAACGGCGAAGCCAACAAGCTCACGTGGGAAATTTTCCGGGATACCGTCATCGAGCAATGCGAACAGGGCGTTGACTACATGACAATCCACGCCGGAGTGCTCCTGCGGTACGTGCCCTTGACGGCAAACCGTGTGACAGGAATCGTCTCCCGCGGCGGCTCGATCATGGCGGGGTGGTGCCTGGCGCACCACGAGGAGAACTTCCTCTACACGCATTTTGATGAGCTCTGCGAAATCTTTGCCAAGTACGACGTCGCCTTCTCGTTGGGCGACGGCCTGCGTCCCGGCGCCACAGCCGATGCCAACGACGCCGCGCAGTTCGCTGAGCTCGATACGCTTGCCGAGCTGACCCAGCGCGCTTGGGAATTTGATGTGCAGGTGATGGTTGAAGGACCCGGGCATATTCCCTTCCACTTGGTCCGCGAGAACGTGGAACGCCAACAGGAACTCTGTAAAGGTGCCCCCTTCTACACCTTGGGACCGCTGGTCACGGACGTTGCTCCTGGCTACGACCACATCACATCGGCAATCGGTGCAACGGAAATTGCGCGCTATGGCACGGCCATGCTCTGCTACGTGACGCCCAAAGAACACCTTGGACTGCCAAACAAGGACGATGTGAAGACCGGTGTGATCACGTACAAGATCGCAGCGCACGCAGCGGACCTCGCCAAGGGACACCCGGGCGCAAACGAACGCGACGACGCTTTGTCCAAGGCCAGGTTCGAGTTCCGTTGGCGCGACCAGTTCGCACTGTCCCTGGACCCGGTTACCGCAGAAGCCTTCCACGACGAAACACTTCCCGCCGAACCTGCCAAGACCGCGCACTTCTGCTCGATGTGCGGACCAAAATTCTGCTCGATGCGCATCAGCCAGGACATCAGGGACGAGTTCGGTTCGGCCGACGCGCAGGCCGCCATTGCCGGTATATACGACGGCATGCGGGAAAAGAGCGAAGAATTCCTGGCGTCGGGTGGCAAGGTGTACCTGCCTGAGCTGCAGCTTCCCACTACCCGGACGGCGGAGACTTCAGGAAACCTTAACTGACCTCGTCCGGACAACATCGGCAACAAAAGAGCGAATAATCCGGTCTCCATCCACTGAATCCTGGGGCCGGTGCCCTCCAGCTGCTACGCGGCGGAGGGCACCGGTGTCCTCCAGGTACCCTGCGATTTCTTCGTACAGTGGTTCCCACCCGCCCGTAAGGACAAGGGTAGGTACGCCAGGAACGATGTGCAGGGATGCCTCCCAAGGAGGTGCCTGCAGCCGGAGGCGGCGTGCGGAACGGCGCGCTTCGGGCGTGTCCAGCCCGCTGGCTTCGGCCGAAAAAGCACGCCTGAAGTATTCGCGTTCGTAGTCGGCGTCCTTAAGCTGGTTCCGCACGTCAAACAGCGGTTCCATGAGCGAACGATGGAATGTCGTGGCAGGCAGCTCGGCTGTCAGGGATAAACAAGCCGGTTCAACCAGTGTCAGTGAATGCACCAGGTCCGGGCGTTCAACTGCTGCGAGCATGGCGGAGATTGCACCTTGCTCATGCGCCACCACATGGCCGCCACCAGAATCCACCAGCGAAGCAACCACGATGCCGACATCCGCAGCTACGTCGGATTCCATGGGTTCAGCCACGGGATCAAAGCCGTGCCGGCGGAGGAACAGTGCGTCATATGACAGGGCCATGCCGTGCTGCTTGGGCCATGCCGAGGCGCCAAAACTCCCCAGTCCGTGGACGAAGACTACGCGCTGCTTGTGCATGGATTCACCCTAGTCCAGAGCCCTGACATCCCCGCCAAAAAGCAGTTGGCGCCGTTATGGGAATTCACAACGGCGCCAACTGTCACAGTGAGTCGGAGGTTCCGGGTTACTTGCCCAGGAACTTCTCGAAGCCCTTGGGGAGGTTCAGCGTGGACGGATCGAAGTCCGCAGCGCCCTGACCGAACGCCGCTCCCGTGGGGGCTGCCGAGGCCGCATTGGCCCGTTTGGCCTCGGCGTCCCGGAGTTCCTGGGCTGCCTTTGCGGGGTTGCCGGAGCGCGCCTTCTTCTTCGGAGCGTTTTTGCCGCCCTTGCGGCCTCCGCCGGGGCCACCCATTCCCGGCATGCCCGGCATACCGGGCATACCGCCCTGGGCCATCTTCTTCATCATTTTCTGGGCTTGGGCGAAGCGCTCCAGGAGGCCGTTAACCTCGGAGACGTGCACACCTGAACCCTTTGCGATGCGGGCCCTGCGGGAGCCGTTGATGATTTTGGGAGCTACGCGCTCGTGCGGCGTCATGGACCTGACGATCGCCTCAACGCGATCGATTTCGCGTTCGTCGAAGTTCTCCAGCTGCTGGCGGATGTTTTGGGCACCCGGCATCATCATGAGCATCTTCTTCATGGAACCCATGTTGCGGATCTGCTGCATCTGGGCGAGGAAGTCATCCAGGGTGAAGTCTTCCTGGTCGGCGAACTTCTTCGCCATCCGGGCAGCTTCGTCCTTGTCCCAAGCCTTCTCAGCCTGTTCGATCAAGGTCAGTACGTCACCCATGTCCAGGATGCGCGAAGCCATCCGGTCCGGGTGGAAGAGTTCGAAGTCGTCCAGGCCTTCACCAGTGGATGCAAACATGACCGGCTTACCAGTGACGGACGCAACGGAGAGCGCGGCACCACCGCGGGCATCGCCGTCGAGCTTGGACAGCACGATGCCGGTGAAGTTGACGCCTTCATCAAACGCCATGGCCGTGTTGACGGCGTCCTGGCCGATCATGGAGTCGATGACGAAGAGGACTTCGTTCGGGATGATCGCCTGACGGATCCTTCGCGCCTGGTCCATCATCTCGGCATCAACGCCGAGGCGGCCCGCGGTGTCAACAATCACGACGTCGTGCAGCTTCTGGCGCGCTTCTTCCACACCGGCACTGGCAACCGCCACAGGGTCACCGGCCGGGTGGTCCAGCTCGGAGGTTGCTCCCGGGTGCGGCGCGAAGACAGGGACGCCTGCGCGCTGGCCGACAACCTGAAGCTGCGTTACGGCGTTGGGCCGCTGGAGGTCGCAGGCAACCAGCATGGGGCTGTGGCCCTGCGCCTTAAGCCACTTGGACAGCTTGCCAGCAAGGGTGGTCTTGCCTGCACCCTGGAGGCCGGCCAGCATGATGATGGTGGGGCCGGTCTTGGCCAAGCGGATGCGCCGTGTTTCACCGCCGAGGATCTCCACGAGTTCCTCGTTGACGATCTTGACGATCTGCTGGCTCGGGTTCAAGGCACCGGAAACCTCGGCGCCAAGAGCCCGCTCGCGAATGCGGGACGTGAATTCGCGGACCACCGAAACGGCAACATCCGCGTCCAAAAGGGCACGGCGGATCTCCCGGACGGTGGCATCGACATCAGCCTCGGAGAGGCGGCCCTTGCCACGGAGGTTCTTGAAGGTTGCTGTCAACCGGTCAGAGAGTGAATTGAACACGCGCCGTGCACTTCTTTCGATGGTCTGCGATTGGCGGCCAGTGCGGCACGCCAGAGTCTTGACTTATTCTTGCCCCAAACAAATTTGCCTCAACCCCAACAAATCCGTGTCAACCAAGGGACTCGACTATCTAGGGTACCAAGTCGCACCTGCAAGATGGCATGCTGGCACAGTGACCAGCAAAACAACTGTGAAAACGTTGCTCATCCTCGGCGCGTCCGGGGACCTTACAGGCAGGCTGCTCCTCCCGGGACTGGCAGGGCTTATAGCCACGGGTCGGGCGCCCGGGTTGCGACTGGTGGGGGCCGGGTCCGACCCCTGGACGCCGGAGCAATGGCAGGAACGCGTCCATGGAGCATTTGCGGCCGCGTCAAAGACCGCCGATGCAAATGGACGCAACGCCTTGGCAGCTGTGGCCGGATCCACCGAATACCACCAAGTGGATGTCACTACCGACGGGCCCTTGGCGGACCTCTTGGCTCGCCTGGAGGGACCCATAGCCATCTATTTCGCCCTGCCGCCCCACATCAGCCAGAAAGCGTGTGAAGTCCTCCGTCGCGAGCAAATGCCCGCTGGCACCCGCCTGGTGATGGAAAAGCCCTTCGGTTCCGGAAGCGAATCTGCACGCGAACTCAACCAAACGCTGGCCACTCTCGTGCCTGAGGACCACATCCACCGAATGGACCACTTCCTGGGCAAGGCCACTGTCCTGAATATCCTCGGCTTGCGGTTCGCCAACCGATTCCTTGAGCCTGTGTGGAACCGCGACCACATCGAAAAGGTGGAAATCGTCTTTGACGAGGACCTCGCCCTTGAAGGACGGGCCCGTTATTACGACGGCGCCGGTGCGTTGCGTGACATGATCCAGAGCCATTTGCTGCACATCATGGCGTTCATCGCCATCGACGCGCCAGCCAGCATCAATGAACGTGACCTCCGCGACGCCGTGGCTACGGTCTTGAGGGCCAGCAGTATCAAAGCCCCTTACCGCGATTCAACGCGGCGGGCGCGCTACACGGCAGGAACGCTCGGGGAACGGACAGTGCCGGATTACACCGCCGAGGAAGGCGTTGACCCCTCACGCAACACCGAGACACTCGCCGAAGTCCGGGTGGACATTGATAACTGGCGGTGGGAGGGAGTTCCCTTCCTCCTGCGCTCCGGCAAGGCCTTGGGGCGCCGGAGGAAGGAAGCCGTGATCACCTTCCGGCCAGTACCGCACCTGCCCACCGGCTTCTCCGGCGTGGACTCCCCCAACCAACTCCGGATTGGGTTCGGGCCAGACACCCTCCAACTCGACGTCGATGTCAACGGTCCAGGCGACATCTTCGCCTTGGACCGGGCCAGCCTCGTCGCAGAGCTGTACGCGACAGACATGCTTCCGTACGGTGAAGTACTTGAAGGCGTACTCACGGGCGATCCCTTGCTCTCCGTCCGAGGCGACACAGCCGAGGACTGCTGGCGGATCATTGAGCCCGTCCTTCGGGCTTGGGAACGGGATACAGTCCCCTTGGAGGAGTACGACGCCGGTGGCGCCGGGCCGGCGGACTGGCCCACCGCCGTCGTAGGTTAGGCCGGGCGACCCTCATAGGGCGTTAGGAAACCGTCCAGACATGAAGCGGGCCGGATACCTGAGAGGTATCCGGCCCGCTTTATTTATTAGGACTTAGATAGCGGCAGCGCCGCGCTCCCCGGTCCTTACTCGAACTGCTTCGTAAACATCCACGGTCCAGACCTTGCCGTCTCCGGCCCGGCCGGTGTTCGAGCTTGCGATCAGGACATCCAGGATGTCGTCTGCTTGCTCGTCCGTGGCAAGAACCTCAATGCGAATCTTTGGCAACAGGTCCACGTTGTATTCGGCTCCGCGGTACACCTCGGTGTAGCCACGTTGCCGGCCGTAGCCGCTTGCTGCGCTGACCGTCAAGCCTTGGACGCCGTACGCTTCCAGGCCTTCCCGGACTGCTTCAAGCTTTTCCGGGCGGACAATCGCTGTGATGAGCTTCATGCCTGGACACTCTCCTTGCCTTCTGCGGGCGTCTTGGCTGCTG
Organism: Paenarthrobacter sp. YIM B13468; assembly: GCF_042788025.1. Classification (NCBI taxonomy): domain Bacteria; kingdom Bacillati; phylum Actinomycetota; class Actinomycetes; order Micrococcales; family Micrococcaceae; genus Paenarthrobacter; species Paenarthrobacter sp. YIM B13468. The sequence continues at coordinate 395,598 of NZ_JBHZPI010000001.1, read as the reverse complement.
CGGACTCAGACTTTCCGGTCATGGCCTCGTGCAGCGGCTGGAAGCTGCCACCGTGGCCATTGACACCGAACTCGTAGGCCGTTTCGGCGTGGAGGCTGAGGTCAACACCCACGTTCTCCTGCTCCGTGGAGACCCTGAAGCCCATGGTCTTGTGAATGGCAATGGCGATTATGGCTGTCATGACTGCCGAGAAGGCAATTGCGACTCCGGCAGCTGCGAGCTGGGCCCACATCTGGGTCATACCGCCACCGTAGAAGAGACCACCGGCAGTGACGCCTTCGCTTGGGGTGGCGATGAAGCCCAATGCCACGGTGCCGATGATGCCCGACACGAGGTGGACGCCGACAACATCCAGGGAGTCATCGAAGCCCCAGCGGAACTTCAAGCCGACTGCCAGGGCTGAAGCGACACCGGCTACAACACCGAGTCCAAGGGCACCCACCGGGCTGACATTGGCGCAAGCGGGAGTAATGGCAACCAGGCCTGCAACTACACCGGAAGCTGCACCCAATGAAGTGGGGTGCCCATCGCGGATGCGTTCGGTGACGAGCCAGGCGATCATGGCGGCGGCGGGGGCCGCCAGCGTGTTGATCCAGATGAGGCCAGCCTGTTCAGCAGTGGCTGCTGCACCGCCGTTGAAGCCGAACCAACCGAACCAGAGGATGGCTGCACCGAGCATGACGAACGGAATGTTGTGCGGGCGGTGGTTCGGGTCCTTGCCGAAGCCGCGGCGGTTACCAATGATCAGAACGAGGACGAGTGCTGCAACACCTGCGTTGATGTGCACGACGGTGCCGCCTGCGAAGTCAATGGCCGGGCCGAGGGCCTTGCCGATGGCTCCTTCAGCGCCGAACAAGCCGCCACCCCAAACCATGTACGCCAGCGGCGCGTAGACGAGGGTGACCCACACTGGAACGAAGAGGCTCCAGGCGCCAAACTTGGCGCGGTCTGCGATGGCACCGCTGATAAGGGCAACCGTAATGATGGCGAAGGTGGCCGCATAGCCGACCTTGATCAAACCATCGGGAGTGCTGATGCCTTCAAGGCCGAAGGTGGCAAACGGATTGCCCACGATCTCCATGAAGCCTTCGCCGGAGCTCATCGACGAGCCCCACAGCACCCAGACAACACCCACGATGCCGATGGAGATGAAGCTCATCATCATCATGTTCAGTGCTGCCTTGGCGCGGGTCATGCCGCCGTAGAAGAATGCCAAACCGGGAGTCATGAACAGCACGAGTGCCGCCGCCACCATGACCCATACGTGACCTGCGGTAAGTTCCATGGTGCACGTTCCTCTCTTGCTAGATCTGCGGTTCAACCGCGGTCTGACGCCGTTTTGCGTCCTGCTTAAGATTTTTGTGCCACCGTGTTTCGCCTGCGCAGGTTTTACATTGCGGGCTCGTTACAACAACCTCCCCAACGTAAATGGTGCATATCCCCGTTGTTACGGATATGTTTCATGCGTCACACTTCCCCGAAAACAGCCAGAATTTGAAGGACCCGCACCGCATGACTGAACAGCCCCGATCCGTTGAAGAGCCGAGGATCAGGCCGGAGAAGGAACCACTGCCCCGCGACATCAAGGTGATGTTGGCCGCAGCCTTCCTGATTGCGCTGGGCTTCGGTCTTGTAGCGCCGGTGCTCCCGCAATTTGCCACTACCTTCGACGTCGGTGCCACCGCTGCCGCCGTCATTGTCAGCATCTTCGCTTTTATGCGCCTGGTCTTTGCGCCGGCAGGGGGCTCCCTCATCGGTCGCTTCGGCGAGCGGAACGTGTATGTATCCGGCCTACTGATCGTTGCCGTTTCCACTGCCGCCTGCGCCTTCGCCCAGAATTATTGGCAGCTGCTGATTTTCCGGGGCCTCGGCGGAGCGGGGTCCGTAATGTTTACAGTCGCCGCCATGGGACTGCTCATCCGTTTGGCGCCACCTGAACGAAGAGGCCGGGTGTCGGGCGCGTACGCGTCGGCTTTTCTGATTGGCAGTGTCCTCGGCCCGGTTGTTGGTGGCCTGCTGGCAGGCTTTGGCCTTCGGGTACCGTTCCTTGCCTACGCGGCGGCCTTGCTCGTTGCGGCGCTTGTAGTCCGCACGATGCTCAGCGGCGAGGGCACCTCAGCCCAGGATGGCAGCCCTGCCCCACCCATGACGCTGAAGGAGGCGGTGACGGATTCCGCCTACCGGGCTGCAGTGTTTTCCAGCTTCGGCAATGGCTGGGTGACTTTTGGCGTCCGCATGGCAACCATCCCGCTCTTTGCCGTCGCGGCACTTCACTCGCGGCCGGAGACGGCGGCGTGGGCCTTGGCCGTCTTTGCCGTAGGCAATGCCACAGCTTTGACGTTCTCGGGACGCCTCGCCGACGCCTGGGGAAGGAAGCCCCTGCTGATTTCGGGCCTTGTCATCACTGGCCTCGCCACCGGTGTCATCGGGTGGACGACGGACCTTCCGGCATTCTTCGCCGCTTCCGCTGTGGCAGGTTTCGGCTCCGGTCTGTTGGGCCCCGCGCAACAGGCCGCCGTCGCTGATGTCATTGGCCGGGGCCGCTCCGGCGGAAAAGTACTGGCGGTTTTCCAGATGGCCGCAGACACGGGCGCCATAATCGGGCCCGTTGTAGCCGGCATCCTCGCCGATCGCTTCGGCTACGGGCTTGCGTTTGCCGTCACGGGCGGCGTGCTGCTGCTCACCGCCGCTGGCTGGCTGTTGGCGCGGGAACCGCTTAAAAGCAAAAGTGACTGGCAATAGTGGTTGGTAGAGCGTTGAAGACAACCACTATTGCCAGTCAGTTGGGCGATTGCGCTAGTTAAGAAGGGCGTCCACGAAGCCCTCGGCCTCGAACGGCGCGAGGTCGTCCGGACCTTCGCCGAGACCGATAAGCTTGACGGGCACACCCAGCGACTTCTGGATGGCGACCACAATGCCGCCCTTGGCCGTGCCGTCCAACTTGGTGAGCACAATACCTGTGATGTTGACCACCTCGGCAAAGACGCGTGCTTGATTCAGGCCGTTCTGGCCCGTGGTGGCGTCAAGGACCAGTAGGACCTCGTCCACTTCAGCCAGTTTTTCGATGACACGCTTGACCTTGCCGAGCTCGTCCATCAGGCCGGTCTTGTTCTGCAGACGCCCAGCGGTATCCACCATCACAACGTCGACCTCCTGGTCGATGCCGGCCTTGACGGCTTCGTAGGCAACAGAGGCGGGGTCGGCGCCGTCGATGTCGGACTTGACGGTGGGTACGCCAACACGTTGGCCCCACGTGGCCAACTGCTCAGCAGCTGCTGCGCGGAAAGTGTCCGCAGCACCGAGCAGCACGTCCTTGTCCTCGGCCACGAGCACGCGCGCCAGTTTGCCCACGGTTGTGGTCTTGCCCACGCCGTTGACACCAACAACAAGCACGACGGCGGGTCGGTCAGCTTTGCGCTCGACGTTGAGGGAACGGTCCATGGTGGGATCCACGAGCTTGATGAGTTCTTCACGGAGCATGTCTTTGACATGCTCGGGGCTGCGGGTGCCCAGCACCTTGACGCGTTCCCGGAGGGCATCGACCAATTGCATGGTGGGCTCGGTGCCAAGATCGGCGAGGAGCAGCGTCTCCTCAACCTCGTCCCACACGTTCTCGTCGATCTTGTCCCCGGACAGCAGAGCCAGCAGACCCTTGCCCAGAATGTTGTTCGATTTCACCAAACGGGCGCGGAGGCGGGTCAGGCGCCCTTCCACAGGCGCCGGCGTCTCTACAGCGATGGTCTCCAACCCGGCGGCATCATCCGGAACATCAGCACCTTCGACTCTTCCGTCGAAAGTTGGGGCAGGAGGTGCGATTACGGCATCCGGTCGGTCCTCCACAAGGGTTCCGCTGCCTGCGGCCGATGACTGAGCGGGGTCATTGGCATCCCGCGTTCCAGGGTAGTTGGCGCCGGACTTCCGGGCCTTCATCAGTACCGGCACCAGCCCGCCGACCACGACGAGCGCAGCGACAATGGAAAGAATTATGGGTAGGAAATCGTTCACTCCCCTACCTTCTCATAAAGCTATGCCCCGGCACCGAGCCGTTGGCTGATGACGGTGGACACCCCGTCGCCGCGCATCGTGACGCCGTAGAGGGCATCGGCCACTTCCATGGTGCGCTTCTGGTGCGTGATGACGATCAACTGGCTGGACTCCCGGAGCTCTTCGAAGATCGTGATGAGCCGGCCCAGGTTGGTGTCGTCCAAGGCCGCTTCCACTTCGTCCATGACGTAAAACGGCGACGGTCTGGCTTTGAAGATCGCCACCAGCAGTGCCACAGCGGTGAGTGAACGTTCGCCACCGGAGAGCAGGGACAATCTCTTGATCTTCTTACCTGCCGGCCGGGCTTCGACCTCGATGCCAGTGGTCAACATGTCGTTTGGATCCGTCAGGACCAGCCTGCCCTCGCCTCCTGGGAAGAGCCGCGCGAAGACGCGGTCAAACTGGGCCGAAGTATCGGCAAAGGCTTCGGTGAAGACCTGCTGGACGCGGTTATCCACTTCCTTGATGATGTCCAGCAAGTCCTTCCGGCTGGACTTGAGGTCCTCCAGCTGCGAACTGAGGAACTGGTGACGCTCCTCAAGGGCGGCAAACTCTTCCAGGGCCAGAGGGTTGACCTTTCCCAGTGCCGCCAGTTCCCGCTCAGCCTTTTTGAGCCGTTTCTCCTGCTCCGCCCGGTCAAAGGGAATTCCTTCCACCAGCGGTGCACCCGTTTCGTCCACAGGCGCACGGAGTTCCGCCCACTTGTCAGTGGTTGCGCCGGCTGGCTGAGGGACAAGTTGATCCGGGCCGTAATCTGCAACGAGTTGTTCGGCCGATAGTCCGAGTTCCTCGATAGAACGGGCCTCCAACGCCTCGATTCGAAGACGCTGTTGGGTCCTGGCCATCTCGTCCTTGTGCACGGAGTCGGTAAGTTCGGCGAGTTCCTTTGCGAGGTCATCGTTTCCGGAACGCACGCCGGACAGTTCCTTCTCCAGTTGCTCACACGCTTGCTCGGCAAGGTCGCGTTCATGGCCGGCGAGATCCACTGAGATATCGATGAATCGAAGCACCTGCTCAACTGCCGACACCACTGCACCAGCACGTTGGGCTTGGGCGCGCCGCCTCTGCGCCCGGCGGGCGGCCTCTTCACGGGCCCGCCGCTCTGTGGCTGCTGCACGTTCCAGGGAGGCAGCCCGGCCAGCGATGGCTCCCACTTGTTCTTCGGCGGTGCGAAGGGCCAACCGAGCGTCCATTTCGTTGGAACGGGCCAACCGCGCCTGCGCCGAGAGTTCATCCCGCTGGTCCGTGGATGGTTCCTCATCCGGAGCTTCCTGGGCGGCGGCGAGCCGCTCAGCCGCAACTTCAAGGTCCAACCGGGCTTCTGCGATATTCGCTTCCGCACGCGCCAGTGAAGCCTCCAGGCGTTCGCTTTCACCCACCGCACTGCGAAGAAGTGAGTTCAAGTGCCCCAGGCGCTCTGCCACGGCAGCAAGGCGGGCATCGGATTCATGCAGCCTTTCCAATGCCGCATCAGCCCGGTCCTGGGCTTCGGCGCGACGAGCTTCAGCGCCAGCCAGGGCAAACCGTCCCCGCTCCAAGCGTGCCGTAACTTCGTGGAGCCCGGCCACGGCGTCGTCCACTGCTGCCTGGATCTCCAGCAGGGAGGGCGCCGTGGCTGAACCGCCCTGGACCGTCAGTGCAGTGAAGATGTCGCCTGCACGGGTGACCACCTTGATTTCCGGGTGTCCACCAATCAGCGCTGCCGCACCTGCCGTATCATCGACGACGGCGATCCCAGCCAGCAGGGCCAAGGCACCCTGGGCAGCTGGTTCCGTAACCTTGAGGACGTCCACCGCCCACCTGCTGCCAGCCGGCAGCTCCAAGGGGGACGCCGATTGACCAGCCCCATGGTCGACGTCGGCCAAGAGCAACGCGGCCCTGCCGGCGTCGTCCTCTTTCAACTGTTGGATCGCGGCGACGGCGACAGTGGAGTCCCCGACCACGAGGGCGTCCGATGCAGAGCCCAGTGCCGCTGCTATCGCGGCCTCATAACCGGGCTCAATAGCCAGCATCCCTGCAAGGGGCCCCAGAATGCCCTGGACATCGCCGGAAAGCAGATGCTCCGAGCCGTCCTTGCGATTCAGCCCCAAAAGAAGTGCATCGCGGCGGGCGGTCAGGGCATCCCGCTGGCGAAGTGCTTCCCTTTCTGCGGATTTCAGCTCTTCGATCTCCGCCAGCACGGCGTCCAGGGCCTCGGTGGCATTCTCGTACTCGGCGTCAAGACTCTCTTCGCCATCTTCAACCCCTGCAACCTGCGATTCGAGTGCTGCGAATTCGCTCTGGGCGTGGCGGCGTCGCTCGTTGCCCGCGGCCAGTGATTCGCGGAGGCGGCCACGCTCGGCCTCCGCCGCTTCTGCCCTGGAGCGTGCCGCCGCGACCTGGCCCGCGAGCCTGGCGAGTCCTTCACGACGGTCTGCCGCTGCCCTTAGCATGGCCGTCAGCCGTTTGTCCTCGGCGGCTGCGAGCGCCTCCGCAGAATCCTTAGCCACTGTTGCTTCCAGGAGGGCGGCCTGCTTGGCGAGGATGTCATGTTCCAAGGCGGCCTGTTCGCCGCGGGCCTTCGCCGCCTGGCGTTCCAGTTGTTCGGGGTCCCGGCCCGAGTCCGGCACAGCTTCTGAGGAGCCCAACAGCCGGCGACGCTCGGCTGCGAGGGAGCCCAGCGAGCGGAGCCGCTCACGGCCTGCAGACAGCTGGTACCAGTTGTCCCGTGCTGCGTTGAGCCGGGGGGTTGCTTCCGCTGCTTGCTGTTCCAATGCGGCCTGGCGTCGCCGGCCGTGGCCCAGTTCTGACTCGACCACCTGGCGGCGTTCCTTGAGGGCGGCTTCGTCTGCGACGTCCTGTTCCAGGCTCGATGTCAGTGCAACGAGGTCGTCGGCGAGGAGGCGTGCGCGGGCATCCCTGACATCGAACTGGACTGTTTGTGCACGTCGGGCGATTTCTGCCTGCTTGCCCAGGGGTGTTAGTTGGCGGCGGATCTCTGCGGTGAGGTCGCCAAGCCGGGCAAGGTTGGCCTGCATGGCTTCGAGCTTGCGGACGGTTTTTTCCTTGCGGCGGCGGTGCTTGAGGATCCCGGCTGCTTCCTCGATGAAACCGCGGCGGTCTTCGGGCGTCGCGTGTAGCACGCGGTCCAGTTGGCCTTGGCCCACTATCACGTGCATCTCGCGTCCCAGTCCTGAATCGGACAAAAGCTCCTGGATGTCCAGGAGCCGGCACGGCGCACCGTTGATGGCGTATTCGGAGCCACCTGTCCGGAACAATGTCCGGGAAATGGTGACTTCGCTGTACTCAATGGGAAGCGCGTTGTCCGCGTTGTCGATGGTCAGGGAAACGTGCGCCCGCCCCAAAGGAGGCCTGCCGGACGTGCCGGCAAAGATGACATCTTCCATCTTTCCACCGCGCAGCGTCTTGGCACCTTGCTCCCCCATCACCCATGCCAAGGCATCCACGACGTTGGACTTACCCGAGCCGTTCGGACCGACGACGGCGGTGACGCCGGGCTCGAAGTCGAACGTCGTGGCCGACGCAAACGACTTGAATCCGCGGACAGTCAGACTTTTCAAATGCAAGGCGGTTCGGTTCTCCTGGGTGGCCTGTTGTCAGCCCTTGGGGGGCGGCTGTATCTCCCTAAATCTACTGCCGTTTGGCCGAAATCCATGGATCTGTAACGGGAAAGCCTTGCGGCAAGGATGCCGCGCCCCTACACTCCTGCCAAGGGTTACTTGGCGGATTCGCTCCGGTGATCCGGCTTTGACCTGAAGGTCCCTCGGGTAAAGGCTGGATACGGTCCAGATATTCGGAAACGATCATCCAAGTGCAGGACCCATATTCCATAACTGAAGATCTTGGTTTGACCCTGGCTGGGGAGCGGCAAGCAGGGACCGTGCGCTAAACGCGGACCCATATTCGCAATTGGCGTACCACTCCAGGAGTTCTGATGACCGGTCCTTCAGCTACCCGACCACAGCAAGTCCTCAAAGGCTTCCTCTTGCCTTTGGTGATTGCCATGGTTGCAGCTTTGCTGCCTCTTACTGCCCCGGCGGCCGTCGCAGCGGGACCTTGCGACCCCGGTATGAACCCCGTGGTGTGTGAAAACTCCAAAGCCGGAAGTCCACCTTCAGAGTGGGACATAGCCGGCGCCGGGGATGCCGGGATACAGGGATTTTCCACGGAGATCAGTGTCAACGCCGGGCAGCCGATCAAGTTTAAGATCGATACGAACGCCGCCAACTACACGATCGCCATCTACCGCACAGGCTGGTACGGCGGGAACGGCGCCCGGAAGATTGCCGATGTGACACCCTCGGTACTGCGACAGAACCAACCCCAATGCATCAGCGATCTGACCACCGAACTCTATGACTGCGGCAACTGGGCCGTTTCAGCTACCTGGCAGGTTCCGTCGACAGCCGTCTCGGGCATTTACATAGCTCTTCTCACACGGCCTGACAACGGAGACCAGAGCCACATCACGTTCATTGTGCGAAACGATGGCAACCATTCCGACGTCGTCTTCCAGACCTCCGATACCACGTGGCAGGCGTACAACGGTTATGGCGGTTCCAACTTCTACCAGGGCGCGGCCAACGGCCGGGCCTACAAACTCAGTTACAACCGTCCCATGGATACCCGTGGCGGGATCGGCGGGCGGGACTTCTACTTCGCCAATGAGTATCCGATGGTCCGCTTCCTGGAGCAGAACGGGTACGACGTCAGCTACATAAGTGGTCTGGATACCGACCGCAGCGGCGCCCAGTTGCTTAACCACAAGGTCTTCCTGTCAGTGGGCCACGATGAATACTGGTCCGGCCCCCAACGCGCCGCCGTCACCGCGGCCAGGGACGCGGGGGTAAACCTGCAGTTCCTCTCCGGCAATGAGATGTACTGGCGCACGCGTTTCGAGGCCTCGACGGTTGACGGGGGCGCTGGCCGCACTTTGACCTGCTACAAGGAGACGTGGGCCAACACCAAGAGCGACCCAAGCACCCAATGGACTGGTACGTGGCGGGACCCACGGTTTGCTTCGCAAAGTGCTGGCGCAGGCTTACCGGAAAACGGGCTTTCCGGGACTCTCTATATGTCCAACTACACCGATCTCCCCGTAACCGTATCCGCAGAGGAAGGGAAGACGAGGCTGTGGCGAAATACTTCCCTGACTTCGCTGCCTGCAGGTTCCTCGGCTGCTTTGGCCCCCCACACCATCGGATATGAGTCCAACGAGGACCTGGACAATGGTTTCAGGCCGGCAGGGCTGATCCAGCTGTCCACCACAGTTGGGGACGTTGATCAGTACCTGCAGGATTTCGGCAACACGGTCAAACCGGGCCGCACAACACACCACCTGACTCTGTACCGTGCCCCCAGTGGTGCCTTGGTGTTCTCTGCCGGCAGCGTCCAGTGGACCTGGGGCCTGGACCAGGAACATGATGGCGGCGGCGCAGCGGCCGATCCCCGGATGCGGCAGGCCCAAGTCAACCTGCTCGCAGACATGGGTGCTCAACCCGCTACACGGGCAGCCGGCATAGCCGCCGCAACGGCCAGCACGGATCTGACCGGGCCAACCGTCACCATTGCCGCACCAGCCAACGCTGCCACCATCGCCCACGGAACAAGCGTCACCGTATCCGGTACTGCTTCAGACACCGGCGGCGGCGTTGTGGCCGGCGTCGAGGTGTCAACCGACGGTGGCGCGACGTGGCACCCGGCACAAGGGAAGCAAAACTGGACCTACAACTACATCCAGAAAGGCCTCTCATCGGCCACTGTCCAGGTACGGGCCATCGATGACAGCGCCAACATTGGTGCCACGTCCACCCGGAACCTCACAATCACCGGCCCCTACAGCGTCTTTGGCCAGACTGTCCCCGCCATCCAGGACGCCGGCGACGCCGGGGCCTATGAACTCGGACTGCGGTTCTCACCAACCGTAGATGGTTTCGTCACGGGTGTGAGGTTCTTCAAGAGCCAGGCCAATACAGGAACGCACATCGGTTCACTCTGGAGCAGCTCCGGCGAGCGCCTGGCCACGGCCACTTTCACCAACGAAACAACCTCCGGCTGGCAGCAAGTCCTCTTCAGCCAAGCCGTCCCTGTGGCAGCAGGCCAAACGTACACAGTTTCTTACTGGGATCCGAACGGCCACTATGCCAGCAAGGAATACCAGTGGGCCTACAGCGGTTCAACGGAAGCACCGTTAACAGTTGCCGGCGGCTTCGGTGCCCAGCCTGCGGGCGTCTACAGCGGATCGGGATTCCCGATCGCCAGCCACAACGGCGGCCACTACTTCGTTGACGCTCTTTTCAGCACGGTTGACACCACGCCGATGACGGTTTCCGGACAAAATCCTTACCCGTCCTCTTCCAGCGTTTCCGTCAATACCAAGGTCAGTGCCGTGTTCTCCAAACCAGTCACTGCATCCAGCGTCCAGCTGACGTTGAAGTCCCCCTCCGGGACCGTGGCGGGCACCACCGCGTACGACTCCGCTACGCGTCGGGCGACGTTCACGCCATCATCTGCCTTGGCTTTCAGCACGACGTACACGGCGACCCTCGCCGGCACCGATTCGATCGGCGGATCGGTAACTGCGGGCGGAACCTGGTCCTTCACGACGGCGGCAACCCTGCCGGTCGCCGGGGATTGCCCGTGCAGTCTCTTCGATGACAGCGTTACCCCTGGAATCGCCGAGATCCGGGACGGAGTTCCACTAACGCTTGGCGTGCGTTTCTACAGCGTCAGGGCCGGCGAGGTCACCGGCGTCAGGTTCTATAAGTCGGCCGGCAACACGGGCACCCACAATGGGGCCCTGTACACCGCGGCCGGACAACAATTGGCGACAGTAACCTTCGCCAATGAGAGTGCTTCCGGATGGCAAACAGCGATCTTCGGCCAGCCTGTCCAGATCGCTGCCAACACGCAATACATCGTCTCCTACACATCGCTGACCGGCACATACTCGGCCACCACAAATGGCTTCGGTTCGGGCATGAGTGTTGGGCCCTTGCGGACAGACTCGGATGCTGGTGCTTACACGTACAGCGGAGGCTTCCCCGCTTCCAGTTCAACCGCCAGCTATCTGGTTGACGTGGTCGCCATGATTCCACCGCCCGCCTTCACGGCAAGCGCACAGTCGCCTTTGCCCGGCGCATCCAGTGTCCCGCTGGACACCAAGGTCAGCGCCGTACTGTCCGAAGCAGCCACACCGTCAAGCGTCACGCTTGGAGTGAAAGCAGCCAGTGGCGCCGCCGTAGCCGGAACAACGAGCTATGACCAAACAACGCGCCAGGTGACGTTCACCCCCGCCTCGCCTCTCGCCGCGGGTACGTCATTCACGGCCACTCTGGCTGCAACATCGTCTGCCTCCGGGCAGCAGTTGACTGGTGGCACTTGGACCTTCACCACGGTTCCAGCCCCTCGTGTTCCGGGCTCGTGCCCCTGCACCCTGTACCAGGACAGCGTCACACCGGCGACTGCCGAGGTTGATGATGGTACACCGCTGACGCTGGGCGTCCGCTTCTCCAGCGACACTGCAGGCCAGGTGACGGGCATCCGCTTCTACAAGTCCGCTGGAAACACCGGAACGCATACGGGTTCGCTGTACTCTGGTGCCGGGCAGCTCCTTGCATCGGTCACGTTTACCAACGAGTCCAGTATGGGTTGGCAGACAGCAACCTTCAGCCAACCAGTTAATATTGCCGCTGACACTGAATACGTTGTTGCGTACAAGTCTCCGACCGGCAAGTACTCCTACACCGCCAACGGCTTCGGTGAGGGTCTCACCAGCGGACCCCTGCGAACCGCGTCAGACGCAGGCGCGTACTCTTACAGCAGCGATTTCCCGAACGTGCCCTCCACGGCAAGTTATCTGGTGGACCTGGTGCTCACGGTGCCGGAACCTCCACTGACGGTCACGGCCCAGGTGCCGGCACCGGGCGCTACGGGCATCCCTGCCGACGTCAAACCCTCGATAACGCTCTCCGCTGCTATTCGATCCGGGGCATCGATGACGTTGACTGCCAATGGCGCGTCTGTAGCGGGAACCACCGCGTTGTCAGCAGACAGCAAGACCGTGACGTTTACCCCGACAACGGCCCTGCCCAGCAGCGCGTCAGTATCCGTCAGCGTGACGAACGTGGTTTCGCAACAGGGGCAAACCCTGCCGCCAACCAGCTGGCAGTTCACTACAGCCAGCCCCACCGTGCAACAGTCCACCATCTTTGGGTCGCTCCTACCGCAAGTGGCCTCCGCTTCGGAAACGAAAGCGGTGGAACTGGGGACCGCATTCAGCGTCTCCCAGGCAGGCAACGTGACAGGCATTCGTTTCTATAAAGGCACCGGGAACACCGGTACCCATGTTGGGTCGCTGTGGAACGCGGCCGGCACCCGCCTGGCACAAGTGACCTTCGTCAACGAGACAGCAACCGGATGGCAAACAGCCACACTGTCCACACCAGTGGCACTGGCTACAGGTCAGAGGTATGTAGTCTCCTACCGGGCACCCAATGGCAGGTACTCCTACACCACCGGCTTCTTCAACCAAACGTGGACCAGTGGCGTCTTCACGGCTTCCGGTCCCGATAATGGCGTGTATCGGTACGGTGCCTCTGGGACAATGCCAAACAATTCCTGGAATGCCACGAACTACTTTGTAGACGTGGTCTACTCCATCCAATCCGGCGGCTAGGTCCGCCTCCGAACTGCTGGCGTCCGGCCCCCTGAACTCCAGGGCCGGACGTCGGCATTTAACGTCAGCAAACAAGCTTCAACGCAACGCGTACTCACCGGCCAGGCTTATTCACCGGACCAAGTCTTCAACGCACCATGTCTTCAGCGGACTACGCTCGGCGACCACGCATGGGGGATAAACAGGCTTGGCTGTGACGCGGTATCCGTTGCCAGCTTCCAGATATTGCTGTCACCTGGGGTATCTTCGTCGGCCAATCCGTAAAGGACGTTTTGATTGTCCAACCATTCAATCTGGTCATCCACGCTTCGTTTCTCGGGCAGGACGGTTTCCTGTCCGGTAGCGAGGTCAAGGACAGCGACATTCCAATGCGCAGTCAACGTCCCGCCGTCGTTCTTCTTGTAGGCGATTCGCGTGCCGTCAGGAGAGATGGAAGGGCACTCGACGTTATCGTGGACCGCAGTCAGGGTCTTGGCCGACAAACTGCCACGAACAAGCCAGATACGCCCGGCGGAAGCCGCAGTCGCGTAGAAGACGTCGCTTTGCCCAGGCGCAAAGGTGACCCCCCAGATGTTTCTGTCCGTGGCCTGCAAGCGCTCGCCGTTGACTATCAGGGCGAAGTCCTCCAGATTCCCCGAACCACCTGAACGAGCCGCCGTGAAGTTGATTTCAGTCGCGGTGGAGAACCCTGCGGTGGCATACGAGTGGCCGGTAACGAACACAGTTGTTGCAATCATGGATCCGTCTGGACTGGTTCGTGTCCGGCTCGGTATTCCCGGCAGGGGCCATGCCCGCTGCTGCTGCCAGTCTCTATTAAGGACGGCCGCTTCGAAGGCAGTCACGATCCCCCGGTTCGTCCTGAGGCAAACCACTGTAACGGCAGTTCCGTAGACCCTGTCACAGGCCTGTTCGCTGACAGCACGCGTGCCGCCAGGGTTCGAGAGCGGCACCGTGGCCGCATTACCGTACCCCTGTCCGCCTGCCGTGTTCCGGAACAGGACGAAGGGGACACCAGGCAGTGGCTGGCCCGCAGTAACACCCACAGAGGGCGCAGCCGTACGGCTCTCCTCGAAACGCTGATAGGCGCCAACCGCATAAATGCCCGCTGCCGCAAGCACCAGCAATGTGACTGCCAGGAGAATGCCCCAACGCAGTTTCCCTCCCGTGAGGGTGCTCATCATGCGTTGACCGGCTTTGGCTTGGCCCCAGGCAGAATGAAGACGACCGCAACCACGGCGCATGCCAACAACGCTCCGGCTGCAACCATGGCTGTGGAGGCTCCTACTGCGTACCAGAGAACGCCAAAGCCGGCCGCGGCCGTCATCCGGCTCAACGCAACCACAGTCTGTGCAGAGGCGATACCTGTGGCAAGCTTCCCTGGTGGAGTCAACTGGCTGGCCAGTGCCGCCAGCACACCGTCAGTGGCTGCGTAGAACCCGCCAAGAAGGATCAGGCAACCCAGGGTGCTCCATAAGCCACCGAACGGGGCCGCCGCCAGCAAGTAGCAGGCAAGCAGCGCGATGTGGCCGCCCACGAAGACCGGCACCCTGCCCACCCTGTCAGCCAGCCGCCCCAGCGGAATCGCAAACGCAAGGAACACGATGTTGGTGCCGACGAAAAGCAACGGAAACCACTGCACGGCGAAGGAGTCCCGGTCCTGCAACACGAGGTAGATGAAACCGTCACCAATGGTCAGCAAGCCAAGGAGACCCGCAGAGATCAGTAACCTTCCCAGGCCTGGCTCCCGCAGGTGGCTCCACGAGAACGCGAAGAGCCGGCGTCGCTGCTTCGGGAGGACGGCTGTTTGCCCTGCGCCTTCGATCCCCTTGAGCCCATCCGCCCGCAGGTCCGGCACCACCAGCCCCAGAACTGCAACGCCGATAACCGCAAAGGCCAGGGACACCACAAAAACGGTGCTGAAGCCATTGGGGATCATGAGCAGCACTAGGAAGGCAATCATCGGCCCCGCAGCCGCCCCGATGTTGTCCAGCATCCTGTGTACGCCAAAGGAACGGGCCAGGTGTTCCGGTTGCGCTGAAACAGTGATCAGCGCGTCGCGTGGCGCCGTGCGAATGCCTTTGCCGATCCTGTCCCCGGTCACAATCGCGGCTACCGCCCAGAACCCTCCTGCGAAAAGGAATCCTATCCTGGCGAGCATGGACAACCCGTAACCAGCCAATGCGATGCGTTTTGGGTGTCCGCTGCGGTCCGCAGCCCAGCCCGCGGCGATCCTGACAAGTGCGCTCGCGCCCTGGTTGATGCCGTCGATGAATCCGAAGGCGATGGTCGAAAGGCCCAGGAATCCTGTCACATACAGCGGGAGGATTGCCGTCACAGACTCTGAGGACACATCCGTCACCATGCTGACAAGGCCTAGCCACAGGATGACCGGAGACAAACGAAACGGCACCTCGCTGGATAGTGCCGTTGTGGCTCCCCTGGGTTTTTCCCGTTTGCCACCGCTGCGATCCGAAAGTGAGATGTACATAGGTGCCCCTAGTCCGCCGTCGTGTGCAGGCTGCCCAAAAGCTGGAAGCGTGAAACGCCGGTTCCAGTCACCGAAACTGACACCGTCACCGTGTCCGTACCGCGCACGAACCTCGCGGCCACAGCTCCGTCCGGTGCGGGCGCATCCTCGGACCAGAAGCCTTGCCCGACCAACGACTGGCGGAAGGCTCCCAGAACCTCCTCCTGAGACGTGCCCACGACTCCGTCCGCCGTCAGCTGCAGGACGTTGCCCGAAGTGGAAATACTGGTGGAGCCCACGGTAGTCCCGGCCGGCATGGTCACAACGCTGCTGGGCCAGCCCTCTACCAGTGAGCCCTTCGCTGTGGCGGATTTCGGCAATGGACCAGTGATGAGTGGGGCCGGTGCAGACGGCACCGGGAGCCCGGTGGGTGTGGCTGTCACAGGAGGCAGGACCTCCAGCGGCTTTGCTGTTGTTCCACCGTCGCCTGAACCGTCCGCTGGACTGCTTGCCGAACTGCCTGACGTCGGACCGCCCGACGTCGGACTGCCGGAGGGAGGCGCACTGGCGCTGCCGGAAGCGTTGCCGTTCGACGGATCCCCGCCAGGACCCGACGATACGGAGCTCTGGGCCGTTGCCGGTCCGGGTTTCGAAGCCATCTGGTCTAGCACGAGGGCTACCGCGGCGATGAGGACGGCGAGGCAGATGCCCGCGATCACCAAGCGCCGCGCCATCATGGCTTGCCCGTACTTGCCGCGCCGCCGAGGAGCTCGTTGGCCTTCGCCTCAAGCCCGTCGTCGACGAAATCGTAAATGAACGATGCCAGCCAAATCACCACGGTCGCGGCGATCCAGCCCAAGATGCCGTTGATGGTGAAACCGTTCGAAAAGATGCTTGTTACCACAAGAATTGCCAGGGTGGCCAGGAGTCCCGCAGCCATCGTCACTGCCTTGCTGAGGACCCGCTTACGCCCGTCTGCCCACTGCGCGTGGCGGCGGTGGAACATGGCCAGGATCAAGGGCTTGACTAAAAGCGTGGCCGCCGTGAACACCACGACGGCCCAAAGAAACCCGGCTCCCAAACGGACCCCGGGAAGAACTGACGCCACCCACAACGTGATGGCGTTGAAAACCAGTGCGATGGCGATCCGAACCGCCAAGCTTTTCATGGGGACAGTCTGCCATTGCGATCCGGATTCCGGAACAGTTTTGGCCCTACCAACGCCCATTTCGCGGCCGTGGCTGGCAAACCGGACACGTGTAGGACGAGCGGTTCATGAATTGCTCACGTTTGATGATGCTCTGCAAGCCTGCTGCCTCGCAACGGCTGCACAACTCGCCTGCGCGTCCGTAGGCGTTGAGAGAGCGGGCGAAGTATCCCGACTACATACGTTTGTGACATTGAACTTTACTTGGCGGCGAAGGATGCGTTTCAGCAGGTCAGAGTGCATTTAACGCATTTAGGACGTTATCGCACCGGGCCCGGCCTACGGACCAGAGTACGACCTGTGGACTTCAACTGGGAAGGGACGCAGTCGAAGGGAGAAGCCGCCCGCCGGGCCACCTACGTGGTGCTCGACGCCGCCGGCCATAACGCCCATCTCGGACGCCCGGACCTTACTGCCGCGCTGATAAGAGATTGGCTCATACGGATTAGGACATCTGTCCGGTGAGGGATCGGCGAACGAACGCTCAACGACCGATGATGCGCCTGGGTAGAACTCGGCGGCCGGTGAACTAGGTGAGGCTAAGTAGCATGGTGTCGGACCCACCGTTCCGTCCGACAACCTGAAAGCCTCGACGTTCGTAGAGGCGTCGGGCGGGGTTGCCGTCTTCGACGCTGAGGCTGATGGCATTCACTCCACGTGACTTGGCAATATCGATGAGTTCGCCCAAAACTGCGCTGCCAATGCCTTGTCCTCGAAATCCATCGAACGCCGTGATGCTCAACTCCGGTGTGTCGGCATTCACGAATCCGTACCCGGGATCGCTTTCCGGGAGGAAGACGAGCCAGGCGACCGACCGGACACGGCCGGTCGCCTGGTCCAGGATCCCAAAGTCACGATCACCAGGGAAATGTCGGAAGTAGTGGGAGAGTTCGTCTGAATTGTCGACATCTTCATAGGTGAAACGGGACGTGTTCCAATTCATGTTTGCAAGGGTGGCCTGACGCAGTAGCGGCCGGTCATCTGCAGAGAGCATTCGGAAAGTCACTTTCCCTACCGTAATTCCCCTAGCCCGGTCAGGGAACCCAGGGGTAAAGCTTGGTTTCGTTGCAGTCCCCGGTTTTCCACATAAGCCAAAACTCCGATTCCGAATGCCGTCAGGTTCGGGCGAGGACTCCATACCGCCTCAAAGCAATACAACGTCGCTCACAGCTCCAAGGGAAACCGCTAACGACAGAAAACCGCCAACGCCACTTGGGCCACGAGCACAGCTGACAAAGGGACCGCAAGTCTCTTGAAGGCGGTGAGTAAAGTGGGTGCATGAATTCCCCTACGGATGTCGTCGCCTATCGAGATTCTTGGCCCGACGACTTCCACAAGATCGCAGAGAATCTGCGGCCGTTTCTCGCAGGTTTCCCTCACAGCATTGAACATGTCGGCAGCACCAGCGTTCCCGGACTGGATGCCAAGCCAATTATCGATATCGACGTAGTCGTATCCAAAGCCGCCCTCGTTGACGACGTCATTCTTGCCCTCGAAGCAGCAGGCTACACATACCAAGGCGATCTCGGCACTGAAGGAAGGCAAGCGTTCGACGTACTGCCAGGGTTCACTTACCACCATCTGTATCTGGTTGTCGCCAATTCCAAACCGCACAGAGACCACGTCGACTTCCGCGATTATCTGAGGTCCCATCCCAAACAAGCCGACCGATACGCGGCCGTCAAGCGGGAGCTGTCATTCTTGCTCGCCACCGACCGTCAGCAATACGTCGCGCGGAAAGGTGCCGTCGTGGAGGAATTGCTCTTGCAAGCCCGCACAGATGCGACTCCGGCAATCTGACCGGAGACGGTTCGCCTAGCGAACACGCTTCGGTCCCTTGAGGTAAGTCAGGGCGCTCACACGACGGATTTCCCCTCGGGGCGGGCGAACCTGCAGGGGCCCGGGTCTCGGCCGATGCACCGCTAGATGGTTTCAGTGCGCAGGCTGAGGTCGATAGCGTGGTCCTCTAGATAGTCCAGGGCACGCTTGACTGCTCCGATCGCGACGATTTCCTCCCCCAGGGATGAGATTGCCAGTCGCGGAGGAAGTGTCGAGGTGTAGGCGGACAGCTCGTCTCCAATCGTTGCCAGCAACGCATTTGTTGCATGTGCGACTCCGCCTGCGATTACCACAAGCTCCGGGTTGACCATGGTACTGAGCGAGCCGATGACCCGTGCCATGCGTCTGGCCACCTGGTCCAGGATCGTCAAAGAGGTCGGGTCGCCGGCCTCCGCGGCCGAGATTACATTTGCCGAAGTGAGGACCTCGGGCCGGCCGCCGCAGAGTTCTTTCAATAGCGTGGGGCGGCAACCTGCCGTAATGGACTCACGGGCCAACGAGGTCATCTCCGGGTCTATGCCGATCGTGCCGTTTACCCCTTCCAGATGCGAAAGGTATCCCAGCTCTCCGAATCCACCGCAGTGACCGTGCAGCAGGCGTGCCGACTCCATCACGCCCGCGCCAAGACGCTCCCCTGCGAGCAGGAGAACAAGGTCCTTGACTCCCGCAGCAGCTCCGCGCCAGCATTCGGCGAGGGCGGCCAGATTGGCGTCGTTTTCGACCAGGACATTCCAGCCGAACATTTCCGCGAGTGATTGCCGGACGTCGAAGGACTCCCAAAAGTCTTGGGTCCTCAGGACATCGCCGTCACGGCTTACGGGAGCTGCGACTCCGACAGAGGCTATGAGAACGTCAGCAAGTGCGATATCTGCGCAAGTTACGGTGTCAGCGATTGCAGACCGGAGAACACCAGCCCGCTGTTCCGCTGAAGTTACCGCCCCGTGGACCTCCACGGTGGTGCTGGCCAGGCTCTCCCCCACGGCATTAGCCACAATCACCGTGATCTTGGCAGCGCCGGCATCAATGCCCAGGAGATACGTTGCTCGCTCGTCAAAAGCGAAGCGCCTGGCGGGCCGGCCCTTCGAGTAGCCGCCCGATACGCGTTGGCTGTCCAGCTCCCGCAGCCAGCCTCGCCCAACGAGCTCATCGCAGACCGAAATGACTGTGGCTCTGGAAAGACCCGTGGCGGCCATCAGATTGCTTCCGGTCATGGCCTCGGCGTTCCGCAGAATATTTAGTATGGCGTTCATATTCACCCGACGCATCAACTGTGTTGATGACGCTGTCAACAGTCCCAGAATTCAGCCCTCCAAATTCTCACGGTTGCTGCTGGATGTTCTCCTCGCGCTGGCCCGGCGCGAGGCGCTCTTTGGTGTCCATTCCGTGAAGACGCCCGAACGAATAGACAGTCATGACCACCAGGAGGATCGGCAGTGCCAGCCCGAACACGATCAGAACGCCCGGCCAGGTCATCCACACCCAGGCCGTAACGCACAGAACAAGGATCAGCATCACGCTGCACAAAGGCCGGGCAATCACCATGTGGAGTGAAACCCTGGCAATCCACCAGGGCCTCTCATCGTAATTTGAGGCCACCGCCCAGGACACAAGGACGAACAACGCATAGAAGACGTTCACGAGCAGCACCACACCGGAAGCCGCTGCTCCTGCCGGTCCCATGTTGTTCCAGTTGACAAGGTAGTAGTCCCAAATGAGCAAGGCCCATACCAGGAACTGGGGCCAACCAAACACGTTGGCCGGCCGCCACTCCTTCTTCCAGGCCCGGTGAAAAGTCATCCAGGTTTGCTTCACGGTCCAGCGGCGGTCCTCTGAGAGGGCCCAAGTCCGGCAACTCGCATAACAGGCCGCGATCGCTGGAAAGAAGCCTGTGACGCCGAAGCCGAGCAGCGTGTGCACGATCAGTGCCACGTTCAGCACGAACACCATCATGATGATGCGGGCGATCAATTCGTACCCCGCCGCAAGGTTCTTCATGGCAAGCCCCGATCAGCCCTTCACCGCGCCGACCATGACGCCCTTGTTGAAGTACTTCTGCAGGAGCGGGTACAGAACCAGCAGCGGCAGGCTGGACACGATGATGACACCGAATTTGATCTGGTCGGCGAACTCTTGCGCCTGGCCCGAGGATTGCCCCACAGAGCCGCCCGCACCCTGCTGAGACTGATTTGCGACAAGAATCTGCTGAAGGACGTTCTGCAACGGCTGAAGATCCTGATTTCGGATGTAGATCAGGCCGGTGAAGAAGTCGTTCCAATGGCCGACAAAGTAGTACAGGCCGATGACGGCAATGATTGCGGTGGAGAGGGGAAGGACGATTTTGGCGAAGTAGCCGAAGTACGTGAGTCCGTCGATCTGCGCGGCGTCGTGAAGTTCCTCCGGAAGGGAACTCTCAAAGTACGACCTCGCGATGATCATGTTGAACACTGAGAATGCTCCCGGAAGGATGAACACCCACATGTTGTTCAGCAGCCCCAGCTGCTTGACGAGAAGGAACATCGGGATCAGGCCGCCACCGAAGAACATGGTGAAGGCGAAGAGGAACATGATGATCCGACGCGGCTTGAATTCGGGGCGCGACATCGCGAACGCCGCCGGAAGCGTCACCAGCAGGTTGACCGCGGTACCGACCACCGAGTAAATCAGTGTGTTGCGGTAGCCGGTCCAGATGCGCTCATCGGCCAGGATCAGTTCGTAGCCTCCCCAGCCGAGACCTTGGGGCAGTAGCGTTACCTGTCCGGTGGCGACGGAACGGGGGTCGGAGAATGACGCGATGATGATGAACCAGAGCGGGTACATCACGGCGAGCAGGATCAGGACAATCAGGATTCCGATGATGATGTCCACCGCCCGGTCCCCCGGCGTGCGCTTGTACGCCCGGGCTTTTCTCGATCCGGCCCTGGGGCCTGGGGTCGCCTTCAGCTTCGGTGCCGGGTCTCCGGAGGACAAGAGTTGTTTGTTGCTCATGATCGCTTCGTTCCTAGAAGATGCTCGTGTTGCTGGACTTCTTGGCGATGTAATTCGCCAAGATCAGGAACCCGAAGTTGACCAGCGCGTTGAACAGGCCGATTGCGGTCGAGTAGGAGAACTGATTCCCGAGGATGCCAACGCGGTAGGTGTAGGTGGAGATGACTTCGGATGCTGTGATGTTGAGCGTGTTTTGCATCAGGTACACCTTCTCGAAGCCGACGCCGAGCACGCTGCCCATGTTGAGGATCAGCAGGATGCCCGCGGTGGGGAGCAGTGCGGGCATGTCCACGTGACGGATCAGCTGGAGCCGGCCAGCGCCGTCGATCTTTGCGGCCTCGTAGAGGGCCACGTCCACCGATGACAGCGCAGCAAGGTAGATGATGCAATTCCATCCGGTGTGCTGCCAGATCTCCGAAATCCAGTACAGGTGCGCGAACGCGGCCGGGTCTCCAAGCAGGCTCGTGTTTCCAAAGAGCCGTCCCAGGATGCCGCTGCCCGGGGTGAGGAAAATCTGCAGGATGGCGACCATGACCACCGTCGAAATGAAATGCGGCATGTAGGTGATCGTCTGGGTGAAGCCCTTGATCCGCTTACTGCCGATCTGGTTGATCAGGATTGCCAGGATGATGGGCATGATGAAGCCCATGACCAGGGTCCACAGGCTGATCGTCACGGTGTTGATGATGATCTGGCCGAACTGCGGGTTGTTGAAGAACTGTTCGAAGTACTTGAACCCAACCCATTGCCCGCCGGTCAGGCCCTTGGTCACGTCGAATTCCCGGAAGGCCAGCTGGATACCGTACATCGGGATGTACGAGAAGACCACGATGAAGGCGATTGCCGGCAAGACCATGATCCACAGCTGCCAGTACCGGGTGAAATGACGTTGCAGGCGCTTGCACCGCGAACGCCCGGGTTCAGCGCGCAGCCTCTTTACCGCGGCGACGACGACTGCTTCTTCAGTCTGCACATTTGTCATGTCAGGGCCCTCCTCGGGCCGGGTGAAGCCGTTGCGGTGCCGGGCCCTTTTGTCCAGGGGACCGGCACCGCAACGGTCCGTGCTACTTGGAATTGGTGATGGTGGCCGTGTTGTCTGAATTCGTAGTGAACTTCAGGTCCGGGTCGTTCAGCTCGGTGTTGAGGTCAACTTTGTTGTCCTGCATCACCTTGACGTAGCGGTCGTAAGCGGCCTGCTGCAGCTTGATCTGGTCATCGAGCCCGTTCTTCTTCAGTGCTGCGACGTAGGCATCCCAGTCCTGGTCTGCACCGCCCTTGGTGACCCACTGGGCGAACTTGCTCATCGTGGTCTGGGTGATTCCGGTGTTGTTCAGCGAGTACTGCTTGTTCTCATCCGCCGTGAAGGAAACGCCGCCGTAGATGACGTCCTTGTTCAGGTCCATGTTCGCCAGATCCTGCTTGTAGACATCGTCCACACCCCGGACCTCGAACTGTTCTTTGGGCAGGGTCAACTTCACACCCGGCTGCAGGAACCAGCCCGGTGCGCCGTCGGCTAGCGAGTTCTGGAACTGCCAGTCGGAGGCGTTCTTCGTCTTGTCAGCCGGCGGCAGGACCGTGTAGTCCTTCTCACCGTTCTTCTTCACGCCCACACCGAACGAGCCGAAACGCATCTGGATGCCGATGTCCGGGGTGTACATGGCGTCGACGAGCTTGAGGGCTGCGTCCTTGTTTTTAACGTTCGCGGCCACCGAGACCTTGTTCGCGCTGTAATTAATCTGGTCACCGTTGAAGAACCACACCGGCTTGGCGTTGGGTGCATCGTCAGCCTTGAGCTGAGGAATGGTGACGTACTGGTCCGCCAACTGGGAACCGAAGATGTCGGAAGGAGTCCACATCCAGGTCACACCAACCTTGGCGGTGGTCCCCTCCCCCTTCGTCGTGGCTGTGTACTTGGACCAGTCCTGCGTGAATGCCTCGTTGGAAATCAGGCCCTCGCTCCACAGCCCGTGCAGGTAGTTGGCGAGGTCCTTGTAGGCCGGATCCGTGAGGTAGTTCTTGATTGTGCCGTTCTCGGCGTACATTCCTTGGCCGCCACCGGTTACCGGGATGCCATAGCTGCCGAGAAGGACATTGGGCTGGAACCAGCCCCACCCGTCGGCGTTCGGTGCGTTGAAGGTGAGCGGGATCACGGGCTTTCCGTCGCCATTGGGGTCGCCGTTCTTGAAGGCTTCGAGCGTTGTCTTCAGCTCACCCCAGGTCGTGGGAACCGGCAGGCCCAGCTTGTCCAGCCATTTCTTGTTGATGAACATGTGGCTGCTGGAGTTCGCCATCAGGCCGGTGTTGACGCCGGGCGCTCCGAACAGTTTGCCCTCCCACGTCGAAGCGACGCGGGAGTACGGGGAAGCCTCAAACGTCTTGCTCAGGTTCGGCATGTTCTGCAGCTCGGGCGAAAGATCCATGAACAGGCTGCTGTAGTCACCCCAGTCGCCGCTGCCATAGCCCCCGATGGTCACGTCGGCCACTTCGCCGGCGGCAAGCGATGCCTGCCTCTGCTGGGTCCATGATGATGCAGCAGTTTCCTGCCATTTGATCGTGCAGCCACAGGCGGCCTCGAGATCCTTGGTCCATGGCATTCCGGCCATCGCCTTGGCCCGTGCGTCTTTGACGACCTGAACCGTGACGACGGGCTTGCCCGAGGCATCCTTATCGCCGCCTCCGGCGGTGCACCCGGCCAGCGCCAGAGCGCCGGCGATAGCAGCGGCTACCGCCGCTTTCGCCTTCCAATGAGAACGTGAGTTGTTCATGACTGGATTTCCCTCTTCTTTGAGCTTTCTTATTCTCCCGCCGTCTATCGGCAGGAGTCCTACTGCGTGGATGATTTTTGGAGTTGGTTCTAAAGGGTTTGGGCCTCCTGCACCATTCCGGCGGGGACATCGGGGCTGACCTCGATGCTGAACTTGTTGGCGGAGTGGCGGGTCACGAGGATCCCGCATCGCTCGCTGACCGCGAGGGGCTGCAGTTGTTCGACGGCTCCGTCGAGTTGGGCGTCGAGTTCGGATCGTGCGGTGACCAGGACCGTCAAGGGCTGGTCTCTCAGGGAGGTGGACATGGCTGCTCCGGTGTTGAGGTGATGGTTTGGTTGTTGAGGCTGGCAGGTTCCCCCGGCCTGCCGCCTTCGTTGTCTCCGGGCCGGCAGGCTCCGGAAGGTTCCGGTCAGGGGCTGGACTTCCAGGCGTTCCAGCTGTCCCAGTTGTCGCCGTCGAACCCGAGCCGGCCGAGCTGGTTGTCTGCCCAGTTGTTCGCGGTCTTTTCGATGGTTTGGCCACCGACGGAGTAGTTTTCGAAGTTCAGCCCGTTACCGTCGGTGGTTTCGTTGCCGATGCTGACTTTCTCGCCTGCGGCATTGGTGTAGCGCTTGAGGTGGCTGACCTGTGAGGTCCAGTCGAGGCCGTTCCAGGCATCGATCCTGAGGTTTTTGATGTCGATGTTTTCGGTGTTGGAGAGCGCGTAGTCCCGGATGGCGCAGTTGGTCATGCCTTCGACCGTGATGTTGTCGAAGCTGATGTTCTTCACGGTGGTGGCGGGGTCGGCGGTGTTGGTTGCTCCCATGTCCATCCAATGGGACGAGGAGTTGAGGATGCAGGTGTTGTACTTGACGTCCTTCCAATACATCCGGTTGTGGATCACCGTGGTGTTGCTGACCTTGACGTTGTCGATGGTCCGCGGCGTCCAACCCCATTGGATGACGGGCCCGTTCTCGTTCTTCCAGATCACGGTGTTATCGATGGTGACGTCGCTGTGGTACAGCTTCAGCACGTCGTCATTGGCGTGGAAGAACGTGTTCTTCATGGTGCTGCCGTTGTAGAGCTCGATGCCGTCGGTCTGCCAGTACCAGCTGCCCACCTGCTTGTAGTTTTGGACCTGCATGTGGAAGGTCTGCTCGTTCCCGTAGACCACGAAGGAGTAGTACGGGGGCTCGTTGATGGTGACTCCCTGCAGGTCCAGGTGCTGCTCGGCGTCCGAGGACGCGAATTGCAGCATTTTCACGCAGGTGGCGTGGCAGTTGGATGCGCCGCTGAGGTGGTTGTAGTTGTTGTTCGTATCGGCTTCGTACACGTACTGCTCGCCGGAGAGGACACCGTACCCGGTCACTTTGTACAGGGGCTGGTTGTCGTGCGGGAAGCGGAACGCTCCCTTCACATACGCGCCCGGTGCCAGGTAGACCCATTTGACGTTGGCCGGCAGCATCGCGCGGTAGTCCGAGCCCATGTAGTACGTGCCGGGCCTGAAGTAGACGATCTCCTCGGTGATGCTGTCCAGGTTGGTGACGGCCCCCTGCTTTGGATAGTAGGTGGTGCCCGACGTCGGCTTCGGGACCAGGCGGTCCTTCCCGGCACCGCTGAGCTTTGGTTCAGCGAAGATCATCATCGAGTTCCGCGGCTCGGTATGGATGGCCCTGTTGCCGGCGGCGCTGGTGGTCAGCTTGCCGCTGTCTCCGGACATATCGTTGTAGGCCGTGTACAGCTGTGGTGCGAATTCGACCGAAAAGCGGTATCCGGCGTCGGAATACGGCACCTTGACCCGCACCGTGTCACCGTCCACCAGCTGCTTCTGGAAGTTGTAGCTGCTGGGCTTGATCTGGACCTGGTCGGCCGAGGTGATCTTCTGGCCCGTCCGCAGGGTCACGTCCACCCAGACATCCTTGGCGTACTCGAAGCTGGACCAGCTCATGGAGAGCCCGGCCTGGGAGGCGAATTCGGCTCCGTCTTCCTCGGTGTAGCCGACCTTGCCTTTGCCGCTGCGCGGAATGCTCATGTAGGCAAACGAGTCGTAGCTCTTGTCAGGCTTGGCGGCTTCGGCGACTTTGACGTCGTAGAACGAGGACCGGCGGACTTCATCATTCGACGTCGGGCCGGTGGCGTTGAACACGCCGTTGTCGTGCCACCACGTGTGGAGATCGTCCGTGTCTGCGGTAGTGATCTTGGTGGACGCCGGCGCGGGTTTCGGGGCGGCGGTGTCCAGGCCGGCGGCGTGGGCCGGCAGTGCCGTACCGGCACCGATCAGCAGTGCTGTGGCCCCGGCGGCAAGGGTTCTGGCTAGGCGTTGAAGCCGTGCTCTTGGCATGGCGGGTTTCCTCTCATACTTCGTTGTTGGGGGGAACTGAGCGATCAGGATGCCGACCCGGATTTATCCGTCGAATTCGACGGTGAAGCCCTGGCCGGTGTTGGGGACGGTGATCCGGGACCCGTGGACCGAAACGGGGGCACCGTCGAGGGTCGCCGCCTCCGGCTCGGCACCATGGACAACGACGTCGAACTGCTGGCGGGCGAAACCGTCGAAACCGTCGCCGCTCGCCTCCGCGAGGAGGGTGAGGCGCGTGCCGCTGCGGGTGAGGGTGAAGCCGGTCCGGACGCGGCCGCCGTCGTTCGCGGCGAAGGTGAGGCCGTCGTCCTCCTGGAGGAAGGACGCACTGGTCCCGTCGGAGGCAGGGACGAAAACGTGCAGTTCAAGCGTTCCGGGCTCGTAGCCTGCGGTGGATGCCGGAACCTCATCCCACATGGGAATCACTGCACCGGCGCGGGCATACAGGGGGATCCGGTCCATCGGGGCTTCGGCGATGATGTGCTGCTGGCCGGCGTGCAGTTCCCCGTCATGCCAGCCGTACCAGTGCCCGGCAGGAAGGTAAACCTGCCGGTGGGTGGTGCCGGCCTGGGTGACCGGTGCGACCAGCAAATCGGGGCCGAACAGATATTCGTCGTCGATCTCGGCCACGAGCGGGTCGTATTGGTGGTCGAACACGAGCGGGCGCTGGACCGGAGCGCCGGTCTCCGCGGCCTGGACGAACGCGGAATAGATGTAGGGAAGGAGCCGGTACCGCAGGCCGAGCGCCTTCCGGGCGATGTCAAGGACCGCCGGGCCGAAAGACCACGGGTACTGGTCCCGGGTGCCGATGATGGAGTGGTTGCGGCAGAACGGGGTCAGGGCTCCGTACTGGACCCAGCGCGCGAACAGTTCGGGATCGGAGTTCCCGTAGAACCCGCCGATGTCGGCCCCCACGAACGCCTGCCCGGAAACACCGAAACCGGTCGCCATGGCGATGCCCATCCGCAGGTGGTCCCAGTTGGCAAGGTTGTCGCCCATCCAGTTCGCGGCGTAGCGCTGGATCCCGGCAGAGCCGGCGCGCGAGAGGACGAAGGTGCGCTTGTCCGGCATGGCCGCCAGCAGGCCCTGGGTGGTTCCCATCGCCATGAGCATCGCGTACTGGTTATGGAAGCGCTCGTGGGAGTACTGGCCCTTGCCGAACCTCATTCCGGAGGGATCGACAGCGCCCGTGGCGGGCTCGTTCATGTCGTTCCAGATCCCGGCCACACCGGACTCCACGTGGCGGGCGTTCAGCTCGCCCCACCATTCCCGGCCCTCTTCGGTGGCGAAATCCGGGAAAGCTGTCTTGCCGGGCCAGACCTGGCCGAGGTACATGTCCCCGCCCTCGGTTTTGCACAGCACGTCCTTGGACAGTGCGTCGTCAAACACGGCGTACCCGGGCTCTGCCTTGACTCCGGGGTCGACGATGGTGACAAACCGGTACCCGTCTTTGCCAAGCCGGGTGAGCATCCCTTCGGCATCGGGGAAGAGCTCGGTGTCCCAGGTGAAGACCCGGTACCCGTCCATGTATTCGATGTCCAGCCACAGCCCGTCGCACGGAATGCCCTCGGCACGCAGGCGCGCGGCGAGGCTTTCGACGTCCTCCTGGGAGTACTTGTGCCAGCGGCACTGCTGGTAGCCAAGGGACCACAGCGGGGGCAGCTGCGTCCGCCCGGTGAGCCAGGTATAGGCTTCCAGGATGCCGGGCATGTCCGGGCCGGCGAAGACGTATTCGGTGTATTGGCCGCCGGAGAAATGGACACGGTAGTCTCTGTCGCCGGAGAAGTCATAGGCCCCGCGGTAGCCGTTGTCCATGAACGAGGCCGCCATCTTCCCCGTGGCCGCGTCCTGCAGGTAATGGAACGGAATCGAAACGTAGTAGGGGTCAAACTCAGTGCTCGTCGGGACGGACCGCGGGTCATTGGTTTCGAGCCCTGCGGTGAACTTCCCTGTCGCCGAGGGGTCCAGTACGTCGGTGTTCCACATTGTGAAGCCACGGCCGCGGCGGTTTCCCCGGCCGGTCTTTTCTCCGAGGCCGAACACCGCATCCGCTTCGCCGTGTGCGCGGGCGAAAGTAAAAGCGTCGTTCAGCGTCGCAAACGACTGGTATGCCCCGTCATGGTCACGCAGGGTCCGGAACACGGTGGTGCCGTCGGGCCGGTGGATGTCGATCCGGAACGGGTCCAGCCACACCGAGACCACCAGGTCAGCGGTCGAAAGGCGGGCCCGCTCACCGTCGACCGTGAACTCGAACGGCGCGCCTGCCCCGGCCGTGTCGGCGCAGACCGCCAAGGTGGGCTCCTCATCGAACACCCCGCCCCGGCTGATCTTGATCCTCATGACGTCGTCGCGGATGACATCGATGCGCAACTGCTCGCCGTGCAACTCCGCCGTCAGGCCTGAAGGTGTCGCGCGCACGTCATCGACGCGGACGAAGTGGAGGTAATTCTCGTAGGTATTCACTGGTTCCCTATCGGATGTGAGGTGCATCATGTTGAGCGCTAAACAAGGCGTGAATTAGTATAGCGATATACTTGGTTCTGTTGTCAAGAAGGGCCACCCCGCAATCCGGGGGCACGGCCAGCGAAAAAGGGGGAACCATGCCGGTTACACTCAAGGACATAGCCGAAGAAGCGAACGTCACATTGATGACCGTCTCCAACGTCATCAACGGTCGCGGCAAGGCATCGAAGGCCACCGTGGACAAGGTCATGGCGATTGCCGCCCGGCTCGGATACGTTCCCAATGCCGCCGCGCGCAGCCTGGCCGCCAAGTCCTCACGCATGATCGGGTGCTTGATCTCCGGCCCCGAGGACGAGAACCTCTTACGGAACCCCTACAACGCTGCGATCGTCGGGGCCATCGAACCGGCGCTCCGCCATCGCGGCTACCACATGCTCCTTCAAGGAATCGCGGACCCGTCCGCTGTTCCGGCAGCATTCCAGGCCTGGAGCCTGGACGGGGCGATCTTCATCGGGTTCTATGACAGCGCCCTGGACACCATGGCCCCGGGGCTGGCAAAGCCGGTCGTCGCGGTGGAAAACTACGCCGAGCATCCTGGCATCACGAACATCCGCCTCGATGATCGCCACGGCGGCTACCTCGCAACAAAACACCTGATCGACAACGGCCACCGCAACATCGCGTTCGTCGGTCCGCCGGCACGGGAACACGGAGTCATCAGCGAACGGTATGAGGGCTACAGGAACGCACTTGCCGAAGCGGGCATCGCGGCCGACACCTCACGGGTCGTTCCCGACGTTTATTCCCTGGAAGACGGCCGGTTGGCCGGTGCGACGCTGCGCAGGCGCTGCCCCTCGGTGACCGCAGCCTTCGCGACCTCCGACTCCATCGCGGTCGGGCTCATACAGGGTCTTACCGAGACCGGAACAACCGTACCCGACGACGTATCGGTCGTCGGCTTCGACGACCTCGACCTTGGTACTGTCGTCACGCCCCGGCTCACGACGGTTGCCCAGGATCTCTCCGCCCAAGCTGCCACCGCCGTGGAAACACTCCTGGCAAGAATCGCCGACCCGGGCTCAATGCCCGACGACACGGTCCTCGGCGTCAACCTGGTCGAAAGGGCGTCCGTCAGGAAAATCGGCGCACGATCACACCGGTCGTGAAGAGTCCAGCCGGTGCGGGGAGCGGCGAGGGCCAAAGCTGACCGTTTCGCCTGGGAGAAGATGACGGTCCCCCGATCACGGGCTCCCTACAGTTTGCTGGAGGGGAACAAAAGATCGACGGGGGGTTCACGATCAGGTCCCACCCCATCCTTAGCTCAACGGCAGGCCGAGCCTATCGAAGAACGCCCTGTTCCGCTGTGTGGCCGCATTGACGAGACCGTCGAAGCTGATGACTTCGACGTAGGCCTTGTAGGGCTCGATGTAGCCGAAGTACCCGAGCCCGTCATGTGTTTTGGTCAGGCCCGACAGCTTGCACATGCGCTCCATCGTCGGAGTCAGGTCGGCGATGACGTAGCAGAAAGCCGGCGGCTCCTGCGCGCTCGACGGGATCGGTCGCCCGGTTGCAGTCGCCGCCTTGCCCTCGCGGACACGCGCGACGTAGTCGAGGCATTGTGCGATGGGGTTCTTATCCTCCGCCGTCGCATCATTGCGCATGGGTCGCTTGAGCTCGACGACGACGATCGACTGCAGCGGCAGCTTCTGCCCTTCGGACGCGAGCACGGGCAAGTCCGGCTCGAGCACGCGGGTTGCCAGAATGTCTGGTCTGTTCGTCGAGGCATCGTCCGTGACGGGCATATTCTTGAGCGTCTTGTCGGACGCGAGGTAGTCGTGGAAGACGAGCCGCTCGTCGAGGATCCAGAGGTTTGACGCGTCGACCCCGACCTCGTTCGAGTCCTTCCTCATCGGGAAGAGCAGCTCATGGATACGGTCCTCGCGGGCGTACTTGCCGTTGCCGTCCGACTCGATGAGTTTCGCGAGGATGTCGAGGGTCGTTCGTCGTCGGGCGACGTAGTTCGCCAGGTCGGACTGGTTGAACTCCTTCACCGTCTCGAGGTACTTGGCCAGGCGCTCGTCGTAGTCTTCGGGCTTATCGCCGCTCGAATCCGCGAATACGGCCTGGCCCTCTGCCAGCAAATCGGTTTCGATCCTCTGGGCGTGCTTGTGCAGCTCCATTTCGAGGTCGGCGTCCTTCGTCGATGGGTCCACGACGATCCCGGCTGATTCGATGCGCTTCATGAGCGGACGGTACTTCGGACCCTTGGTGCTCACGTATTGGTGGATCCGCTCCTTGCTCGCGACCTGCGCCGATGCCAAGGGCTCTGCCAGCGCCTTCGAGACCTCCTGCAGGACGCCTGTACGGATATCTTCGAGCGTCGGCTCGTCGATCAGGGCGTCGCCCGCCATGCGCTCCGGCAGGTCGAAGTCCGTGCGGTCGGCCCTGACGTGGTCGTTGAGGTAGGTCGAGGACAGGTAGCAGACGTAGGTGAACTCGGTTGAGGTGCCGTCTTTCATGCGCGCGTAGAGGCCCGGCAGCTTCCCGGCGATGCTCTCGTCTTTGACTACCCGGTTCGCGGCGCACCAGTGCAGGCGCGGCGTCGCGTTGCGGGCCGAGGTCTTGAGGCGGAGGTTGAGCATCTCGAACGTCTGGCCCTTGACCTCGAACGCTGCTGCGGTCTCGGAGTGCCCGAGCTCTTCGACAAAGTCTTTGAGCGAGAACGTCTCATCGTCGTCAGACACGAACACGTCGGGAGCGCCGCCGTCGCGGAGAAAGTACCAGATGCAGTGCTCGAAAATTTCGCGCGCGATGGCCTCAACCGTCTTGGCCGCGCTCTGCTGGTACGGCTTCTTGAAGCCGTCGAGACACACAGAGCTGCCGGCATCGGTCAGTCCGTCGGGCGCGTCGTCGGGCACGACGTCCTGACTGACCGAGAACCTGAACTGACGTCCCGCAAGGGTCCCGCCCTCGTAGTAGGCGCTGCGCACCTCGACGCGATCGAACGCCACAAGCCAGAGGAGTCGGCCCACGCCGCGGCAGCCGATACCGGCCTTGTAGTCGCTGTCGAGCGTCTCGAAGGACGTCATGTTGTCGGGCGTGAACCCGATGCCGTTGTCCTCGACGCTGAAGCCGGTGATGATCTTGAGCGGTGCGCGGCCTGGAGAGCCCGCGCTAAGGTCGAACGCGCCCTGCCGCTCCCGGTGGATCCGGACGGTGAGACGCCCTCGGCCAGCAGCATCGTCGGGGAACCGCGCGTCGATCGCCTGAATACCGTTGACGACCGCCTCGTGAAGCGGGAGCAGCGCATGGGTTTTCGGCAGTGTCGTGTTCCGCACCCGCCCTGCCAGCGACGTCGTCAGCGCCATGGTTCCTCCCCCGTTCGTTCGATGTTATGGACAGTAGCAGCGACCACTGACGTTGAAACTCCTAATGCCTCGTTCCGGCAGCCGTGACCCGTACACCTTCAAGTCACGTGCGGTGTTTCGAAGCTCTATACATTGACGTACAACCGATCGAACGATGGCACGAGGCCGGAAGGGGCACGTTTCGATCATCAGCGAGTCTTCGATGAACGTTTCCGCTGGCAAACCGGGCAAAAGTGGCTGGAGCGGTTCATGAACTTTTCGCGTACGATCGGCGTTTCGCAGCGCTTGCACGGGTGCCCGGCGAGCCCATAGACATTTAGATTTCGGGAAAACCAACCCGAATCGCCGTTGACGTTGACATATAAGGAGTCAAAGCTCGTGCCTCCGGCAGCCAACGCCGCATTCATCACGTCCTGTGCGGCCTCCACAAGCCGGGCGGCATCACCGCGCCGCAACGTGTCGGTAGGTCTTGCGTAATGGAGGCGGGCGCGCCACAGGGCCTCGTCAGCATAGATGTTGCCGATCCCGGAAATCACCGACTGGTCCAGCAATGCCCGCTTCAGGCCTGTTTTTCGGCTCTTTACTTTGCGATAGAAGGTGTCAAAGGAAAAGCAAGGGTCCAGCGGGTCCCTGGCAATGTGGGAGGCTTCCTCGGCGATTTCGGGCAGGGGCGTCTCCCCCAAACCTCCAGGGCCGCCGTCGGAAGTTGGCACCAGGGACGTCACGAACAGGCCACCGAAAATGCGCTGGTCCACGAATCGCAGTTGCTCCGGCATGCCGTCCACCGGGCTGAGGCAGATTCTGACTTTGAGATGCTTCTCGTCAGGGACATGGGGGTCCTGCATGAGCAATTGTCCGCTCATCCCCAGATGAGCCATGAGCGCTACCTTGGGCAGCGTGCTGTCAACGGAACCCAGGGTGTCCATGGCGAGCGGCATCCAAAGAAACTTACCGCGCCGGACGACGTCCATTACCGTGGCGTGCTCAAGATTCCCGATGAAGTCCTCGGTGCCGAGGCCATGCCTGCGGATGGAGCGGGAGTCAAGGACGTCAACCGCGGTGATCGTGCGGCCACGAACCCAGCGGGCCAAGCCGCGGCGAACCACTTCTACTTCGGGAAGTTCAGGCATTGGGTCTGTGGACTCGGCTTCAGGCGGAAGCGGGTCCGGCAGGAGCTTGGTCGAGCGCGGTCAGGGCACGCCAGGCGTCAGCGGCAGCTTCCTGCTCGGCTTCCTTCTTCGAATGGCCAGCGCCGCGACCATAAGGAGTCCCACCAATGTTCAGGACAGCCTCGAATGTACGAGCATGATCCGGGCCCGAGCCTTCCACGGCATAGTGGATTGCTCCGAGTTGGCGGCTGGCGGTCAGTTCCTGGATGCTCGTTTTCCAATCGGTGCCGGCTCCAAGGGCGCCGGCGTCCTTCAGGAGCGGGCCCACAAGGCGCATCACCAGCTGGCGTGCCGTTTCGATGTCGTTGGAGAGGTAGGTGGCGCCAATGAGCGCTTCCATGGTATCCGCGAGGATCGAGGCCTTGTTCTTGCCGTCGGTGAGCTTCTCGCCCTGTCCGAGGTAGATGAACTCGCCCACACCAAGCTCGCGACCAATTCCTGCGAGGGCGCGCGTGCTCACGACGGCGGATCGCCGCTTTGCGAGCTCACCTTCAGGCAGCGCTGGGTTCTCGCGGTAAAGCGAATCGGTCACAGAGAACCCCAGAATGGAGTCGCCGAGGAACTCGAGACGCTCATTGGTGGGAATCCCACCGTTCTCATACGCATATGAGCGATGTGTCAGAGCAAGACGAAGCGTCTCGGTGTCAATGGAGACACCGAGACGCTTCAGAAGCTCTTCAGTTGAAGACATCCTTTGTCAGCCTATTGGGCAGATTAGGCGTCTGCTACCTTGCGGCCCTTGTATTCAAGGAACAGCGCGGTGCCGGCAGAGTCAGTGACGACCTTTGCCTGGTGCGGCAGGCTGTAAGTAACCTGACCGTTTTCGATGGTCTTGACCAAGTTGGGGGCAGTTGCCTTCCACTGGGCACGGCGGGCGCGTGTGTTTGCGCGAGACATTTTCCGCTTGGGAACAGCCACGGCTATCTCATTTCTCTCTTAGTCCAACACTTACTAATCAGTTTGCCGGTCAGTCTTAGCCAGATCAGCTAGGGCAGCCCAGCGAGGGTCAATGACCTCGTGGTGGTGCCCCGGCTCGTCTTCCAGGCGTACTCCACATTCGGAGCAAAGGCCCTGGCAGTCTTCCCGGCACACCGGCTGGAACGGCAGCATAGTGACAACTGCGTCCCGCAACACCGGCTCAAGATCGATCAGATCGTGCTCGACTCGACGTTGCTCTTCATCGTCTTCTTCGTCCGAAAGCTCGACGCCTTCATAGAAGAAAAGTTCTTGCACATTGACTTCAAGGTCATACGCAAGGGGATCCAGGCATCGACCGCATTCGCCGGTTACTTCGACGATTACGGATCCTGATACCAGAATTCCTTCGTGTACGGCCTCGAGGCGAAGATCCAACTCGACATCCGAGCCTTCCTTCACGCCAATGAGCGCCACACCAAGGTCACTTGGCGCAGGTACATGTTCGTTGAGTGTCCGCATGGTCCCTGGACTGCGTCCAAGGTCCTTGACTACCAGCGCCAAGGGCGAACTTGCATCTCGCTTAATGAGAACTCCTGTAGAACATATGACCGACGTACCATCTTAGCCTGATCAAGCCTGAGGACTCAAACCGGTGCCGGGCGCGCGAAGAGCGTCACGGTTTCAGCTGGGATCCACCGCAAGAAGCTGCGAGGTACCTATAAAGACTACCCCCTTGCGGGAGGGTTACGTTCCAGACTCGCCAGCGAGGAGCCGCTTCAACACGGATTTCGGTACGAAATCGGAAATGTCGCCGCCCAAGACATTGACCTCTTTGATCAAGGTGGAAGAAAGGTGGACGTAATGCGCTTCTGCCGGCAGGAAGACGGTTTCGACGCCGGTAAGCTGACGGTTCATGGTGGCCATCGGCAATTCGTAGTCAAAGTCCGAAGACGAGCGAAGGCCTTTAACAATTGCCGAAATACCCCGATGCCGGCAGTACTCGGCCAACAGCCCCTCCCCCATCGGCTCAACGATGATGCCACGCAAGGACGCCAGAGTCTCGCGGGCCATCTCCATCCGGTCTTCGAGGCTAAAGCGGTACTTCTTGGCGTAGTTGGTGGACACGGCCACGATGACTTCGTCAAACAGGCCAGCCGCCCGCGCGATGACTTCGAGATGTCCGTTGTGGATAGGGTCAAAGGATCCAGGGCATACCGCACGTCTCATGAGACGAACCTACCCCATAGCTTCGCCGGGATACCATGGCTGACATGTCACCAGCAGGCAGCACTTTACCGCTCAACACAACGGCCCACGGTTCCTCGCCATGGCAACGGGCCGCTACTGGCGCCAACCTGCTCTCCCCTGACGGAAACCTCGGAGTGACCATCTTCGAGGAGATGACCACCTTGGCAATATCCTCCGGCGCAATCAACCTCGGACAGGGCTTCCCCGACGAAGACGGACCCGTGGAGATAAAAGCCGCAGCGCAGGCAGCCATCGCCGCAGGAGCCAACCAATACGCTCCTGGCAAGGGCATCACGGAATTGCGCGAAGCTGTCGCCGAACACCAACTCCGGTTCTATGGACTCACTCCAGACCCGCAGACAGAAGTCGTCATCACTACGGGCGCCACGGAAGCCATAGCGGCGTCACTTTTGGCTTTCATCCAGCCCGGCGACGAAGTCCTGACCTTCGAACCGTTCTATGACTCCTATGGAGCCATCATCGGATTGGCCGGAGCACAACATGTCACTGCTCCCCTGACCGCTCCGGATTTCCTTCCGGACCTCTCCAGACTCGAAGAGGCATTCAGCAACCGCACCAAAGTGGTGCTCCTGAACAACCCACACAATCCCACAGGCGCCGTTTTCCCCCAAGAGGTCCTGGAAAAGGTGGTTGAGCTAGCCAGGAAGTACGACGCCATCATTGTCAGCGACGAAGTCTACGAGCACCTGACCTTCGGCGTAACGCATATTCCAGTAGCTTCCTTGCCTGGGGCTGCGGAACGGACCCTCACAATCTCGTCTGCAGGAAAGACCTTCTCCTTCACCGGGTGGAAGATCGGCTGGCTCAGCGGCCCCCAGGACCTGGTTGCCGCGGTCCGCACCGTCAAACAGTTCCTTACATACAGCTCGGGCACGCCGTTCCAAAGCGCCATCGCCGTGGGACTCGCCCTTCCCGACACCTTCTACGCCGGCATAGCCGAAACGCTCCGACGCAAACGCGACATCCTTTCCGAAGGCCTTCGCGCTGCAGGATTCAACGTCTTCACGCCACGCGGTACGTACTTCATCAACGTCGACACAGAACCCCTGGGCATCAAAGACTCCGTGGACCTGGCACGCCGCTTGCCTGGCCTGGTAGGTGTCGCTGCGATCCCGGTTCCTGTTTTTTGCCATCCTGAAGGAGCGCAGCGGACCCGAAGCTTGTTGCGTTTCGCCTTCTGCAAAAAAACCAGTGTCCTGGAAGAAGCGGCCGAACGACTGGCCACGCTTAAGGACCTGCTCTGAACCGCAACGACTCCGGCCGCCATCACGCCACGCGTTTCCTGCGAACCTCAGGACAGCACGCCACTGTTGATGCCGATACGCTCATTGAAGGCAGTTACATCCTCAGCATCGGTGGCGCTGAACAATCCCACGTGAACGTGGCCAACCCCTCGGAGATCTTCTACGAATATCTTCGCAGGATCGGCCATGTTGTGGATCTGGCCGCAGAGCCTGGTGAGCCACTCTCCGTGCTTCATCTCGGCGCCGGTGCCCTGACATTGGCCCGTTACATCCAGGCCACGCGTCCAGGTTCGGACCAATATGCCGTGGAACTCGAACGCGAATTACTGGACTTTGTCCTGCAAAAGCTACCCATGCCCGAGGGCACGCGGCTGCACACGCACATAGGCGACGCACGCGAGGCGCTGGCCGAACTTCCCGCGAACGTGAGGTTCGACGTCGTCATCCTTGATATCTTCTCCGGGCCGGAAGCACCCGCCCACATCGCGTGCAGGGAGTTTTACGAAGAGGCCGCTGCCCGCTTGGGGCCAGACGGCGTACTGATCGTCAACGTCGGCGACGAACCGGCACTAACGCTGGTGCGAAGCCAGGTAGCAGCCCTCCGGCAAGCCATGGCGGACGTAGTCGCATTTGCCGAGACGGGAATGTTCGCGGGGCGCTACCCCGGCAACATCATCCTGGTAGGCACCCGAACGCCATGGCCGGAAGCGTGGACCAGCGCGCTGCTCTCGCGGGGCCCACACCCGGCAACAGTCCTCCATGGCGTGGACCTGGACAGAATTTCAGACTAGGAGGGTTCAGCGAACCATAGTTTGGTCTCGCCGTACTTCTTGTCAGCGAAACATTC
The DNA here is from genome assembly GCF_042788025.1 of Paenarthrobacter sp. YIM B13468. Classification (NCBI taxonomy): domain Bacteria; kingdom Bacillati; phylum Actinomycetota; class Actinomycetes; order Micrococcales; family Micrococcaceae; genus Paenarthrobacter; species Paenarthrobacter sp. YIM B13468. The sequence goes on along the minus strand of NZ_JBHZPI010000001.1, from coordinate 357,998 downwards.
CAACGCTTCAGGCCAGGCCGGTTCGGCACTCCTGGACGACCTCTCCACCACCACAACCGCCCCTTCATCCAAGTGAGGCGACAATTTGGCCAGCACGGCACTCAACGCTGGTTCGTCCAGCGGGTATGGCGGATCCAGGAACACCAGGTCCCACACATCGCGTGCTGTGGCGCGCTCCAGAAAAGACTCCACCTTGGATCGATGGACTGAGACTTTCTTGCCACCCAGGATTTGGTTGACCAAGTCCGCGTTGCGCTGGCAGGCATCGCTGGCCTTGGCATCGAATTCCACCAGATCCACGCTGCGGGCGCCCCGGCTCGCGCTCTCCACACCCAGGGCTCCGGAACCGGCATAGAGATCCAGCACCCGGGCATCGTCGATGACAGCCAAAGACTCGAGCCGGGAAAACAGTGCTTCCTTAACACGGTCCGTAGTAGGCCGCGTTGCGGTCCCGGGCACGCTCGTGAGCGGATTGCCACCAGCAACTCCGGCAATAATCCGGCTCACAGCGCCTCTCCATTGCCGGTGCCCGGCCCTTTACCGATTCGCGTACCTGGGGATTCTCTAACCGCGTTCAAGGAACGCCTCCTTTTCAGGGTTCAAGTATTCATCAATGGTCGCCGCCAGGACCGGCTGGTGTCGCAGCGCCGGGTCATGTGCCACCAGCGCCTGTGCATCCGCGCGAGCACGGGCAATCAGATCTTCATGCTCCAGGACACGCAGCAGCTTAAGCGTGGAGCGCCCACCTGATTGTGAGGCACCGAGGATATCGCCCTCACGGCGGAACTTCAGGTCTTCCTGGGAGAGCGCGAACCCGTCGGTGGTGGACGCCACGGCGTCCAACCTTCGACGGCTCGGATGCCCAGGCTCCAAAGTAGTTACCAGGAGGCAAGTCCCCGGCAGACCGCCACGACCAACCCGGCCGCGAAGCTGGTGGAGTTGGGAAATACCAAAACGATCGGCGTCCAGGATGACCATCAGGGTGGCATTGTGAACGTCGACACCCACCTCGATGACCGTGGTGGAGACCAACACCTTGGTCTGGTTTGCCGCGAACGATGCCATGGTCTCGGTTTTAAGCAGCGGGTCCTGACGACCATGGAGGGGCGCCACGGGCACCCCGGCCAAGGATGGCTCCTGCACCAGGCTTTCGACGACGGCTGTCACCGAAGCGAGTTCGCGGGCCGGACCTTCGTCCGAAAGTTCGGCATCCGTTGGTTCCGCCTCTCCTGGCCTGAAGTCGCCGTCGTCGTCGGACCCGATTTTGGGACATACAACGTAGACCTGATGACCGGCGTCGACTTCTTCCCGCGATCGTTTCCAGATTCGCTCCGCCCAGCCCGGGTTCTCGGCGAGCCCTACAACATGCGTGGAAATGGGCGCCCGCCCAGCGGGGAGTTCATCGAGGATGGAAGTCTCAAGGTCGCCAAACACGGTCATCGCCACTGTGCGGGGAATCGGCGTGGCAGTCATAACCAGCAGATGCGGCGGACGTTGGGCCTTGGCACGCAGGGCGTCACGTTGCTCCACGCCGAAGCGGTGCTGCTCGTCCACCACGATCAAGCCGAGGTCCTGAAAACTGGTTTTGTCGCTCAACAGAGCGTGGGTGCCGATCACGATGCCGGCGTTGCCCGAGGCGGCGTCGAGCATGGCCTGCTTTCGGGCGGAGGCAGGCATGGATCCAGTCAGCAGGGTCACCATGACGCCAGCCTGCCCGGCATCGGCTCCAAGCATGCCGGCACCCCCGAACATATGATCGCGGGCCAGCGGACCCAGGGTCCTGCGGATGGAATCGAAATGCTGTGCAGCCAAAACCTCAGTGGGCGCGAGGAGTGCTGCCTGTCCCCCCGCGTCAACCACCTGCAGCATCGCCCGCAGTGCCACAATGGTTTTGCCCGAACCGACCTCACCTTGCAGGAGTCGATTCATGGGAGTGTCCTGGCCAAGTTCTTCGGAAAGTGTCTTTCCCACTGCTGTCTGGCCAGCGGTGAGCGTAAAGGGCAGGTTCCGGTCAAACTCGCCCAGCAGGCCGTCGCTGACTGGGCGTCGGGCAGTGGCTTCCTCTGCAGCAAGCTGGGCACGTCGTCGCGCCAAAGCCGCCTGCAGCACCAACGCCTCCTGGTAGCGGAACCGTTCCTGTGCCCGCTGCCAGTCCTTTGCCGTTTCAGGCGAATGGATCAGGCGGTACGCCTCAGCCACACTGAGCAGTCCGCCCCTGCTGACAATCGGCTCCGGAAGGGGATCGGCCAAGGCATCGAGGTCCAGGGTTTGCAGCAACGCGGTAATCACCTTGTGGATGGACCAGCTTGTTAGTTTTGCCGTGGCGGGATAGACGGGAATCGGCATGGCTGCCAGCTTTTCGGGGTCAATCGAACCGTCAGTATCCGGATCCTCATCCAGCAGGAGGAAGTCTGGATTGGTCAGGCCCAAAGCTCCCGCGTAGCGGGTCACCTTGCCGGAAAGCATTGCACGGCGTCCGGGGAGGAGCTCGGCCTTGGCCCGGAAACCATTGAAAAAACTGACTTTCAGGGTGCCGGAAACGTGGCTTCCACCGGCTTCATCGGTCACCACGACGTCCGTGATGGAACCCCGGCGGGCACGCATCTGACGGGTGCTGTTGGACAGGACCCGCGCAATTAGAGTGACTTCCTCATCCAGGGGAAGGTTGCTGATGGGAGTAAGTTCGCCCCTGCTCAAATACCTGCGCGGAAAGTAGTTCAGCAACGCGCCGGTTGTCTTGAGGCCTAGGTTCTTTTCAATGACGGACGCCGAGCGCTTGCCGATCCTGCGTTCCAGGGGCAGTTCCAGCTCAGTGTTCATGCCGTGGCTGGCCCGGGATGCTGCTGGGGTCTGCAGTTTGTGTTGCTTGCTGGTCGCGGTGACCGTCTTCAGAATCCCTGGACCCCTCTTCAGAATCCCGGGGAAGGGCAAGTTGGCTGACTGCGATGTCCGTTGGCTCCCCCAGAGACCGGATCAGCGCTACTGCCGGCGCGGGATCAGGTACGTGGACATGCACCCGCCAACGATAACTGGCCTCAGCGGTGGATTCGTCGTCGTCTGGATGGTGACCTGTATTGCCAACCTGGCTCATGATGACGGAATCACCCATCTCGTCCAGGCGTTGGCGCAGCACGGCCGCGTCCAAGGGCGAAAGGCTGATGGTACACATCACTTCAACGCCGTCGTCGGCCGGCATCTGCTGGTGGATGTGCGGATCCTGCAGCTGGTAGCCGTGGAGGCCATCCAGGAGCTCATCCTGCAGTTCTTCGCCGAGCACTGCGGAGCGGAGACAGTCCAGCACCAGCAACATACCTACACCGCCGGCGTCAACCACATGCGCCGCCTGCAGGGGTGCGAGTTCGTCCTCTGTGCGTACGACGGCTTGAAAGGCAGCTTCCACCACGGCGTCCAAAGCAAGGCCCAGTGCGTGGTTGCTGTCATCACTATTCTGGGAGGAATCTACCGCTTGGGCTGCATGGGCCGCTGCTTCAAGGACGGACAGCATGGTTCCGGATACCGGTTCGCTCAAGGCCGACCAGGCTCGGATCTGGGCCCTGTTAAGGGCCGTGGCCAGGAGTGGCGCACTCAGGCGCGCCTTTCCAGCAAGCGGCTCCGCCGCTGCGCACAAGAAAACAGCAAAGAGGGTGCCGGAGTTACCCCTTGCCTGTTCCATGGCGGCCTGACCAGCGCGCGACAGCACAGCACCGACGTCGTTACCGGCCTCGACAGCGTCAGGAGCGGTGCCAGCCAACGCGGACACAGCCGCGCGCGCGGTGAGATAAAGATTGGTTCCAGTATCGCCGTCTGCGACGGGAAAGATGTTGATCGCGTTCAGGCGGTCGCTATGGTTGCCGAGGACCACCTCTGTCTTGCCGAGCCAACGTTTCATGGCGTGCGCATTCGCGGCGATCTTAGTCTGCAAAATGATCCCATCCCACGGTGTCAGCAGCTTGTCCGGCAATCCGGACGCCGCTGCCTTGAGACTGGACAACGGCCTGAACTGAGCCTATCGCAGTGAAGCCCTGCGGCAGCTGAATTCCAGCTGGGAACGTAGCCAGCAGTCCGTGGTCTTCTCCGCCGCCCAGAACCCACGGCATGGAATCTACGCCCAGCAAGGCGGCAGCTGGTTCCAGCGGAAGTGTGTGGGCCTTCAACGCCACAGCGTCAAAGTCCAGGATGACGTTGCTTGCCGCGGCGAGCCGGCCGCCGTCGCGCAGCAAACCATCTGAAATGTCCATCATTGCTGTTACGCCCGAACGTGCGGCTAGCGGCCCGGCAGCCAACGGCGGCAAGGGCCGGCATTGGCTATCCAACAGTGCACGCTGCTCAGTTGAGAGGTCCGTTACAGCGACATCGCTTTCCAACAGCGCCAGGCCGGCGGCGGCTCGCCCCAGGGTGCCTGCCACTGCCACGACATCTCCCGGCCTCGCGCCGGAACGCAACACGGGCGTCTGTCCAGCCAAAGTACCGACGACGGCGACAGTCACCGCAATCTCCCGGCCACGGCCCAGGTCACCCCCAGCGACGGAGCAATCAGGAACCCCCAGCCTGATGATCCCAGCGGTGAGGCCATCCGCGAAGTCCTCAACCCATTGAACTGGCGTGGCCGACGGCATGGTTAGGCTCACCACCAGTGAGGTAGCCGTTCCGCCCATGGCGTTGATATCGCTAAGGTTCTGTGCCGCGGACTTCCATCCGACGTCGTATCCGGTGGTTCGATAGCCGTTGTTCCACTCAAGCCGGAAGTCCTGGTCCTGGGTCTGGGTATCGATGGAAATCAGTGTGCGGCCGTCCGGGGCGGCAACCATAGCGGCGTCGTCGCCGGGACCCAGCAGGACACTGGGGCTGCTGTTCAGGCGGGGGAAGATCAGGGCAAGGAGCTCGGACTCCGAGAGATCTGCGACTGTTGGACAATCTTCCGATAACTGTTTCGGGGCTTCGGATGACTGTTTTGGGGCTTCGGATGGCTGTTTTGGGGGCACGGCTCTACGCTATCGCGGGACACCGACAAAATACCGCCGGAGCCTGAGCCGGGCGCCCCGTCGGCAATGTGACTCTCCTAACCGGTGCACCAACCGCATGCCAAGCGGCCTCGTGCGCGGGATAGGCTGGGGTGATGCACCGAAAGACCCTTCCGCGGACCGCCGTGGCCTTCAGCCTGGCCGCAGCGTCCGTCCTCGCAGTGTCAGCCTGCGCCCCCACCGTGGACGTCACGGCGGCAACCGACGCCGCCAATCCGGCCTGCGCCCCAATGATGGTGGCGCTGCCGGACAAGATCGGCGATGCCGCGCTCCGCAAGACCAACAGCCAGGCCACTGCTGCCTGGGGCGATCCTTCCCAGATCATCCTGCGCTGCGGTGTAAACGTCCCTGGACCAACCACTGACCGCTGCGTCAGCGTGAATGACATCGACTGGGTGATCAAAGAAGGCGATGGCGTCTATACCCTGACCACCTTTGGACGCGAACCGGCAACGGAAATCCTCGTCGATCCGGTCAAATTGGAAGCCGCCAACATCAGCTCTGCCACAGTCCTCACCGAACTTGCCGCCGCTGCCGGCAAAATCAAAGCAACGCGGCACTGCGTGGGTCAGGAAGACCTGCAGAACCTCCCGACCGCCAAGTAGCGGGCACTCAACCGCATACACAGCAGCTGGTGCCGGTCGTTCCAACCGACACCAGCTGCTATTTGCCAGGGTTCAGCGCAGGCCCGTTTTGCGGGTCAGTGCCAAGTGGATGAGTTCATCGATCAGCTCGGGATACGACAGGCCTGAGGCCGCCCACATCTGCGGGTACATGCTCTTGGGAGTGAAGCCCGGCATGGTGTTGATTTCGTTGATAATCAGTTCACCCGCGGGCGTGTAGAAGAAGTCCACCCGGCTCAGGCCTTCCGCGCCCACGGCGTCAAAGGCGGCAGCGGCCAATTCCCGAACGCGCGCAATGGCTTCGTCCGGCATATCAGCCGGGCAACTCAGCGCGGCAGCACCATCTTCAACATACTTGGCAGCAAAGTCATAGAACTCGTGTTCCCCCATAGCCACCGCAATTTCGCCGGGCATGGAGGTGCGGGGCGCATCGGTGCCCCTGCCTTGCAGCACAGCGCACTCGATTTCGCGCCCGACAATCCCGGCTTCGATGACCAGCTTCAAGTCGTGGCGGCGGGCTTCCTCGATGGCGGCGTCAAGGCCCTCCAAAGAATCCACCTTGGAAATTCCCATCGAGGAGCCTGCACGGGCAGGTTTAACGAAGACCGGGAAACCGAGCTTGTCTACGCGCTTGCGGACAGCCTCGGCGTCCGTGAGCCATTCTCGGTCCGTGACGGCGATATAAGGCCCCACGGTCAGTCCAGCGGCTTCAAAAACTACCTTCATGAAGTGTTTGTCCATGCCGACTGCCGAAGCGAGCACGCCGGCACCAACATAGCGTGTGTCGGATAGCTCCAAGAGGCCTTGGACTGTTCCATCCTCGCCCCAAGGGCCATGAAGCAAAGGAAAGACGACGTCCACGGAACCGAGTTCCTCGGGTATCGCATTCGGCGCGGTCACGATCAGCTGGTGCTCACCGCCCACCTCTGCCAAGGTGACAGTCCGGTCCGACGGCGAAACCTCAGGAAGCGCCGACGAGCTCAAGGACCACTGGCTGGTGTCCCCCGATGCAAGGACCCATTGTCCGGACTTGGCAATACCAATCGGCACGACATCGTATTTGCTCTTATCAATGGCACCCATGACGCCTGCCGCCGTTACGCAACTAACAGCGTGTTCGCTGGAACGTCCGCCGAAAAGGACCGCTACACGGGGTCGACGGCCGGTCACGGGGGTGGATTCTTCAGTCACAATCAGTAGTCGCCTTCGGACTTAAGGGCCCGGGCCAGCAATCGCGGCCCCAGGTCATCAACGGACATTTTGCCTTCAAGCACCGCCACAACGGCGGCGGTAATGGGCATTTCGACGTTCAGTTTGCCCGCCAATTCATGCACGGCAGGGCCGGATTTAATGCCTTCAGCGGTTTGCGTCATCTGTTCAGCCACCTGCTCGAGGCTCAGCCCCTCGCCCAAAAGCCTTCCAGCTGTGTGATTTCGGGAAAGCGCAGATGAGCACGTTGCAACGAGGTCGCCGAGCCCCGCGAGACCCGCCATAGTGTGGGCCTCTCCACCCAGCGCCAAGGCAAGCCGGGACGTCTCAGCGAGGCCTCGTGTGATGACTGACGCTTTGGTGTTGTCACCCATCTGTCGCCCCTCGCAGATACCCACGGCCAGGGCAATCACATTCTTGACGATCCCGCCGATCTCAACGCCCACAACATCGGTGCTGGTATAGGGACGGAAGTACGGTGCGGTGCAGCAGAGTGCGATTGCGGCGGCGGTATCGGCGTCACTGCACGCAACTACAGACGCAGTGGGTTGTTCCCTTGCAATCTCCATGGCGAGGTTGGGTCCAGAGACCACCACCACACGTGATTCGGGGATGCCGAGCTCCTGGGCGATGACCTCGCTCATGCGTGCATCAGTCCCCAGTTCGAGGCCCTTCATGAGCGATACGACAATTGCGTCCGGTGCGAGCAGGCGCTTCCATTCTCCCAACTGGGGCCGCAGCGATTGGGCCGGCACGGCCAGGACCACGAGACCGGCATCCTGCAGGACCTCTGCAACATCCGTGGATGCGGTGACTGCGTGGGGAAGTTCGATGTCCTTCAAGTACTGCTCATTGCGGTGATCCGCGTTGATTTGATCAACTACCCGGGCGCGCCGCCCCCAAATACGGATCCTCCGCTCCACCCCGGCAGTTGCAGCAGCATCCGCGAGGATCTTGGCGAACGTAGTTCCCCAAGAACCTGCGCCAAGTACCGCTACGGTGTCCGGAGCAGGGACAGGGCTTTCAATGACCGTCATTTGCTGCCCTCCGATTCCGGATCCTCAAGAGATGCTTCGTTGCCAGCGGGTTCTGCAGCCGTTTCAGGCGCTGCGCCCAGTGCAGCGTTTGAACCCCGCTCCACGAACCGGCCATGTTTGGCTTGCTTATGAACGGCCGGATCCCAGCGTTCGGCGGGCGGGTCCTCATCGCGAAGGGTTGCCAGGAGCGCGGTGACCGCGTCCATGATGACGTCTGTAGCTTCGGACAGCGTGGCCCGGTCCATGGGCCGGTCCGCGAAAGCGCTCAGATCCACGGGCTCACCGACGAGAACCCTGACGGTCTTTCGAGGAAAGATGTGGAAGCGCTTGGCGTATCGGGGGAAAACCTCATGGGCCCCCCAGTGAGCCATTGGAACTACGGGTGCACCTGTCTGCAATGCCAAGCGGGCAGCGCCAGTGTGCCCCTTCATCGGCCACAGGTCCGGGTCCCGGGTCAGGGTTCCCTCGGGGTAGATAATGATCGCACCTCCGGCGTCCACCACCTCTTTGGCGACTTGCAGCGAGCGGTTCGCTCCCGCCGTCGAGCGTTCAACCGGAATCTGGTTCGTCGCCCGCAGCAAAGTTCCCAGCACAGGTGCTTTGAAGAGTCCTGCCTTCGCGAGGAAGTGCGGAGGACGTTTCTGGTTGTACAGCATGTGCCCGATCACGACGGGATCAATTTCGGTGCAGTGGTTCGGTGCTGCGATGAAGCCGCCCGCGGGGAGCTTCCCAGCGCCCTCCCACTTCTTGCCCATCAAGACGTTCATCAACGGACGCGCAATGCCCGCCAGGAGCATGAACGTAGCCCGGCTCTTGGCCGATTCCTTCAAAGGGTCCCCCGCTACTTGGTGGTGATGATGTCGAAATCGGCGCCCAGGCCAGCGAGCTTCTCCGTAAAGCGCTCATATCCGCGGTTGATGATATCGATGCCAGTGACCCTGGAGGTGCCCGTCGCGGCCAAAGCTGCGATGAGGTGGCTAAAGCCACCGCGAAGATCAGGGATGTCAATCTCGGTCCCCCGCAGCGGCGTGGGACCGGAGATCACGGCAGAATGCAGGAAGTTCCTCTGGCCGAAGCGGCAGGGGACGCTGCCAAGGCACTCACGGTGGACCTGGATGTTTGCACCCATCCGGGCCAGGGCATCGGTAAACCCGAAACGGTTCTCATAGACCGTCTCATGCACGATCGACACACCCTCCGCCTGGGTCAAAGCCACCACCAAGGGCTGCTGCCAGTCAGTCATGAAGCCTGGGTGCACATCCGTCTCCAGGACCAGTGGGGAAAGCTTGCCTCCGGGGTGGTAAAAACGGATGCCGTCATCACCAATGTCCATGCCGCCCCCCACCTTGCGGTAGGTGTTCAGGAAGGTCATCATGTCCCGCTGTGAAGCGCCTTCAACAAAAATGTCGCCACGCGTCACCAACGCGGCCGAGGCCCAGGACGCCGTCTCGTTCCGATCCGGAAGGGCCCGGTGGTTATAGCCGCCCAAGTCCTTGACACCCTCGATACGGATAGTGCGGTCAGTCTGGACGCTGATGATCGCGCCCATCTTCTGCAGCACGGCGATGAGGTCGATGATCTCCGGTTCCGTTGCAGCGCCGCTGAGTTCCGTGATTCCTTCCGCGCGCGTGGCGCTCAGCAACACTTGCTCGGTGGCACCCACAGATGGATAAGGAAGGGAGATCTTGGCGCCGTGCAGGCCGTTGGGCGCGGAGATGTGGATGCCCCCCGGGCGCTTTTCCACGACGGCGCCAAACTGGCGCAGGACGTTCAGGTGGTAGTCGATAGGACGATCGCCGATTTTGCAGCCGCCGAGGTCCGGAATGAAAGCCTCTCCGATCGCGTGGATCAAAGGGCCGCACAGCAGGATCGGGATGCGTGAATCGCCGGCGTGCGCGTCAATAGCGGTGCTGGATGCCGTTTTGGCATCCTTCGGATTCAGTGTCAGATCGCCCGTGGCGGGGTCCTTGACCACAGTCACCCCGTGGAGCTTCAGGAGGCTGGTAACAACCTCCACGTCCTTGATTTCCGGCACGTTCCGAAGCACTGATGGTTCGCTGCCCAGCAACGCCGCCACCATGGCCTTGGGCACAAGGTTCTTGGCACCGCGAACGGTCACCCGCCCTGTCAACGGGACGCCACCGCGGATTGTCAGAACACTACTCATCTATACCGGTTTCCTCACGACTACTCGCCCCCCATACTTACAAAGGCTCCAGCTAAGCATAGAAGCTCGGGTTACCTAACCGAAATGGAGCCGCCCCGTGCCGGGCAGATCCTGTATCCATCAATCCTCCGAAAAAAGGACCGGCGAGCCCACCCTAAGGGGCCCACCGGTCCTGGTTCCGCAGCATTCAGCCGACGACGGATCCGTCAGCTTTTCGCCGGAAGGGTCTTCGGTTTGAAGGCGGGCCTGGTGGCCTCGTAAGCGGTGATGTCTTCCTCGTGCTGGAGGGTCAGGCCGATGTCGTCGAGGCCTTCCAGGAGGCGCCAGCGGGTGTAGTCGTCGATCTCAAACGGGGCCACGACGTTGCCGCATTCCACCGTCTTGGAGACCAGGTCCACCTTGACTTCGGTGCCGGGGGCATTTTCCAGGACCTTCCAGATGAGCTCGATGTCATCCTGGGCAACCTGGGCGGCCAGGAGTCCTTGCTTGCCTGAGTTACCACGGAAAATATCGGCGAAACGAGAGGACAACACGGCCTTGAAGCCGTAGTCCTTCAACGCCCAGACGGCGTGCTCACGGGAGGAACCCGTGCCAAAGTCGGGGCCGGCCACCAGCACGGAGCCGGCCTTGAACGGGGCCTGGTTGAGGATGAACGACTCGTCCTTGCGCCACGCAGCGAAGAGGGCGTCTTCAAAGCCTGTGCGCGTGATGCGCTTGAGGTAGACCGCCGGGATGATCTGGTCGGTATCCACATTGCTCTGGCGCAGCGGAACACCGATGCCGGTGTGGGTGGTGAATGCTTCCATGGGATCCTCCTAGACTGCGATTCCGGTCAATGTGCCTACAGAAGCGGGCTCAAGGTCCGACGGCGAGCTCAATGTTCCGCGAACGGCTGTCGCGGCAGCCACCACGGGAGAGACAAGGTGCGTACGGCCACCCTTGCCCTGGCGGCCCTCAAAGTTGCGGTTGGACGTTGATGCGCAACGCTCCCCCGGCTCCAGCTGGTCCGGGTTCATACCCAGGCACATGGAACAACCGGCGAAGCGCCACTCGGCACCGAAATCCTTGAACACCTTGTCCAGGCCCTCAGCTTCAGCTTCCAGACGGACACGGGCGGAACCTGGCACCACAAGCATTCGGACCTCCGGATCCTTCTCGCGGCCGCGGATAATGTCCGCCGCGGCCCGCAGGTCCTCAATCCGGGAGTTCGTGCAGGAGCCCAGGAACACGGTATCCACGCGGATGTCCTTCATGGGTGTGCCTGCCTCAAGGCCCATGTATTGAAGCGCGCGCTCCGCGGCAGCCTTGGCGTTCTCATCTCCGAAGTCTTCCGGGGACGGAACCTTGGCTGACAGCGAAACGCCCTGGCCAGGGTTGGTGCCCCAAGTGACGAACGGCTCGAGGGTGTTGGCATCGAGGTCCACTTCGACGTCGAACGTCGCGTCGGCGTCAGTGTGGAGCGTGTTCCAGTACTCGACGGCGGCGTCCCAGTCCGCGCCTTCGGGCGCATGCGGGCGGCCCTGCATGTAGTCGTACGTGATCTGGTCCGGAGCCACCATGCCGGCTCGGGCGCCAGCTTCGATGGACATGTTGCAGATGGTCATGCGGGCATCCATCGACAGGGCCCGGATGGCGGAACCACGGTACTCCAGGACATAGCCCTGTCCACCGCCCGTCCCGATCTTCGCAATGACGGCCAGGATGATGTCCTTGGCAGTGACGCCGGGACGCAGTGTCCCTTCAACGTTGATCGCCATGGTCTTGAACGGCTTCAAGGACAGCGTCTGGGTTGCCATGACGTGCTCGACCTCAGAGGTTCCGATACCCATGGCCAGTGCACCGAAGGCGCCGTGCGTGGAGGTGTGCGAGTCGCCGCACACCACCGTCATGCCCGGCTGGGTCAGGCCCAGCTGCGGACCCACAACGTGCACGATGCCCTGTTCCTTATCGCCGAGCGAGTGCAGGCGGACGCCGAATTCCTTGCAGTTGGCGCGCAGCGTTTCAATCTGCGTGCGGCTGGTCAGGTCCGCGATGGGCTTGTCGATGTCCAGTGTGGGAGTGTTGTGGTCCTCCGTGGCAATGGTGAGGTCGGTGCGGCGCAGCTTGCGGCCAGCCAGGCGCAACCCTTCGAAAGCCTGCGGTGACGTCACCTCGTGGACCAGGTGCAAGTCAATGAAAAGAAGGTCGGGCTGGGCATTGGCTCCTTCGCCTTCACCCTTGCGCACTACATGCGCGTCCCAGACTTTCTCGGCCAGTGTCTTTCCCACGGCCTTGCTCCCTTCACTGAAGTTGGATGTTCTTCATCCACTGAACTGTTCTTCTAACCACTGAACTCTTCTAACCACTGAACCAGCAGGGCCGCAAAATAGGCTAGTGAAACAACTTGCATCTCAGATATTGAGACGGCAATATCATTACATGGACAATTCTAGTGGAGTCGGGGTCATTGATAAAGCGGCCCAAGTACTCGATGCCCTCGAGGCCGGGCCAACAACACTTGCACAACTTGTAGCGGCCACTGGCCTCGCCCGGCCCACCGTTCACCGGCTCGCGCTGGCCTTGGTCCACCACCGGCTGGTCAGTCGCGACATCCAGGGACGATTCGTTCTGGGCAGCCGCTTGGTGGAACTCGCATCCGCGGCCGGTGAAGACCGGCTCATCGCTTCTGCAGGGCCGGTACTCATCCAACTGCGGGACGCTACCGGCGAGAGCGCCCAGATTTTCCGCAGGCAGGGCGATTGGCGCGTATGCGTTGCCTCAGCGGAGCGTCCGATCGGGCTGCGCGATACCATTCCGGTGGGAACCCAGCTGTCCATGAAAGCCGGTTCGGCCGCGCAGGTCCTCCTCGCTTGGGAAGACCACGACCGCCTGCTGGAAGGACTCCAGAACGCCCGATTTACGCCCACCGTCCTGGCAGGAGTACGACGCCGGGGCTGGGGTCAGAGCCTGGGCGAACGCGAGCCGGGGGTCGCCTCGGTTTCCGCTCCGGTCCGTGGACCCTCTGGACGGGTCATAGCCGCAGTGTCCATTTCAGGTCCCATTGAGCGCCTCACGCGTCAGCCAGGACGATTGCACGCCGAGGTCGTCTGCAATGCCGCCCGGGTACTGACAGAAGCCTTGCGCAAGAACAACGACTAGACCCGCTGTCTTTGAAGGGGGACGTCCATGACCATCTACGCAGTATTCCTCAGGGGCATCAACGTCAGCGGGATCAACATCAAGATGGCCGACCTGAAATCGGCACTTAAGGGCTACCCATTCTCTGACGTGAAGACGCTGCTGGCGAGTGGAAACGTTGTCCTGAAGAGTGATCTGAGCATCAAGGATGTAAAAGCCCAGTTCGAAAAGTGCCTGCGTGAATCCTTCGGCTACGACGCCTGGGTTGTTGTCCTCACTTCTTCGCGGGTGGCCGAACTCGTGGATGCCTGCCCGTACCCTGCCGACGACAAAGCCACGCACAGCTACATCACGCTCACCTCGGACAAAGCCATGCTGGACGAGCTCTTTGAGGCCGGAGAGGCCCTTGGTGGCGTGGAACAGGTGCGGCTCGGACCGGAAGCTTCCGCTTGGCTATCACCGGCCGGAGGCACCTTGGATAGTCCCTTCAGCAAACTCTCTGCCAAGCCGCGGTACAAGGCCAGTACCACAACGCGGAACCTTCGGACCCTGATCAAAGTCAAGGACGCTGCGGCCGATCTATAGACGTCCCTATCCTGTGCGCGCGGTTTTTATCGCCGCGTTGAAGGCACCTAAACGGGCAATCTCCACCTCCACCGGTTCCACGATGCGCTGCTCAGCTACGCCTGCTATCGCGGTTTTCAGTCTTTTGGCCACGCCCTTGGCGCGCAGGCGAGCGGCCCAGCCGCCGATGATTCTGCCGAAGATGGCAAGAACAATCCCCAAAACCACTCCGCAGGCCACCATCAACGTAGGCCAGGGCCATCCCTCAGTCCTCGGAACCTCCGGCACAGGCATTTGGAAATAGCCGAGCGCGGCCAGGAGCCCAAGCCAACCAAGTCCGCCGACCGCCAGGAGAAGTGCGATCCATTGAAGTGAGTTGAACAACAACCACCAGAACGGGCGTTTTGACGTTTTGAGATCCGTCCCGGCGATGGCTTGGTCCAGGGCATCCGGCAGTTGCTCGCGGCTTTCCCTGGCCACAGCACGGATGGACGCCCGCCACGGGCCAGGAGCGCCTTCCGAAGCCTCATCCACAAAATCACGCACTGCGGCATCCGTCCTCGCACGTTCGGGTGCGCCCGCTACCGGCAAGGAAGTCCGGTTGAGTTCGGGCCTGGTGTCCTGCCTACCCAGGTTCAGCCTCCGCAGGGGATCAGGCCGGAATCGCAGCAACCAGCGCGTCACGGGCCATCCCGTCCGCCGCGCCGATTCCCTCTTGAAGGATCGCGCTACCGCGTCAACCACCACAGGTACGTTGGCCGCCGTCGACAATTCAGTGGCGAGTCTAGCCTTGGTGTTTGCTTTGATGCCGCGAGCCTCGCCTGCACCTGAAACCTGGAACAGTTCGGCAGCAGCCTTGGAGACATCGGCAGCCAAGCGTTTTGTGGCGGCCTCCCGTTGGATCACGACGTCCCGGATGGCACCACGGACGGCATCGATGCCTTCGCCAGTCAGTGCCGAGGCGCCCAGGATGCGAACGTCATCCAGGCCGTCGCGCTCAAGGATGCCTTTCAGGGAATGAAGCACATCAGCGGTGTCGGCGTCGTTGAGCTTGTCTATTTGGTTCAGGACAACAAGTGTGACGGCTCCATGGGAGGCCATCGGACGCAGGAAGTCGTTGTGCACGGCAGCATCTGCATACTTCTGCGGGTCCAGCACCCAGACCAGGACGTCCACCATCCCGACCATGCGCTGGACTACCTCCCGGTTCTCCACTTTCGTTGAATCAAAGTCGGGAAGGTCCAGCAGGATCAGGCCGCTCTCCGCAGAGGCCAGGCCTGGGAGCCCGGGCAGGCTGTGCCGCTCCTGCACTCCGAGCCAGTCCAGCAGCGGTCCACTTCCGTCCTCGCCCCAAATTCCTGCCAAAGGCGCGGATGTGGTGGGCCGACGGGCCGCCGCGGTTGCCAGATTGCTGCTGGAAACGGCATTGAACAAGGATGACTTGCCACTTCCTGTGGCCCCGAAAAAGCCCACCACCGTGTGTCCTGCCGACAACGAGCGTCTGGACGTGGCCCGTTCAAGTACCTCATAGACGGATTGCAGTTCCTCCTCGGGCAGCACTCCCTCGGCCAGCTCCCGTGCTGTGTTCAGCGCTTCGAGCCGCCGCTGGAGTTGGGACGATTCCCGGACTTGACTGTGCCGGCTCATGCCGCCCCTGCCAAGCGACGGAGTGCCTTGGCATGGCGGTCGAGGTGCATATCGCTATGGACGGTGCCACCGTCCAAGCCAGTGGCCTCCAGCCGACCGAGGAACCTGTCCCGTTCTTCCTCGAGAAGGCGCTGGCAGGACGTGTGAAGATCGGCCCTGGCCTGCTGGGCAAGCCGACGGACGGCATCCTCACCGAAGACAGCTTCAAGCAGCTTCTGCCCCACCACAGCCGTTCCACCCGCAATGCCTATCTCCAATCCGGTCAAACCGGCAGTCATGGAGAAAACCACCACCATCAGCGCTGCGCCCAGCCCGTTCACGCCGAAGGAGAGCCACCGGGCCTGCGTGCGCTTTTCCTGACCTTGGGTGCGGATCAGTTCCATGAGTCCTTCCTGCCAGGAGCGGATGGCGGCCGCGGCTTTCGCGTCAAAGCCAGGACTGGTCCCCGAAAGATCTGCGGCGCCCAACAGCTGGCGGCCTGCCGCATCCGAGCGCCAGCGCCTGTCAACGTTTTCTGCGGCATTGGCGGCCTCGTCAAGAATCACTGCTTGCAAACCCGTCTCGATCGCGGTCTCGACTTTCACAGCCGGGGCGGGTTCACCTCTGAAGAATGCCCCCATCCGGTCCCGCATACGCCCTATGTTCTGCTCAAGTGCACGGAAGAATTCACCCGTGCCCACAAAATCCTGCCATCGTGCCAGCACTTCCCCGCGCAGCAGCGCACCATCCTTGGTTGCTTCCAGAATGCGTAGCAGGGCGTCGTCGTATTCGTGAATGCAGACGGAGCGGAGCTCATGCGCCGCAGCATCCTGGGCTGCAGCCGCAGCTGCAATGGCTTCAAACCGGGCGCTCACTGCTTTGATGGCACCATTGAGCGTACGCCGCGCGACGTCCGCTCGTCCGGCAGCATCAGCGGCAAGACCGGCGAGCCAATGACGCAATCCGTCGACCGCTTCGGCAGGTAGCATGCCCAAATCGTCCAATGCACTTTCCTGAACCACGAAGAGTTCTGCAGCAGCCAGGCCCTGACGATCCAACATCGCCTTGAGGTCCGTCCTGACTTCTTCGTCCGCTGCCGGTGGCACGCGGTCCAGCACCACGGCCACCGTGATGTCCCGCGAAGCCGCATCCAGGAGCAGGCGCCACGGGACGGCGTCGGCGTATCTGTTTGCCGTGGTGACGAACACCCAAAGATCCGCTGCGGCGAGCAACTGACCCGCCAGCTTCCGATTGTTATCGGAAATAGAGTCGACGTCCGGCGCATCCAGAATCGCCACGCCCTGGGGCACATGGTCGTGACCCACGAGCACCAGGGACGTGATTGCCTGGGCATCCGGCGCCATCCCGGCTTGATTTGCAGGCAACGGTTCCGCAGAGACGCTGCCCCTGATCCGCTCCAGGTTGGGAAGAATGCGCTGGCCCTCAAACCATTCCCCATCCTGCGGATGGTGGAGGAGGATCGGCTGACGCGTTGTCGGTCTAATAGCTCCGGCACGTGTCACCGGGTAGCCTACCAACGCATTAACCAGCGTCGATTTACCGGCACCAGTGGAACCTCCGACGACGGCCAGCAGCGGCGCGTCCAGGCTGCGGTACCTGGGGATCACATAGTCGTCGAGCTGTGCGAGGGTCTCCCTGATCAAGCGGCGCCCGGCTTCGGCATCGGGCAAGGCGAGTGGCAAGGCTGCGCCCGCTAGTTCGCTCCGGGCCGCTTCAAGGGTGTTGACGGCATCAGCCTGGGCTTTATTCGTGACAGGACTGGTCCCTGCTCTTGGCGGCTCTTCATGTGCGGTCACAGCATCATCATGCCAGCCTAAGGACTGTCAGCGGGTCATCAGGAGCCCGGCTGGAGGGAATGTCGGGGGGAGGCTAACCCGGAATGTCGGCTCGCTAACGAAAATGCGCTTAAACCAAGAATTCCCCCGGAACCAAAGTTCCGGGGGAATTGTTTGTGACCCCAGCGGGATTCGAACCCGCGTTACCGCCGTGAGAGGGCGGCGTACTAGGCCGCTATACGATGGGGCCTTGCACTTTTTCTTCGCCGTTTCCGGCGAACAAGCTGAATGAGTATTTCACACTTTCAGCTCTCTTCCAAATCGGCTAAGCGATGTGGAATTCTGATTTTCCGCGGCAATAGAGCGGAATTTCAGAGCTGGGATACCAGGACTCGAACCTAGAATGACGGTACCAGAAACCGTAGTGTTGCCAATTACACCATATCCCAAAGTGACTTTTGGACCGGAGTTCTTCGCCGTGGTTTCCCTTGGCTTTTCCCTCCGTGCCCCTCAGCACGAGTAATGACTCTACCGGAGTCTTGCCACCTGCACAAATCGCGAGGCCGTTACCTGCATCACATGGATGTCAGGCTGAGGAAGGTGCCTTAATCAGCAGTCTCGACAACGAATCCACCTGACGCCCGACGAACTCTTCAACCTCTTCCCCGGTCCTGTTGAGCCACACGCCAATAAGGCCGGCGGCCGTTGCGCCGTCCGCGTCAAGAAGCCGGTTGTCCCCAACGTAGAGAGTCTCACCGGGTTCTGTCCCCAGCAGCCGCACGCCCTCAAGGTAGATTGCCGGATGCGGCTTCGCCACGCCGACCGTATCCGTTCCTACGAGGATCTTGATCCTGGACAGGCCCGCCCCATCCAACTTGGCCCGTTGGTAGTCATGAACGTTGTTGCTGACAGCACCGTAGGGAATGTCTGCAGCGTCGAGCGCATCCAGCACTCCTGCTACGTCGTCGAAAGCGCGCACGTAGGCCGTTTGCCGCTGATGGTACTCAGCAACCCACGACTGCGATTCCTCACCGTCTCCGAGCTCAACGCCAAAGTGGCCCAAGGCTGCCCGGCCCCTCAAAAGGCGCTGCTCATTGAAGGTCAATTCGCCAGCAAGGTAGCGGTCATAGAAATGCGTTGTCTCGTGGGTGAAGATACGGCCGAACTTCACCCACCCGGCCTGGTCAAGGCCGGGCAGGAGATGTTCGCTAACATCACGCAGCGCCGTTGTCATGGCGTACTCAAGGTCCACCAAGGTGTCGTCGATGTCGAACAGAACACCGCGGATAGTCCCGAAGGAGCTTGCAATAGCCATGACCGTTGCCGCCTAGCCCCGGAACGCGCGAACGCGGGCCAATGAGGAGTCCTTACCCAGGATCACCATTGACTCGAACAGCGGCGGAGAAATACGTCGGCCTGAAACAGCGGTGCGCACCGGCCCAAAGGCGGCACGGGGCTTGATGCCAAGGTCCTCGACCAATGCCTGCTTGAGTGCCGTCTGAATGTTCTCAGCGGTCCAATCCTCTATGGGCTCCAACGCAGCAAGTGCCGCGTCAAGCACTTCCTGCAGGTTCTCCGGGAGCCCCTTACGGGCGTCGTCAGCAACATCGATCGCGTCGTCGGCCTTGAAGAGGAAGGCCAACATCTCAGGAGCTTCGCCGAGAAGTGTGATGCGCTCTTGGACCAGAGGAGCCGCCTCCCTGAGGATCTCCTCCTGCCGGGCGGTAAGGATCTCCCCCACGAAACCTGCGGCCCGGAGGTACGGGACGAGCCGCTGCTTGAAATCCTCCGGCTCGAGCATACGTACGTGGGTCCCGTTGATGGCCTCCGCTTTCTTGAGGTCGAAGCGCGCAGGGTTACCCAGGACATCATGGATGTCGAAGTTGGCCACGAGCTGCTCCACGGTGAAAATGTCCTCGTCCGCGCTCAGTGACCAGCCCAGCAGGGACAGGTAGTTGAGCAGGCCTTCAGGGATGAAGCCACGCTCGCGGTGCAGGAACAGGCTGGATTCCGGATCGCGCTTGGAAAGCTTCTTGTTACCCTGGCCCATGACGTAGGGCAGGTGACCGAACTCCGGCATGTACTCCGCCACGCCGATCGCGTAGAGCGCCCGGTACAGCGCGATCTGCCGGGGCGTGGAACTCAGGAGGTCCTCCCCGCGAAGCACGTGCGTGATGCCCATGAGGGCATCGTCCACCGGGTTCACCAGCGTGTACAGCGGAGCACCATTGGCACGCACAACCGCGAAGTCGGGCACCGAACCGGCCTTGAACGTGATCTCGCCGCGGACGAGGTCCTTGAAGGTCAGGTCCTCATCCGGCATGCGGAGACGCAGCACGGCTTCCCGGCCTTCGGCCTTGAACTGGGCAAGCTGTTCCTCGGTCAGGTGGCGGTCGAAGCCGTCATACCCAAGTTTGGGATCGCGGCCAGCTGCCCGGTGGCGGGCTTCGATCTCGTCCGGCGTGGAGTAGGACTCGTAGACATGTCCCCCAGCCTTGAGCTTGGCGATGACGTCCTGGTAGATATCTCCACGTTGCGACTGGCGGTATGGCTCATGCGGTCCGCCTACTTCGACGCCCTCATCCCAGTCGATGCCCAGCCACTTAAGGGCATCCAGCAGCTGGTGGTAGCTCTCCTCGCTGTCGCGGGCAGAGTCAGTGTCCTCAATGCGGAATATCAGCTTGCCACCGGTATGGCGCGCATAGGCCCAGTTGAACAGGGCAGTGCGGATCAAGCCAACGTGCGGCGTTCCCGTAGGCGACGGGCAGAAGCGGACGCGGACTGGAGTCTCGGCGTTGACGGCAGGGATGGCGCTGGAGGCAGCGCTGGACGCAGAAGCAGTAGTCATAGTGCTTCAACTTTACCGCTTGATATCGGCCCGGTTCCCCGCAGGAATGGCCCGACGACGGCCCGCGCCTTTCGTACGAAAGTCGCGTGCCGTCGTCGGGCGCCAAGGTCTGGTCCGGCCGTTAGCGGCGAACCACCGGGTTGGACAAGCGGCCGATGCCTTCGATCTCCACTTCGAAGCGGTCGCCCTCGCTGACCAGACCGACGCCCGCCGGGGTTCCCGTCATGATGACGTCGCCCGGCAGCAGGGTGAACGCGTGTGAAACGATCGAGACGAGCTCGCGAACGCCGCGGATCATCTGGCTGGTGCTGCCGTCCTGACGGAGTTCGCCATTGAGCCGTCCCTGGATGGACAGGTCCTCGTGGTCCAGATCGGTTTCAATCCACGGGCCCAGCGGAGCGGAGGTGTCAAAGCCCTTGGCGCGGGCCCACTGAAGATCGGTTTTCTGGACGTCCCGGGCAGTGAGGTCGTTTCCACAGGTGTAACCAAAAATGACGTCGTCGGCACGTTCCTCGGGGACGTCTTTGCAGATGCGGCCGATGATGACGCACAGCTCCGCTTCGAAGGAGACTTCATCGGAGAACTCCGGGAGGACTATCGGATCGTTTGGACCGATGACGGAGGTGTTCGGCTTAAGGAAGAGCAATGGATGCTGCGGAACCTCGTTACCCAGCTCAGCTGCATGCTCGGCAAAGTTACGCCCAACGCCGATCACCTTACTGCGCGGAATGATCGGGGCAAGGAGCCGCACATCCTCAAGCCTGTGCTTCACGTGGGTACGTTCGACGCCATTGAAGAAGGGGTCGCCGTTGATGACAGTGATTTCCTCACTACCGGGCTCGCCTTCAACAACGCCATAAAGGGGATCAGAATCAACTACAAACCGGGCGATACGCATGGGCTCAAGCCTACCTTCCAGTGCTTGGGCGTTTGCGCGCTAGCTGCGAAGGTAATCCAACTGCGCGGCAACCGACGTCTCAGCTGCCCACCTGACCGAAGGATCGACGTCGGGATACACCGCATCAGTAACTGCGGCAATCGGCGCATCCTGGCCGAGCTGTGCCAACGCAGCCCTGATCTGGTCTAGCCGCTGCTGGCGGTGTTCGCGGTACTCACGGCATTTCCCGTCCAGGGCAGGAAGCACCGGGCCATGAGCGGGAAGGAGCGTAGCTGGGCCCAGGGATTCGAGTTTGTCCAGACTGGCGAGGTAATCGCCCAGGCGGCCATCGGGGTAGTCCAGCACCGTGGTGCCGCGTCCCAGGATGGTGTCACCCGTAAGAACGGAGCCTGTGGGTCCGTCTGCGGGGAGATGGAAGCACAAGGAATCCGACGTGTGGCCAGGAGTTGCCAGGACATGGATCTCCACGCCGCCAGCATGCAGGACTTCGCCGTCCACCAGAGACTCTCCGCCGTGGCAATACTCCGCGGCAGCAGCCCTGACGGGAGCGCCCGTCAGTTCATGGAACCTGGCGGACGCTGCCGTGTGATCAGCGTGCCGGTGCGTAATGAGCACGACGTCCACCACGCCTGCCGCCGCAAGCGCTGCCAGGTGCCCTTCGTCTTCCGGGCCAGGATCCACGATGGCGACGTGACCGGAATCCGGGGCGCTGATGACGTAGGAGTTGGTGCCATCCAGGCTCATCGGGCCCGGGTTGGGTGCCAGCCGGAAGCGGGTGAGGCTGCTGCTTCTCTGCAGTCCAGAGGTGTCGTCGCCGACGGGGTGGTTACCGGAAGTCGCCATTGATTCTGAAGTCACTGTCCCATCTTGGCACCACTTCGGATCCTCTCTCACATCCGGACCACTTTCCACCGATGCTCGCTCACCTCCGGGTCACTTTTCACCGATGCTCGCTCATTTTGAACGTCGACGGCGGACCGCACCGTTGACCTCAACCGACCACTCCGTATGTGAGAGAACATTCCCGCCAAACGGTCAGGATGTGATAAAGGAATCCAGAAAACCCGTTGGGAAGTGAGAGAAGGACCCTGAAAAACCGTTGGGATGTGAGAGAGGACCGGGGATGGCAACGGCGGCCCTGCCGCTTGGTAACCAAGGGCAGGACCGCCGTCGTGCGTTTCAGTTGTGTCAGGAAACCCGGGTACTAAACCAGGCGGGTCAGCCAGCCGTGGGTGTCTTCGACGGTACCGGTCTGGATTCCCAGGAGCTGCTGGCGGATGGCCATGGTGGTTTCGCCTGCCTTGGCGTCCTCGGATCCGATGAATTCCGTCGCGTCCTTGAGCACACCGATCGGGGTGATCACGGCCGCCGTACCGCAAGCGAAGACTTCAGCGATCTCGCCTGAAGCAACGCCGTCGCGCCATTCGTCCAGTGTGAT
Source organism: Paenarthrobacter sp. YIM B13468 (assembly GCF_042788025.1). Classification (NCBI taxonomy): domain Bacteria; kingdom Bacillati; phylum Actinomycetota; class Actinomycetes; order Micrococcales; family Micrococcaceae; genus Paenarthrobacter; species Paenarthrobacter sp. YIM B13468. Next base: position 335,654 of record NZ_JBHZPI010000001.1, on the reverse strand, counting down.
CTTGCGCTCGGAAACTTCCCGGCCCATGTCCTTTGCCACCTGGATGACGGACATGCGGGTGACGCCCTCGAGGATGGTGCCACTGAGCGCGGGAGTAACCAGCGAGCCGTCCTTCATGACGAAGAAGACGTTCATGCCGCCGAGTTCTTCCACGGCGTCGTCGTTGAAGTGGTCCAGGAAGAGGACCTGCTTGCAACCGTTCGCTTCGGCTTCCTGCTGAGCGATCAATGAAGCTGCGTAGTTGCCACCGCACTTGGCCGCTCCGGTTCCGCCGCGGCCGGCGCGGGCGTACTCCCGGGAGATCCAGATGGAGACCGGCTTGAGCTCGCCACCGAAGTAGTTACCGGCCGGGGAAGCAATAACGCGGAAGGACACCTCGCGGGCAGCACGAACGCCAAGGAAAGCCTCGGTGGCGATCATGAACGGACGGAGGTAAAGGGCTTCGCCGTCGCCCGACGGAACCCATTCCTGGTCGGCCTGCACGAGTTCACGGATGGCACCGAGGAAGTATTCCTCCGGCAATTCCGGAAGGGCGAGCCGGCGGGCCGATTTGTTCAAGCGCGCGGCGTTCGCTTCGGGGCGGAAGGTCCACACCGAACCGTCAGCGTGGCGATACGCCTTAAGGCCCTCGAAGATCTCCTGGCCATAGTGCAGGACTGCGGCCGAGGGATCCAAGGAGATAGGTCCGTAGGGTTCGATCCGGGCGTTCTGCCAACCGCCATTGCCATCGGCGTCAACTTTGTAGTCGACGACGGCGGTGTGGTCGGTGAAGTAATCGCCAAAGCCTGGGTTCGCCAGGATGGCTGCACGCTCCTCAGCAGACTTCGGGGTTTCCGAAAGCTGCTGGCTGAATTCGACGCCATGGGCAGTCTGAGTCATGTTTCCTCCACAGTCAGCTACCTGGTAGCGCGAAACGGGTCCCGGAGGAAGCGGTTCAGCGGTGGACCAGGGAAGCAGGTAAATAATTCAAGACAAGCTTACGCCTGAGAAATGAGCCTAAAGTGCCGCCGCAATGGCATCGCCGATCGCCGCAGTAGTGCGCGGCTCGCCGGTGCGGCTTTCGACGTCGGCGACCACTGCCGCCTCGATCTTGCGGGCCGCCGTGGTGTAGCCAAGGTGGTCCAGGAGGAGCACTGCGGAGAGGATGGCCGCGGTGGGATCGGCTTTCTGCTGTCCGGCGATATCCGGTGCTGAGCCATGGACGGGTTCGAACATGGATGGTGCTGTGCGGTCCATGTTGATGTTGCCCGATGCCGCCAAGCCAATGCCACCCGTAACGGCAGCGGCGAGGTCGGTCAGGATGTCCCCGAAAAGGTTGTCGGTGACGATCACATCGAAGCGGGAGGGATCGGTAACCATGAAGATGGTTGCAGCATCGATGTGCAGGTAATCGTGGGTGACCTCGGGGAATTCGCTGGCCACTGCTTCAACGGTGCGCTTCCACAAGTGTCCGGCGAAGACCAGGACATTGTGCTTGTGGACGAGGGTGACGTGCTTGCGCGGACGTTCACTGGCGCGGCGGAATGCATCCCGCACCACGCGCTCCACGCCATGCGCAGTATTAAGGGAGACCTCGGTGGCAACCTCGTGCGGGGTTCCGCCGCGCAGGGTGCCGCCGTTGCCTACGTAGGGACCTTCGGTGCCTTCCCGGACAACGATGAAATCGATGACCCCGGGGTTTGCCAAGGGGCTCCCGACGGTTCCATACAACCGGGACGGCCGCAGGTTCACGTAGTGGTCCAGGCTGAAGCGAAGCTTGAGCAGCATCTCGCGTTCGATGATGCCGGAAGGAATCCTGGTATCGCCCGGGGCTGCTCCCACTGCACCAAAGAGAATGGCGTCACGCGTCCGGAGGTCTTCCAAAACCTCGTCCGGCAGGGTCTCGCCCGTTTCAAGCCAGTGCTGCGCACCGAGCTTGTAGTGGGTCTGCTCAAGGGCCACGCCTTCGGCGGCGACAGCCTTTTCGAGGACCTTGACAGCTTCGGCGATGACCTCGGGGCCAATGCCGTCGCCGGGGATGACAGCGAGGTTGATGGACGATGCACTCATACGTCTATCTAGCCAAGCAATCCACATGTTGGTCAAAATCGTCTCACTCTTCGAACAGGCGACAAGCGCGAAATCAGACCAGGGCATGATGCCTGCGACCAAACCGAACACATAGAGTCGTACCGTGGACAGAAGGCACGCTTTATACGAATGGTTCCGGATCAACCGCTTAAAGGTAGATCTGGCGGCAACGTGCCTGCTGGTCCTCTTGTTTGGACCTGTCTATCTCGTGGCCGACCGCCCTTTGCTCTTCCTCATCTCCTGCGGCCTCCTGTTGCCGCTGGCTTGGCGACGCACGCGCCCTGTGGTCGCGGCCGCCGTCGTGGTTTTGGTGTGCCTGATCCAGTGGGCGATCGGCGCCGAACCGGTGGCCGGCCAAATAGCCGTGCCCCTGGTCATCTATGCAACGGCCGCTTATGGACCGGCCTGGGCGAGCCGGACGGTCCTGCTCCTTGGTTTGCTGGGCGGTGTCATGCTCACCACGCGTGAATACTCAAGCTCCGCCGAGTCAGGCATCATGGGCCTCACCATCGGGGCCCTGTACACGGTCCTTATCTGGATGCTGGTGCTGGTCAGTTGGACACTCGGCGATCTCACCCGCGTGCGGCGGCTCCAGCTCCAGGCCCTTGAGGATCGGACCCGCCGCCTTGAAATCGAACAACTGCAGGAGCGCCAACTGGCCGCCGCTGATGAGCGCTCCCATATCGCGAGGGAAATGCACGACATCGTGGCGCACTCGCTCTCCGTGATCATTACCCAGGCCGACGGCGCCCGTTACGCCGCCACCGCTAAGCCGGAACTGGCCACCGAAGCGTTGGCCACCATCGCAGCCACAGGCCGGGATTCCCTCGGCGAAATGCGCAGGCTGCTAGGGGTCCTGCGTTCGGACGAGGACGCGCCGACAAGGCCGCAACCGAGGCTCTCCGATCTCGATGAGCTGCTGCTGGGATTCCGTGCTGCCAGGCTGAATGTCTCCTTCGAACAGCTTGGCATGCCTCGGCGGGCCCTTCCGACCGGGGCCGAACTCACTGCCTACCGGATCATCCAGGAAGCGCTCACCAACGTCATGAAGCACGCGGGACCCCACGCCCGAGCGAGTGTGACGCTCACTTGGCAGGGTCGCGGTTTAGAGCTGAACGTCGTCGACGACGGTCGGGGCGCCGCGGCTGATCCGCCCACAGGAGGAGGGGGAAACGGCCTCCGCGGCATGGCGGAGCGCATCTCGCTCTACGATGGTTCCCTGACCGCAGGCCCCTTACAGGGCGGCGGTTTCCGTGTGTCCGCTTTCATCCCTTATTCGGAGGCCTAAACCATGCCTGAACTCCCCTCACCCATCCGGGTGGCGCTCGTCGATGACCAGCAATTGGTTCGCTCGGGGTTCGGCATGCTGATCAATTCCCAACCTGATCTCCAGGTGGTGGCAGAGGCAGGCAACGGCATCGAGGCAGTGCAGGCACTTAGTGCCACCACGGCGGATGTGGTCCTGATGGATGTACGCATGCCGGGTATGGACGGCATCGAAGCCACGAGACGCATTTTGGAACAGGCAGCCACCCAGCCCTCGGGCTCCCAGCGGGCAGAGGTCAAAATCGTAGTCCTGACCACCTTCGACCTCGACGAATACGCTTTGGCTGCGATACAGGCCGGGGCCAGTGGGTTTCTCCTCAAGGACGCCCCGCCGGAGGAGCTGTTGGAGGCTGTCCGCACCGTCTACCGCGGTGACGCCGTCATCGCACCATCCACTACACGCAGGCTCCTGGATCACGTTGCTCCCCTGCTCAGGACACAAACGCCCGAGCAGAGCCGGCACGCTGCCGCCGTCGAACGCCTGACCGCCCGTGAACGCGAGGTTTTCCAGCTGATCGCCCAGGGCCAGTCGAACCCGGAAATAGCCGCCGGGCTGTTTCTGTCGGAGGCCACGGTGAAGACCCACGTGGGCCACATTCTGGCCAAGCTAGGAGCCCGGGACCGCGTGCAGGTGGTGGTCATCGCCTATGAGACCGGCGTGGTCGCGCCAGGAAGCTAGCTCCGCCCATCACGTGATCTCAGACCACGGTATGAGCTGGCCTTGCCAGGAATGGGTCCCTGGCCGGATCCAGCGGCGCATCCCCGGCACATAGCGTGAAACCATGACAACTTTCACGCCTCTCCCCCACCCAACAGGCAACGGCCTCCCCGCTAAAGCCGATGCATCCGGCCCACGCACAGCAGTTGAAGCTTTCGCGCTGACAAAGGGCTATGGACGCGGCGATACACGAGTCATGGCCCTGAACGAGGTATCGGTGGGCTTCGAGGCAGGCAAATTCACCGCAATCATGGGACCTTCCGGATCGGGCAAATCCACGCTCATGCACTGCCTCGCCGGTCTTGATACGGCGGACTCCGGACGGATCGTCCTGGGCGGCACAGAGCTCACCCGACTCAACGACCGCCAACTCACCGCCCTTCGACGCGAGCGCATTGGCTTCGTGTTCCAGGCCTTCAATCTTGTGCCCACCCTGACAGCGGAACAGAACATCACGCTGCCGCTCGCTTTGGCGGGAACAACCGCCGACGCCGGGTGGCTGGATACCGTAGTCAGCACCCTGGGGTTGAAAGACCGGTTGAAGCACCGACCACACGAGTTGTCCGGCGGACAGCAGCAGCGTGTCGCCGTAGCCCGGGCGCTACTGACGCGTCCCGACGTCGTGTTTGGCGACGAGCCGACCGGCAACCTGGACTCCAAAGCCGGCGGCGAAGTGCTTGCCCTCCTGCGTCGCAGCAGCCAGGAGATGGGCCAGACCATCATCATGGTGACCCATGACCCCGTCGCCGCAAGCTATGCCGACCGCGTGGTGCTGATGAGCGACGGCGGTCTGGTGGGCGAGATCCAGAAGCCCACAGCGGAATCTGTTTTGACGGCGCTCGGCAAGCTGGGGGCTTAAGGCATGCTGCGTGTAGCTCTCTCCCAATTGACGACTCACTTCCGACGATTCGTCGCAATCGGGCTCGCCGTGATGCTGTCCGTTATGTTCCTCTCAGCCACGCTTATGGTGGGCGCGAGCACCAATGCTTCACTTGGCGCCAGTATCGGCGAGGCCTACCGCAACGCGGACCTTATTGCTACATCCAAAAACGGTGAGGCCTTCAGCCAGGCAGCAGTGGATGCCGCGACGTCCGCGCCCGCCGTCAAGGACCATTACGCCGAACGCTCCACGTATGTGACGTTCGTGGCCGGTGGCGGTGAGCAGCAGGGCCGGCTGCGAAATACGGCACCATCACCCTTGGAGGGTGCGGTCTTGTCCTCCGGTTCCATGCCGTCGCAGCCCTTCGAAGCCGTGATCGACGTCAAGACAGCAGAGCATCTGGGACTCACCGTTGGAAGTACGCTCGAGCTGCACGGTGCCGGACCCGTCAAGAACGCCAAGGTAAAAGTTGCCGGCCTGATTCAGGCAACGAATGATCCTTTCTCATCCTCTGCGGCCCAGCTTGTCGCATCAGAGTCTGTCCTGAACGCGGTGCAGGACGCCGGAGCAGGATATTCGGGCCTGCAATTCATTCTCCAACCCGGCGAAGACGTCTCCGCAGCGAAGGAGTACATCGCGCACCGCATGGAAGCGGCAGGCGCCGAAGCTCCCACCCTGGAAACCGCGCAGGAGAAGGTCACATCTACGGTCGCCATGCTGAGCGCCGGTCAGGACCAACTCACAGTGGTACTGCTCGCCTTTGCCGGCGTCGCTATCCTCGTCTCCATTCTGGTGGTGGCCAATACGTTCTCCGTGCTGGTGGCCCAGCGAACAAGGGAACTGGCGCTTCTTCGGTGCCTCGGCGCAGGACGGTCCCAAATCCGCGGATCCGTCATGCTGGAGGCCCTGGTGGTCGGATTCATTTCCGCCGTGCTGGGCGTGATTGCCGCAACCGCCCTCATGTACGTACTCATCGCCTGGGCGAAGACACAGCCTGAGCAGGCTTTTGCCACCCTGGCCGTACCGCCGTCGGCAATCATCGCCGGCCTTGTGGCCGGAACGCTGCTGACAGTCATTGCAGCCCTCGTACCCGCCAAAGCCGCTACGGCGGTCGCTCCCCTGGCTGCCCTAAGGCCTGCCGATGACGCTGCCGTTGGCAACCGGCGCGGCAAGGTCCGCCTGGCTCTGGGCCTGGTGGCGCTCCTCGGAGGGGCATCATTGCTGATTTTCGGAAGCACTACCGTCTCGCTGCTGATTGCGTTGTTCGGCGGAGCCCTCTCCTTTGTGGGGATCCTGTTGTGCTCAACCCTGTTCATTCCGACGGTAGTGGCCCTGGCTGGACGCGTGGCTGCACCTGTGGGTGTTCCCGGAAAGCTGGCTGCGGTTAACGCCACGCGCAATCCTGCCCGTACGTCGGCTACTGCCGCTGCCTTGTTGATCGGCGTCACTCTGGTGTCGCTGATGATGACCGGCGCAGCCACGTCCCGGCAGGCCTTCAACGACACCCTTGCTGAGAATTATCCCGTGGACCTGGCAGCAATGACCGCGACTGGTGCCATCGGCTCCGGCGACGCCGCTGTTTCCCGTATCAAGGCAATCGACGGCGTCAGCACCGCAGTCCTGCTCCCGGCTGTCGGTACCCTTGCCGAGGCCACGCCTGATGGCGGGAATACCATCTATGGAATCTCCGCGGCCGATGCCTCGTCCGTGCTGAGGGATAGTGCTTTGCGGCCGAACCCCGGTACCGTCTACCTGCCCGAGGACTCCAAAGGCGGAGCCGCAACGATCTCGACGGCGGCCGGTCCCGTGTCGCTGGATGCCAAGGTCCTCCGCACCCGTCACATCCCACCTTTCGTTGAGATCTCCAGCCTCCCGTCCAGTGCGTTGCCGGAAACGCCCTCTATGGCGTGGGTGAAACTGGACGACTCCGTATCTGCTGACCGTGTCCAGGCCATTCAAAAGGAAGTGGCCGCGGCCTTGGGCGTGCAGGAACGCACTGTTAGCGGCGCTGCAATCGAGCGCGTGAACTTTAACAGCATCATTGACGTCCTATTGCTGGTGGTCACAGGATTGCTGGGGGTGGCAGTGGTGATTGCCCTGATCGGTGTGGCGAACACGTTGTCCCTCTCCGTCCTTGAACGAACCCGGGAGAACTCCTTGCTGAGGGCACTGGGCCTGACGAAGGGCCAACTCCGGGGAATGCTCGCGATCGAGGCCGTGCTCATAGCTGGTGTGGCCGCAGTCCTCGGTGCGGGCATGGGCATCGTCTACGGCTGGCTGGGCGCCCAGGCCGCTCTTGGCGGTGTGGCTGATGTTGTTCCGGCGGTTCCGTGGCTTCAGCTCGCAACGGTGTTCGGCGTCGCTGTGGTGGCCGGTTTGCTGGCCTCCGTGATACCTGCCCATCGTGCAGCGCGGCTGTCCCCTGTTGAGGGTCTGGCTACGGCCTAATCCTCTCCCACATCAAACGGGCCATATGAGAAATGCTCTCTCACTTCCTTCCCTTGAACGGGAGGATGTGAGAGAGCATTTCAGCTTTACGGCTGTTATGTGCGAGAGCGAGTACTTACGCTTCCACGGGTTCCTCGTAGCGCGGGAAGATCGGCGTCGGGGTCGGAAGTTCAATGCCCGGAACGATCGGCGTGGCGATGGCGGCGAACTGCCGGGCCTCTCCTTCGGGCTGTCCGAGCACTTCAAGGAGCTTGGCAGACGAGGAAGGCATGACCGGCTGGGCAAGGATCGCCACAATGCGGACAACTTCCAAGGTGACGTACAGCACCGTATTCATCCGCTCGACGTCGGTCTTCCGCAGCACCCACGGGGCCTGCTCGGCGAAGTAGGCGTTGGTGTCGCCCAGCACTGTCCAGATAGCCTCCAGGGCGCGGCTGAACTCCTGCTTGTCAAAGGCGCCTCGGGCGGTAGCCAGCAATTCTCCGGCCTTCGCGAGCAAAGCGTTGTCCTCAGCCGTGAACTCGCCGGGGACAGGAACCTTGCCTTCACAGTTCTTAGCGACCATGGACAACGAACGCTGGGCAAGGTTGCCGAAGTTGTTGGCCAGGTCCGAATTCATGCGGCCCACGATTGCCTCATGGTTGTAACTGCCATCGGCGCCAAACGGGACTTCCCGGAGGAAGAAGAAGCGGCACTGGTCCAGCCCGTACTGCGCCACGAAGTCCTGCGGGGCGACAACATTGCCCAGGGATTTGGACATCTTCACGCCGTTGTTGGTCAGGAACCCGTGGATCATGACGCGCTTGGGCAATTCCAGGCCTGCGCTCATGAGGAAGGCCGGCCAATAGATTGCGTGGAAGCGGGAAATGTCCTTGCCGATGACATGGACATCGGCCGGCCAGAACTTCTTGAAGGACTCGGACTCGACATCCGGGTACCCGGCACCGGTGAGGTAATTCGTCAAGGCATCCACCCACACGTACATGACGTGCTTCTCATCGCCCGGAACAGGGACACCCCAGTCAAAGGTGGTGCGGCTGATGGAGAGATCCTCAAGCCCACGCTTCACAAAGCTGATGACCTCGTTGAACCGGGACTGCGGCGCACCAAACTCAGGCTGGGCCTCGTAAAGGGCCTGGAGCTTCTCCTGGTAGGCGGACAAGCGGAAGAAGTAGCTTTCCTCGGCAGTCCATGTGACGAGCGTGTCCGTCTCCTTGGAATAACGGAGACCATCTTCCTTGACGATGGTGTCGTCTTCGACGTAATACGCTTCGTCGCGGACCGAGTACCAGCCCTCGTACTTTGACAAGTAGATGTCGCCGTTCGCTTCCATCTTCTTCCAGATAGCTTGCGACGCCGTGTAGTGGTCCGGGTCCGTGGTGCGGATGAAACGGTCATGGGAGATTCCCAGGTCCTGGCTCATCTGCTTGAACGCCGCAGAGTTGCGATCCGCGAGCTGCTTGGCCGTTATGCCTTCCTTCTCGGCCGACTGCTGCATCTTGAGCCCGTGCTCGTCCGTGCCGGTCATGAAGAACACTTCATGACCGTCCAAGCGCTTGAACCGCGCCATGGCATCAGTCGCGATGACCTCGTAGGCGTGTCCGATGTGCGGCACGCCGTTGGGGTAGCTGATAGCGGTGGTGATGTAGAACGGGGATTTCTCTGCAGACGTCACTCTAAGAAGTTACCTTTTTTTTCGAATGGAATGACTGGACCGGCCGCAAATGACGGCCGGTCCGGTCTGTGCCGGACATCCCGGCGAAGGAGCAGTCTTGCGGACTAGTTCAGTTCGGTCAGCGTATCGCTGAGGCGCACCAGTTCGTGGTCGTGCGAAGCGACGAGTACAGCAATGCCATCGCTGGTTGTGTCCTTCAAAATGCCGATGATGCGGTTGGCTGCAGCACGGTCCAGGCTGGCAGTGGGCTCATCCACCACCAGAACGCGGGTGCCCAGGATCAGGGCCCTGGCGATAGCCACACGCTGGCGCTCACCGCCGGAAAGCTGTGCGGGACGGTGCCGCATGCGGCGCCCGAGGCCCACCAGGTCCAGGAGGTCCTTGGCCATCTCCGTGCGCTGTTCCACTTCTCCATCCGGCACGGCGGGCAGCAGCACGTTCTCGAGGGCGCTCATGCCGTCGATCAAGGCGCCGCCCTGATCGACGTAGCCGATCAAGGCACGACGCCGGTCAGCGATCTCGTCGTCGCCCATAGAGGCCAGGGAGTGTCCCTCCCAGAACACAGTGCCCGACGTCGGCAGGGTCAGCCCGGCGCTGACAGTCAGGATACTGGTCTTGCCCGAGCCGCTTCGGCCGGCGATGCAGTGCATCTCGCCGGCGTGCAGGGTGAGGTTGAAGTCATCCACGACGTCGACTTCCTCGGCGCCGCCCTTGTCTCCGCCGTAGTGGATGGTGACGCGGCTGAGCTCCAAGGGTGTCGCGTGGTCCGAGGCCCGGACGATGGTGTTGGCACGTGTCTGCAGCGACTCGTCCGTGGATTCCGGGGTCGCCGCCAGCTCGGGGTTGAGGTTGTCAGTCATTTGACTACTTTCGTTGCAATCGGAATCCAGCAAATTACGGCCAGCAGCCCGGCCAGTCCGGCCCAGAGTGCTGCGTACGGAGCAAGGAGCAGCCCCAGTCCAAGGGCACCAAGGACGCCCAAGGGAAGCGCCACAGTGCCGACAAGTGCATTTTCAAAGAAGCGGACCTGGCCCAGCATGTCCGGGTTCCAGCCCATGGCACGCAAAGTGCCCAGATACTCGCGCTTGGCGTGGAGCTCGAACCGTCCGGTCACGAGTGTGAGCAGCAGACCCACAACCACGCCAAACACAGCGAGGATCACGCTTGGCAAAGCAATGCTCGCGGCGGCCAGCCCACTCAAGGCACTTGCTCCTGCTGCCCGGGGGATGTCGATCAACAATGCGATCAAGGCCCCCACTGCGGCACCGAAGACGCCTACGGCCACGGCCAGCGAGACAGAGTTGAACCGGTTGGTAGTGAGCTGCCTGTTGGCGAACGTCAAGGGCGAATCAACAGTGACGAGGCGCTCATCATGCTGGGGTTCCTGGTCTACGACCACGCGATGACGCAGCTGCTGGGCAGCCAGCAAGGCAGCGCCACTGTAGATGATGAGCATGGTCACAGAGACGATCACAGTGGCAAGGTTCCAACTGAGCAGGCTCAAAATGATCCCTGCAGCGGCCAAGGCAGCCGCGCCCACGGCGAACTCTTCGAGCACCCAGGATCTGACGCGCTTCTGAGTCCAACCCATTGCCCTCAGGATGCCTGCTTCGCTCCGGCGCTGCCGGATGTAACTGACGGTTGAGGCACCAGTCAGGAGCGTGGCGCCAAGGAGCGTCAGGAAGAGGAGGGTGATGTTTGTGCCTGTCAGCGAACCCGAAACGGCGTCAGCCGCGTCCTGCCGAACCCACGACTGCTGGACCGTGCCCAGCGGAGATTCCTTGCCGGCGTCGTCCTTGCTGTACCCGGGAACGAAGATATTGGCGTCTTCGCGGGCGGAACCGGCCACGACGGTCGCTTCCAGGCCCAGTTCACGGATCTGGGCGGCAAGCTTTTCGACGTCCGGTTGGGCCTGCTTCCACGTTCCAGTGGCGTTGGCGCGGACGCGGATGGCGTCGATGACGTTGGCGTTGGTGTCATAGCCACGGGCTGCGGCCAGGCCGTAATAGTCAGTGATGGCGCCGGCCGACTGGCTGACCAGACCTGTTGCGCTCAGTGATGGCTTCAGGACAGTACCATTGGCGTCCTTGCCCTCGGCATCCTTGCTCAGTGTCAAGGGAGCCGGGTCATAGCCGCCCAAGGGGAGCTTGTTGACGTCACCGGCTGCAGCCTGAACGTCTGCCGGGTTAAAGGTGCCGTACACCATCGGCATGGGAGTCGCGGGCTTTTTTCCGGTTTCAAGATCTTCCCGGTAGGAGCGCTCATCCACAGGCTTGCGCTGGGTCTGGTCCACGGCTGCGCCGAAGGACGACTTTTCCGGAAGGCGGTTGACTGTGACCCAGTCCCCCGGCGTCGCTGTCTTGTCCGAAGCACCGTTGGCGGCTTCGTCGCCCTCCTTGTACTTCGGGGCTGCAGCAAAAGCAGTACTCCAGGTTGCCGGGTTGTAAAGCCCCTGGCTGAAGGAGGCAGTACTGCCAAGGAGCTGGCTGTGGTCAGTTGAACCCGGCCATTCAAGGGCAAACGGTGCCTTGGAAACGAACGGCAGGTAGTCCTTGTCCAGGGAGCGCGTTACAGTTCCGACATCCTTGACTACTTTGCCGTTGTTGTCGATTTCCTCGATCTTGACCGAGTACTTCAGATCCAGGGACGTTCCCGAGCGAACAATCAGCGGAATCGCCTGGGAATCATCGGTCAGCAAGCCGTCGCGCTTTGCCTGCTGGTACTGCGTCATCAAGGGAGCCCAGTACTTCAGCTTCACACCGAGGAAGTCAGGACCTTCCTCAAGCTGGTCCATGCTGAGGCCGCTGGTGAAGAGACTTTCGAAATGCCGGCCAATGGCGCCTGCATTGCGGGCGTCCGCTGGCGGAGCCTTCTCCAAGGGCGCAAGGAAATCACCTGCGGAGCCCAACAGCGCCCTCTCGGAGGCAGGATCGACGGCGACGACGGACTCAGTCACCTCCGGCGCCAGTGGAAGCGCCACCGAAAGATTGAAGAGGTTGTGTTCGGAGCCGAGTGCTGGAGCGGGGAACTTAATCCCGGTCTCGCCGTCCGGCCCTGCAATCCGGACATTCGAACCACCGGCAGCCTGTTCCTGGATCAGACGGCCCTTGCCCAAGGTCCCTTCGGCGCTCGTCTTGAAAAGGGTTTGCTGGTTGACGCCATCGGAGCTTGTGGCGGAGGCCGTCAGCCGATACTTCTTGGGCGTGTCGGACAAAACGGATTCAGCTGCGGGCCACTTGCTGGCGTCCATGGCTGACGGGTCCCCTGCCGTTATGCCACCGGCAAGGCCTGAGTTGTACCCCAAGTAGTCCATGGCATTCAGGCGCGGAGCCTCGAGGTTCTGCGAAACCCGCGAAACGAGGCTGATGGGAGCAGCGACGGCCGTCTGGCCCATGGTGCGGATTTTATCCAACTGCTCAAAGCTGATGCCGCCCTGCCCATTGGCGATTTCCGGCTGGATCAGCGCACCGCCGTCCCCGTCCTGTGAGGGGTCCGGCTTTGCCTGGACCAGGATGTCGTAGAGTCCCCGCGAGTTCTCATCCACGGTCCTGTTCAGAGCGGCCTGTGACTGGCTCTGGACTAGGACGGACAAGCACATCGCGACGATCAAAATGGCCGCGGTCAGCAGCAGCACACGGCTTCTGATGAACCTTTGGACGGCGTTCATTGGGCTCCCTGAGACCTTGATTGCGGGCGCGCACACATGCTCCGTGAATCCTTGAAAAACACAAAGGAATCCCGGGCTCTATGTGCAAAAAGTAGTGGCCGGCCTGCTGCCGGGTCCGAATCCCGGACCAAGCCATTGTAAGCAGACCGACCACCGTTGCGTGTCAGTGGTGTGTCCCCGGCACGCGAACTTGGCTGATGAGGAGCAAGTCCTAGTCCTCCAGGTCCACCTCGCGGACCATGTCGGCGCCAATGCCCGCCTTGATGGCTTCCAGTACCTGCTGCGGAACAGAACTGTCAATGGTCAAGAGCGCAAGCACTTGACCACCCTCGGTCTGGCGTGCAACCTGCATGCCGCCGATATTGATGTTGTTCATGCCCAGGATGTGGCCGATGGTGCCAATGACACCGGGACGGTCAGCGTAGGCCACAACCACCAAGTGTTCACTGATGGGGATTTCCACGTCATAGCCGTTGACGCCAACGAGCTTCTCCACTTGCTTGGGTCCCGTCAGGGTACCGGCAACGGAGATCTGGGAACCGTCGCTGAGCGCACCACGGATCGTGAGGACGTTGCGGTAATCCTCGGCGTCCGGGGTGGTGATCAGGCGGGTATTAATTCCGCGCTGTTCTGCGATGACAGGCGCGTTGACGTAAGAGACCTGCTCCGTGACGACATCGGCGAAGACGCCCTTCAAGGCAGCGAGCTCGAGCACCTTGACGTCCAGTGCGGCAATTTCGCCGGCAACCTCGACGTCGATCTGGGTCAGCGAGGCGTGGGTCAGCGCCGTGAAGATCCGGCCGAGCTTTTCGATCAGCGGGATGCCGGGACGGATGTCCGGAGCGATTACACCGCCTGCGACGTTCACAGCATCCGGCACGAGCTCTCCGGCGAGGGCAAGGCGTACGGACTTGGCCACCGAGACACCGGCCTTTTCCTGGGCCTCGTCCGTGGATGCGCCGAGGTGCGGGGTGACCACCACGTTGTCCAGTTCGAAGAACGGCAGATCCGTGCTGGGTTCCTTGACGAAGACATCCACGCCTGCTCCGGCGATCTGGCCTTCCTTCAGGGCGATGTAGAGGGCTTCCTCATCTACCAGGCCGCCGCGGGCCACGTTGATGACGTAGGCCGTTTCCTTCATCTTGCGGAAGGCGTCGGCGCCAAGCATGCCCACGGTCTCCGGCGTCTTTGGCATGTGGATGGTGATGAAGTCGGAGTTTTCCAGGAGTTCATCCAGGGTGACCAGCTTGACCCCGAGCTGTGCGGCACGAGCGGCCGTGATGTAGGGGTCGTACGCCAGGATCTCGGTTTCGAACCCCTGAAGGCGGGCTGCGACAAGGGCGCCGATACGGCCCAGGCCGATGATGCCGATCTTCTTCTCGAAGAGTTCAATGCCGGTGTACTTGGAACGCTTCCACTCACCATTCTTCAGCGCGGAGCTCGCCTGGGGAATGTGGCGTGCAAGGCTCAGGATGTGGCCCACCGTCAACTCGGCTGCTGACACGATGTTGGACGTCGGTGCGTTGACGACCATGACACCGGCCTGCGTCGCGGACTTGATGTCCACGTTGTCCAGTCCCACGCCGGCCCGGGCGATGACCTTAAGGTTCTTCGCAGCGGCAATGGCTTCGGCATCAACCTGGGTAGCCGAACGAACCAGGATTGCGTCGACGTCGGCGATGGCGGACAGCAGCTGGGAACGGTCGGCGCCGTCGGTTTGGCGGATTTCAAAGTCCGGACCCAATGCCTCGACGGTGGCGGGTGAAAGTTCCTCAGCGAGGAGGACGACGGGTTTGGTGGCTGACACGGGGTGGCACCTTACTTTGGACAACTTTGGGACAGTACTGGACAAGGAGCGGATGCGGGGGCCCCGGACACGACGCCGGGACCAGCCCAGAATATCGAACCTGGACAAGGATTCCGGTGCCGGTGAACGATGTTACGGCCCGGTTGAGATTGTTGTGAAGAAATTCACAGGCCGCCGTGTTGGGAGGAACGGCTGCGGAACGGCGACGCCCGCCCGGCATTGTTTGCCGGACGGGCGTCGGTTTCAGGCTTTAGGCACTGGGAAAGATCAGCGGGCTGCCGAGCCTTCGACGTAGTCCTCGTCCTGCTGCTGCCAGGAGAACAGGGAGCGCAGCTCGCGGCCAACCTCTTCGATCGGGTGCTGCTCTGCCTTGGCACGCAGTTCCTTGAACTCGACGGCGCCGTTGTCCTGGTCGTCGATGAAGCGCTTGGCGAATGCCCCGCTCTGGATGTCCGCGAGGACAGCCTTCATGTTTTCCTTCACCTCGGGAGTGATGACGCGGGGACCGGAAACGTAGTCACCGTACTCCGCGGTGTCGGAGACGCTCCAGCGCTGCTTGGCGATGCCACCTTCCCACATGAGGTCAACGATGAGCTTGAGCTCGTGAAGGACCTCGAAGTAGGCGATCTGCGGTTGGTAGCCGGCTTCGGTGAGGGTTTCGAAGCCGTACTGGACCAGCTGGGAAACGCCACCGCAGAGGACGGACTGCTCGCCGAAGAGGTCCGTTTCGGTCTCTTCGGTGAAGGTGGTCTTGATGACACCGGCACGCGTGCCACCGATTGCCTTGGCGTAGGACTTGGCAAGGTCCCAAGCGGAACCGGAAGCGTCCTGCTCAACAGCGATGATGTCCGGGATGCCTCGGCCGGCTTCGAACTCGCGGCGCACGGTGTGACCCGGAGCCTTCGGAGCGATCAGGATGACGTCGACGCCGGCAGGGGCCTGGATGTAGCCGAAACGGATGTTGAAGCCGTGGGCGAAGGCCAGGGCCTTGCCTTCGGTCAGCTTGTCCTTGATGGAGTCGTTGAAGATCGCGCGCTGGTGCTGGTCCGGCGCAAGGATCATGATGACGTCAGCCCATTCGGCGGCGTCGGCAACGTTCTTGACCGTGAAGCCGGCGTCCTCGGCCTTGGCGGCGGACTTCGACCCTTCCTTAAGGGCGATGACAACCTCGACGCCGGAATCGCGCAGGTTCAGTGCGTGGGCGTGGCCCTGGGAACCGTAGCCGACAATGGCGACCTTGCGACCCTGGATGATCGACAGGTCTGCGTCGTCGTCGTAGAACATTTCAGTCACTTGCGTAACTCCTCTTGAGTGGTTTCTGGATATTGATGTGGTGCTGCGGTACTGGACGCAACGCTCGGCATGGCATGCTATCGCGGGCCTTTGCCTGTTTCTTACGCGGAGCGTAGCGCCCTGTCACTCATGGAGCGGGATCCCCGTCCAACGGCCAGGGTGCCGGACTGCACGATTTCACGGATGCCGAACGGCTCAAGCACTGAGAGCAGCGCTGCGAGCTTCTCGGGGGTACCGGTTGCCTCGATCACCAACGAGTCTGTAGACACGTCGACGACGGCGGCACGGAACAGGTCTGCAGCTTGGGTTACCTGCAGGCGTGTCGCGGCATCCGCACGTACCTTGACCAGGATGTGGTCTCGCTGTACGGAAGATTCGGAAGTCAGCTCAACGATCTTGATGACATTGATCAGTTTGTTGAGCTGCTTGGTGACCTGCTCGATGAGGTCGCCGTCGGCATCGACGACAACTGTCATGCGGGACATGCCGGGAACCTCGGTGGGTCCCACAGCCAGTGAATTGATGTTGAATGCGCGCCGGGCGAAGAGGCTGGCTACGCGGGTCAGCACGCCGGGCTTGTCTTCGACCAGAACGGACAGTGTGTGGCGGCTCATGCCTAGTCCTCCTCTTCCCATTCCGGGGTCATGTTGCGGGCAACCTGGATCTGGTCATTGCTGACGCCTGCGGGCACCATCGGCCACACCATCGAGTTGGGGCTGACAACGAAGTCGATCACAACAGGGCGATCGTTGATTTCGAGTGCCTTCTGGATGGTGGCATCGATGTCTTCGTCCCGCTCACAACGCAGTGCGGCACAACCGTAGGCATCCGCCAGCTTGACGAAGTCCGGAATGCGGACGGTGTCGTGGCCGGTGTTCAGATCCGTGTTCGAGTAACGGCCTTCGTAGAACAGTGTCTGCCATTGGCGGACCATGCCCAGCGAGGAGTTGTTGATGATGGCGACCTTGATCGGGATGTTGTTGATGGCGCAGGTGGCCAATTCCTGATTGGTCATCTGGAAGCAGCCGTCACCGTCAATGGCCCAGACCACGCGGTCCGGTTCGCCAACCTTGGCACCCATTGCTGCCGGAACCGAGTATCCCATGGTTCCAGCTCCACCGGAGTTCAGCCAGGCGTGGGGGCGCTCGTACTTGATGAACTGTGCAGCCCACATCTGGTGCTGGCCAACGCCGGCCACGTAGATACCTTCCGGACCTGTGAGCTCGCCGATGCGCTGGATCACGCGCTGCGGTGCCGTCAGTCCGTCCTCGGGCTCAGTCCAACCCAAGGGGTAGGTGTCGCGCAGGTTCCCCAGGAACGCCCACCATGCGTCCAGGTCCGGTGCACCGCTCTGCTCGAACTGCGTCTTCACGGCCTCGGTCAGTTCCGGAATGATCTCCTTCACCGAACCGACAATCGGGACATCGGCTGTCCGGTTCTTGGAAATTTCCGCGGGATCAATGTCTGCGTGGATGACCTTGGCGAAAGGAGCGAACGTCTTCAACACACCAGTGACTCGGTCATCGAACCGGGCACCGAGGGTGATGAGGAGGTCAGCCTGCTGGAGGGCCGTAACCGCAGATACGGAACCGTGCATGCCGGGCATTCCAACATGGAGGGGATGCGAGTCCGGGAAGGCGCCGCGGGCCATCAGCGTAGTAACTACCGGCGCTCCTGTTGCCAGTGCCAATTCCATGAGTTCGGCAGAGGCGTGGCCCTTGACCACACCACCGCCCACATAGAGAACTGGCTTGCTGGAAGCGGCGATCAACTTGGCAGCTTCACGCACCTGCTTGCTGTGGCCACGCACCACAGGCCGGTAACCCGGCAGGTCAACCTTCGGAGGCCAGGAGAAAGTCATCTGGCCAACCTGGGCGTCCTTGGCAATGTCCACCAGGACGGGGCCGGGACGGCCGGTGGAAGCAAGATGGAAGGCTTCGGCCATCACATGCGGGATGTCGTTGGGGTCGGTCACCAGGAAGGAATGCTTGGTGATGGGCATCGTGATACCCACGATGTCCGCTTCCTGGAAAGCGTCCGTACCAATGACACCGCTGGCGACCTGGCCGGTAATGGCCACCATCGGCACGGAGTCCATGTGGGCATCCATGATGGCGGTAACGAGGTTGGTGGCACCGGGTCCCGAGGTGGCGATGCAAACGCCAACCCGTCCGGTAACCATGGCGTAGCCTTGCGCGGCGTGGCCGGCTCCCTGTTCGTGACGGACCAGGATGTGATTCATGCTGGAGGCCATCAAGGGGTCGTAGGTGGGCAGGATCGCGCCACCGGGCAAACCGAAAATATCGTCCACGCCGAGTTCTTCGAGCGAACGGACAATTGCTTGCGAGCCGGTCATCACCGTTGGGGGTACAACGTTGTTCGGCCCAAGTAAAGGAGAGAGAGGTGCAGCAGTGTCGACGACGACGGCTTCAGCCGTTCGGTCGACCTTTTCCGGAGCCTTTGGGGCTCCAGCGGACTTTGCAGCCATCAGCGAGGGGCTGATCGGCGATCCTTTGCTCATCGGACTCTTCCTTTGTGGATCTTCAGTTGATGGGTCTTGCTTCGGGGAATAAAAAAACCCCTCAGCCTTTCGGCTTTTCGAGGGGTTGCGCGTGACAGTTCGTTACCAGTCGGGCTAAGCCACGCGCTTGGTAAGTACGACGACGCCGACGGTAACGAATGAGATCATGCGTTCAGTGTTCCCTCTAAGTGAGATACGTGTCAATTGACCACAAGCGTATCTCACCATATGGACAGCCGTGTCCGCCTGCCGGACTCCCCCGGCCCGAGGCAGGCGGAGTCCGGTCGAGGCATCAACCGCAGTAAGCGCCCGTCGAGGCGCTGTGGACCAACTTTGCGTACTTGGCCAGGACACCCTTCGTGAACTTCGCCGGCAGGGGCTCCCAGCCAACCTTGCGGGCTTCAAGCTCAGCTTCGTCCACCAGGAGATCGAATGAACGTGCCGCGATGTCCACACGAATGCGGTCGCCGTCCTGGACGAAGGCGATGGGTCCGCCGTCGACCGCTTCAGGCGCAACGTGGCCGATGCACAGACCGGTGGTACCGCCCGAGAAGCGGCCGTCGGTCAACAGCAGCACGTCCTTGCCCAGGCCAGCTCCCTTGATGGCGCCGGTGATGGCGAGCATTTCGCGCATACCAGGGCCACCCTTAGGTCCTTCATAGCGAATGACTACGACATCGCCCTTGTGGATCTCACCATTGTCCAGTGCGTTCAGGGCCCCTTGCTCGCGCTCGAAGACACGGGCTGTGCCCTCAAAGACGTCGGCGTCGAAGCCTGCGCTCTTTACCACAGCCCCTTCCGGAGCCATCGTGCCGTGGAGGATGGTGATTCCACCGGTCTTGTGGATGGGGTTGTCCAATGCCCGAAGGATCTTGCCGTCAAGGTCCGGCGGGTTGATGGAGGCGAGGTTCTCGGCAAGCGTCTTGCCTGTAACGGTGAGGCAGTCACCGTGCAGCAGCCCGGCGTCGAGAAGCGCTTTCATGATGACCGGCACGCCGCCGATCTTGTCCACATCAGTCATGACGTAGCGACCGAAGGGCTTCAGGTCGCCGAGGTGCGGGATTTTGTCGCCAATGCGGTTGAAGTCATCCAGTGTCAGTTCAACGTCGGCTTCGCGGGCAATGGCGAGCAAGTGCAGAACCGCGTTGGTGGATCCGCCGAACGCCATGGTGACCGCGATGGCATTTTCGAACGCCTTCTTGGTCATGATGTCGCGCGCAGTAATCCCTAGGCGAAGCAGGTTCACCACGGCTTCGCCGGACTTGCGTGCAAAGTCATCGCGACGACGGTCTGCCGAGGGCGGCGCAGCCGAACCCGGGAGTGACATGCCCAGGGCCTCGCCAATGCAGGCCATTGTGTTGGCCGTGTACATACCGCCGCAGGCGCCTTCGCCCGGGCAGATTGCCTTTTCGATACGGTCAAGGTCTTCGCGGCTCATCTTGCCGGCAGCGCAGGCGCCAACGGCCTCGAAGGCATCAATGAGCGTGACTTCCTTCTCCGAGCCGTCCTCGAGCTTGACCCACCCGGGCATGATTGACCCGGCATAGAGGAAGACGGAGGCGAGGTCCAGCCGGGCAGCAGCCATGAGCATGCCGGGAAGGGACTTGTCACAACCAGCCAGGAGAACCGAGCCATCGATGCGCTCGGCTTGCATTACGGTTTCGACGGAATCGGCGATGACCTCACGGGAAACGAGCGAGAAGTGCATGCCCTCGTGGCCCATGGAAATACCGTCCGAGACGGAGATGGTGCCGAACTGCATAGGGAATCCGCCACCGGCGTGGACGCCTTCCTTGGCGCCCTGCGCAAGACGGTTGAGGGAAAGGTTGCAGGGGGTAATTTCATTCCACGAACTGGCCACACCAATTTGCGGTTTGGCGAAGTCGTCATCCCCCATGCCCACTGCACGGAACATGCCACGCGCGGGAGCGGCGTGAATTCCGTCGGTTACGACCCTGCTGCGGGGCTTGATGTCCGGTTTGGTATCTGTCGCAATTTGGGTGGCATCGCTCATGGTCCAAAGTCTATGTGTCCAAGGAAGCGGCCCACGACGTAATCGACCCGGATTAAGCACCAAGAGAAGAATATTTCCTCGGCGCCGGCGGAAAACCCGCCATTTCCACGAAGTCGCCAACTGCATCACAACCAGGCTTGGAAGGCCCCTAAACGCTGGACACCCCATTTGCAGCCACGTAACGTCGGAAATACCACTAACTGCACCCTGTGAGCAGAAGGGCCTCACCATGGACTGGTTGATTTGGGTCATTGTTATTGTGCTGATCGTCGCGATTGTTTGGTGGCTCCTGAGCCGCAACAACGCCAGGAATTCCTCACCTGCATCATCGGGCGCTGCACCTGGCACCGGGGCTCCCGGACGGCCGGGCACTGCCGCGCCAGCTGCCATGGAACCCAGCGACACGATGTCGATGCCCGATACGGCCGCGGCAGTGGCTGGCGTAGCGGGCCTGGCTGGAGTCACGAATATGGGGAAGGCAGCGGCTGAGGGCAGCGGCCCCGTCGAATCAAGTATGGAATCGCGAGTCGAAACCGAAGCTGGACCGCCGGTGGACGAACCTGTCGTGGAAATGCCCGAGGTCGACGAACCAGTGGTCGATGAACCAGTGGTGGACACGGATGCGGTGGACACGGAGGCACAGGTCACTGCCGGGGATGTGGATGACTGGGAGGCTACCGGAACGACGGCATCTCCACCCAGGGCGGCCGAGCCAGCAGTAGCGGCGCCAGTGGTTTCCGAGGCCGCAGTGGCGGAGCCCGTAGTTTCCGAACCAGCGGTTTCCGAACCAGCGGTTTCCGAATCCACTGAGGGAGTGACCGCGGATGATGTAACGCGCGCCGATGACGCGCCCACGGCGGACGAGTCAGCGGCCAACGCCGCAGACGCCAACGCCGCAGATAAGGCTGAGTGGGAATCCTCGTGGACGGATGCAAGCGGCAGTGCGGTCCACCACCACGAATACACCGATCAACACTCGGCCACGCTGGCGGGAGCGGAAACCGCAGCTGCTGAAACGGAGGACGACGATTCAGCTGCACCAACGGGCCATCTCGCCGCCGAGCATCCTTATGGGGTTGGCTCAGCAGGAGCCGCAGCAGACGGCAGCAGCCCCGAGGGCTACCCAGTGAAGGCAGACGCTTCGACCATGACCTATCACGATGAAGATACCGCCGGCTACGCCGAAGCTACGGCGGATGTGTGGTTTGAGTCGGCCGCGCATGCGGAAGCGGCCGGGTTCCGCCCTCCTCCGCGGAACAGGCACTGACCGGCACAGGTAAATTACGGGACAGGTACGGAACCGAAGCCGCATTGACCGGAAGCATCATTGCTCCGCAGAAAAACTGACTCACTTCCGGGAATCGTTCGCAGGAGAGCGATATGGGCAGATATGCAGTAAAAGCTGGCGGCCCACCCGCCACAGGTTTCTGCCGGTTGGTGCCCTCCCAGGCTGCAGTCCTGTTTCTCGCGGCTTTTCTGCTGGCGTCTTGCACGGGTAGTCCGTCGTCGCCAGGTTCCGCGGCCACCCCTGGCGGCTCCATTAGCTCCAGCATCCCCGTGTCGCCAGGGACCGGCACCACCTCCGGGTCGGTACCGCCTGCCGTTCCACAAAAACTGGAGATACAGCAAAAGCTCGACGCCGGCTTGCAGCTTCCGTGGTCCGTCGTCTTCCTGGCGGACGGCACAGCCATCGTGTCAGAACGCGATTCGGCCCAGGTCAAAAGCATCCGTGACGGCCGGACAACCACCATCGGGGAGGTTACCGGCGTCGTGCCTGGTGGTGAAGGTGGGCTTCTGGGCCTTGCCCTGTCTCCTGGCTTCGCCAGTGACCACTGGCTTTACGCCTACTTCACCTCGGCCACCGACAACCGGATCGCCAGAATGCGCTTGTCGGAAGAGCCAAGAGGCACTTTGAGGCTTGGCAGCCCTGAAGTGGTCTTTTCCGGCATATCAAAAGCTTCGACCCATAACGGCGGCCGTATCCGCTTTGGCCCTGACGGATTCCTGTATGTGGGCACCGGCGATTCGCAGCGCCGGGAACAGCCGCAGGATACACACGCCTTGGGCGGAAAGATCCTGCGGCTGACTCCTGAGGGACGCGCCGCTCCGGGCAACCCGTTCGGTGATAACCCTGTCTATAGCTATGGACACCGGAATGTTCAGGGCTTGGCGTGGGACAGCGAAGGAAGGTTGTGGGCCAGCGAGTTTGGTCCGGACGTGGACGACGAACTGAACCTGATTACCCCTGGCGGGAACTATGGTTGGCCCACAGTGACGGGAGCCCCGGGCCGCAGCGGGTTCATTGATGCCAAAGTTGTTTGGCCTTCAACCTCTGACGCGTCGCCCAGCGGATTGGAAATTGTCGACGGCGTGGCCTACACGGGCGCCCTTCGCGGCGAACGGCTTTGGGCCATCCCACTCAACGGCGAGAATGCGGGTTCGCCTGTGGCTTACTTCACAGGTGAGTATGGTCGACTAAGGGACGTCGCCAAGGCTCCCGACGGGACGCTGTGGGTCCTCAGCAACAACAGAAACCCTGATTTTGCGCTGATTTTGAGACCCTCATCGTGAATCAAGATCCCTTGGTACCGCCGATTTCCCTCATCCGCCGAAGTCGTGTAGAGTTACATGTCGTTGCGGAGATCGCCGAGGGAACAAAACCCCCCGGGTTTGGTCGAATTCAACAGCTGCACCTCTAGCTCAACTGGCAGAGCAATTGACTCTTAATCAATGGGTTCCGGGTTCGAGTCCCGGGGGGTGCACCAAAGGAAGGCCTTGGAGTGATATTCACTCCAAGGCCTTTTTTCATTACTTCATTGCGCCCGGACACTACTCATCGTGGAATGCATCACGCCGGGATGATGCTGGTTAGCGGCGGGCAAAATGTGGTGTAGAGTTATCTGTCGTTGCGGACGTCAATGGAGAATATGACTCCTTCGTATTGACCGAAACAATAGCTGCACCTCTAGCTCAACTGGCAGAGCAATTGACTCTTAATCAATGGGTTCCGGGTTCGAGTCCCGGGGGGTGCACAGAATAGTAAAGGCTCCGGATCGTTGCTACGATCCGGAGCCTTTACTGCTTCCTGTGGTCTTTTCTGCTTTCCCATGCCCGGAAATTTCTTTACCGGCGTGGGTCAGCGGATAAGTCACGTTCAATTGGCCTCGTTCGGGCGGGTCGGCCTCAAAGCTGTGGGTTGGCATCCCCCGCCGAGCCGTCAAGCGCGGGTATTCCGGCAAGGCCCCGGACGACGATCTTGAGTTCGTCGCGCAGCCGGGCGGTATCGACCTCAACCAAGGCGAGCACGTCCTGCTCAAGCCGCACCGCTTCGGCCAAAGCTGCAGAGCCGGCGTCGGTGAGCGTCACAACGTGACTGCGGCGATCCGAGTCGCTGCGCTGACGACTGACATGCCCGTGCAGCTCAAGCCTTGCAAGAGTAGTGCCCATGGTCTGCGCTTTGACCCTGGCAACTTCAGCCAAAGCAGCCTGCGTAATGGGCCCTTTCGCAGCAAGGACTTCCATGGCGATCACGCCGGCATGCGTCAGTCCGATGTTCTTCAATTTTTCATTCCATGAGATTTCCACGAGCCGCGCAGCCGTTGAAAGCAATCGCGTGGTGGGCCATCTCTCCATATCTGGCATGCCGACAGTATATGCGCGCGGAAGCTGCTGCCGTTGCTTCTGGCCACTAAGCTGGGGAGTCGCGAACGTTAGCAAGGAGCAAATTATGGCGGAACGTCTTATTCCCGGCGATGTAGCCCCGGACTTCACACTTCAAGACCAAGATGGCAACGACGTCAGTCTTTCCGACTTCCGTGGACGGAAGGTCATTGTCTACTTTTATCCGGCAGCATCTACGCCCGGCTGCACCAAGGAGGCCTGTGATTTCAGGGACAACCTCGCATCCCTCCAGACTTCTGGTTATGAAGTTGTGGGAGTCTCTCCAGATTCCGTGAAAGCACTTGCCAGGTTCGCGGGGGAAGAACAGCTGACGTTCCGCATACTCTCGGACGCAGAGCATTCGGTGGCCGATGCCTATGGCGCCTGGGGCGAGAAAAAGAATTATGGCCGCACCTACATGGGCCTCATCCGTTCCACCATCGTGGTGGATCCGGACGGAAAGGTCGGCTTGGCCCAGTACAACGTCCGAGCCACGGGGCACGTCGCCAAGCTTCGTCGCGACCTCAAACTCGACAAGTAGCGGGTACACTGGAGGCCGGAAGAAGGCTCCGGTCAGCCCATTGGGCAGTCCAGTGGCCGGCCAGCGCGAGTGGTGAAATTGGCAGACACGCAGGATTTAGGTTCCTGTGCCTTCGGGCGTGGGGGTTCAAGTCCCCCCTTGCGCACACAGTTACCCCCGGTTCGATGAGCATTTCATTCGGACCGGGGGTGTTCTTTCCTCAAGCAGACGGGGACCATGCCCGCAACGCGCCTGAACCGGCACCGGGGGCGTTCAACTAGACTGGAATGCGGTCTGGCCGAAGCCGGCCACAGCACTTCCGACCGGCTTGAGGGGACAAGAGTGGCAAGCAGCATGATACGGCGGCTGGGAATACTGTTCACGGCAGTCTTCGTGATTTTGGGACTGGCATCATGTACCGGAACGCCGGGACCCGCGGCCTCATCGTCGGCAAGCAGCACGGCAGTCGCGGAGCCGACGGCTACCTTTAATTTCGGTACAGCATCCATGCCGTTGGGCCTCGACCCTGCAATGACAGCAGACTCGGAGTCATATCGCGTGACCCGCCAGGTCCTTGAGGGACTTGTAGGCGTCGACGGCACCACCGGGCAGACTACCCCCCTGCTCGCCACGGAATGGAAAGACAGCAACAACGGGCTGAGCTACGACTTCAAGCTCCGTGAAAAAGTAACCTTCCATGATGGAACGCCGTTCGATGCCGCTGCCGTTTGCGCCAACTTCAACCGCTGGTTCACGTTCCCCGCCGACCTGAGGAAACAAGCGCCAGGAATCTCGTTCCAAAGCGTCTTCAAGGCATATTCAGACGAGCCAGTGTTTTCGATCTTCAAGGACTGCAAGGTTGTTTCCGCCAGCAACGTACAGATCAACCTCACCCGGCCCTTCACAGGTTTCCTGCAGGCCCTGACGCTGCCGGCCTTTGCGATCTCCTCCCCCACCGCCTTGGAAAGGCAGAAGGCCAACGTCCTGGACAAGGTGCAAAATGGCCAGGCGGTGTCCGCCTACGCCGGCCATCCGGTGGGGACAGGTCCTTACGTATTCACTGCCTGGGACGAACACAAGATCACGCTGACCAGCTACAAGGGCTACTGGGGCAACAGGGGCCAAATCGGCGTTATCAACTTCATCCCTTATGACCACGCCGAAACGCGCCAGCAAGCGCTCCTGGACGGCAAGATCGACGCCTACGATCTAGTGACGTCCGGAACCTTTGATCAACTGGTAAAAAAGGGTGTCCAGATCATCCAGCGTGACCCGTTCTCGGTGATGTACCTCGGCATGAACCAAGCGGTTGCACCTTTGGACAAGCTGGAAGTCCGCCAGGCCATCGAGATGGCTATTGACAAAGAATCGCTTATCCGCAGGTTCTTCATAGACAACACGGCGCAAGCTTCACAATTTGTTCCCCCGAAGCTCAGTGGTTTCAACAACAATGCCCCATCTTTGGGATACAACCCGGAGAAGGCGAAGGAGCTTCTGGAGAAGGCCGGCTACAAAGGCGAGGAACTGAAGTTCTACTATCCGCTGAACGCCACGCGGGCCTACATGCCCACGCCAGAGAAGATCTATGCCGAGATCAGCCGGCAGCTGGTAGCCGTCGGCATCAATATCAAGCCGGTTCCCGTGGACTGGGAGGACGGCTATCTCCAAAAAGTGCAGTCCCCTGGCGATCACGCCCTGCACCTCCTGGGATGGAATGGCTCCTATGCGGATGCTGACAACTTCCTGGGCCCGCTTTTCGGCGAGGCCAGGGGTGAGTTCGGTTATACGGATTCGGAAGTTTTCCACAAGATCGAGCGGGCCCGCGCCCTGCCCGACGGCGATGACCGCAACACCCAGTACCAGGCCATCAATGCCGAGATAGCGGCGTCAGTACCGGCCGTGCCCATAGCCTTCCCTATCTCTGCGCTTGCCCTGTCCGACAAGGTGGAAAGCTATCCCGCTTCACCCGTCCTCAACGAAGTTTTCACAAACGTCCGCTTAAAGCCTTGACGATTCCCTGTAATTTCAGTATTGCGTCTGCCCGGGGATATTCTGTGACAGCCAGTGCCGCCGCTAACGGAGATTGATCGTGACCTTCATTTCCAAGACTCAACATGCCGACGTCGTCCTTATTGGCGGCGGAATCATGAGTGCCACCCTTGGTGCGTTCATCAAGCAACTCGAACCCACCTGGACCATCTCCCTCTTTGAACGACTCGATGAAGCGGGACTCGAAAGCTCCGGACCATGGAACAACGCCGGCACCGGACATGCTGCGCTGTGTGAGCTTAACTACTCCCCCGCGGCCAAGGACGGCTCCGTGGATCCTTCCAAGGCCATCCACATCAATGAGCAGTTCCAACTTTCGCGCCAGTTCTGGTCCCATCTAGTGGACAGCAATGTCATTGGCTCCCCCAAGGGCTTCATCAACACTGTTCCGCACATGAGCTTTGTCATCGGCGAGGACCACGCGAACTTCCTGAAGACCCGGTACGAGGCCCTCAAGCCCAACACGCTGTTCCGCAGCATGGAATACACCGAGGACCAGGACAAGATCGCCAAGTGGGCGCCCCTTATCGTCAAGGGCCGGGACCGCAAGCAGCGCGTTGCCGCTACCCGTGCGGCGGAAGGCACCGACGTCGATTTCGGCGCACTGACCCGTGAACTGACCGGCTACTTGCGGAACACCGGCGCCGAAGTCAACTTTGGTCACGACGTCACCAACATCCATCGTGCATCAGGTGGCGGTTGGGATCTTTCCCTCAAACACCCAAAATCAGGTGAACACGGCCGCATCCACGCCAAGTTCGTCTTCGTGGGCGCCGGTGGTGGCGCGCTCCACCTGCTTCAAGCCTCAGGCATCCCGGAAAGCAAGGGCTATGGCGGATTCCCCGTCTCCGGCCAGTTCTTCCGCTGCACAGACCAGTCCATCACCTCGCAGCACAGCGCCAAGGTCTATGGCCAGGCGTCCGTTGGCGCCCCACCCATGTCCGTCCCCCACTTGGATACCCGGTTCGTTGATGGCAAGCGTTCCCTCCTCTTTGGGCCGTACGCTGGTTTCTCCACGAACTTCCTGAAGACCTCCAGCTACCTGGACCTCCCGCTGTCCATCCGCCCGGGGAATATTATTCCGATGCTGGCAGTGGCCAAGGACAATATGGACCTCACTGCGTACCTCATTAAAGAGGTGGCCAAGCGCCACGAGGCCAAGGTGGAATCCCTGCGTGAGTACTATCCCGAGGCCGTCGGCGGTGATTGGGAGCTGATCACTGCAGGCCAACGCGTCCAGATCATCAAGAAGCACCCACAAAAGGGCGGCGTCCTGCAGTTCGGCACCGAAGTCATTGCCTCCCGCGATGGATCCATCGGTGCGCTGCTGGGCGCATCTCCGGGAGCCTCCACTGCTGTTCCGATCATGATTGAACTGCTGCAGAAGACGTTCCCCAAGAACTTCAAGGGTTGGCAGTCCAAGCTCAAAGACATGATGCCCGGCTACGGCGTGAAGCTTAACGAGAACCCTGAGCTTGCCGCCGAGCTTGAAGCGAGCACTGCACGGTCGCTGCAACTGGAAGTGGCCAACGCCCTCCAAAGCTAGGCCATCCGGAGCTGCGGCCGGTTACCGTCAGCCGAATTATTCCGTAGATCCCAGGAGACTATGCAATGTTCCGCCTGGCCACGCTGTCCCTGGGAAACCGGGCCCTGATCGCGCTGATCACCGTCTTTGCGGCGGTGTTCGGCGTGATCACCATGGGCTCGCTCAAGCAGGAACTCATTCCGTCCATCGAGTTCCCGCAGATCACCGTCATTACCTCGATGCCCGGCGCTTCTCCCGAAGTGGTCGACAAACAACTGAGCAGGCCCCTTGAGACGGCCCTGAACAGCGTCGAGGGACTTGAGTCCACCACCTCCACATCCCGCAATGGTGTTTCGCAGATCACCATGGTGTTCACGTACGGCTCGAACCTTGATCGTGCACGGAATCAGATCGACCGCGCGATTTCCAACGCCAAACGCGTTCTTCCGGCCGACGTCGAACCTCAATCCATTGCCGGCAACATCAGTGACTTCCCCATCGTGTTCCTGGCTGTCTCCTCGGACAAACCGCTCAGCGAACTCAATGCCGACCTCCAGCGCTTGAGCGTTCCCCGACTGCAAAAGATCGACGGCGTGCGTGGCGCCGATCTGACTGGCGGCTCCAAGCAGCACATCCTGATCCAGCCCCGCACTGCCGATCTGGTGGCGAAGGGTGCGTCCATCCAGTCGATCAGCAGCGCACTGAAGAACAACGGCACGCTGGTTCCTGTGGGAACCATAGAGGACCAGGGCAAAACCCTGTCCCTGCAACTCGGCAGCCCGGTTGATTCCCTCGACGTCATTAAGGGCTTGCCGATATCGGGTGCCAAGGATGCCGCCACCATCGGAACTGTGGCTGACGTCAGCATCGAGGACGACCCCGCCACGTCCATCACGCGCACAAATGGCAAGCCAACGCTGGCGCTGTCAGTCACCAAGAAGCCCGAAGGCGACACCGTGGCGATTTCGCACGCGGTGCGGGATGCACTTGCGCCGATGGAAGCAGAGTTGGGGAACAACGCTGCGTTCACGCCCGTCTTCGACCAAGCTCCCTTCATAGAGAAGTCCATCAAGGACCTCACTACCGAAGGGCTCCTTGGCCTGGGCTTTGCTGTCGCTGTCATCCTCGTCTTCCTTATGTCCGTTCGGTCCACGTTGGTTACCGCGGTATCGATCCCGCTTTCCCTCTTGATCACGTTCATTGGCATTTCCGCCACGGGCTACTCGCTGAACATCCTCACTCTCGGTGCGCTCACCATCGCCATCGGCCGCGTCGTTGATGATTCGATCGTGGTGATTGAGAACATCAAGCGGCACTTGAGTTATGGCGAGCACAAGCTGGCTGCCATCCTGACCTCCATCCGGGAAGTTGCCGGCGCTATCACTGCATCCACCCTGACCACAGTGGCTGTCTTCCTGCCCATCGCGTTTGTGGGTGACCTGGCAGGCGAGTTGTTCCGGCCCTTTGCCCTGACGGTAACCATCGCCCTGTTGTCATCGTTGCTGGTTTCCCTCACGATCGTTCCCGTCCTGGCTTACTGGTTCCTTCCCTCGCCGCGCAAAGATGCCGAAGCGTCAATGACGCGCAACGAGGCTGCGGCGAAGGCCCGGGAGGCCGAGCAGCGTAGCCGGCTCCAGCGAGGCTATTTGCCTATCCTCGCGAAGACGCAGAAGCACCCCGTCCTTACCCTGTCTGCGGCGGCCTTGGTGCTGGTGGCGACGGTCGCGGTATCGCCGCTACTTGCCACGGACCTGCTGGGGAGATCCGGCGAGAACAGCATGACAGTGCGCCAGGTTCTTCCGGCCGGAACGAGCCTGGAGGCCACCAGCGATGAAGCCACCAAGGTGGAGGACATGCTTCGTGGCATGGATGGCATCAAAGACGTCCAAGTGACGTCCGGTAACGCCCAGTCCGGTTTCGCCGCGCTAACGTCCACTGGCTCCTCCAACTCGACCTTCACAATCGTTACGGACGAGAAAGCGAACCAGAAGAAGCTTCAGGATGATGTCCGCTCCAAGCTCCAGGGTGCGGCGGGCAAGATCAGTGTGGGTTCCCAGCAGGGCGGATTTGGCACATCATCCACGGTGGACATCACCATCAAAGCCGCCAATGCCGCTGATCTCCAGTCTGCAAGTGACGCCATGGTCAAGGCGATGCAGGACGTACCCGGCAGCACCGAGGTGTCCACCAACCTTTCGGCGAACCAGTCCGTGGTCCAAGTGCGCGTGGATCGCGCGAAGGCAGTGGCCGCCGGACTTACGGAGGAGCAAGTGGGGGCTTTCCTGGCGTCGACCGTCAGCCCGGTCCCCGCAGGTACGGTACGCATCGAGACCAACGACTACCCCGTCCAGATTGGAAAGGGAACACGCTTCACCAGCATCACCGCGGTGCGTGCACTGCCACTCCCGACGGCGCGTGGTCCTGTGACGCTGGAGAGTATCGCCACCGTCGAACAAGTCGACACGCCTGTGTCCATCACGAGCAGCAACGGCCAGCGGACCGCGAAAGTAACAGTGACGCCGTCGGGGTCCAATTTGGGCAGCGTCAGCACCGAAGTGCAGAAGCGGTTGGCGTCCGTTGAGTTGCCTGCTGGCGTAACAGCTGCCATTGGTGGTGCCACGACGCAGCAAGCCGAATCCTTCCGTCAGCTTGGCTTGGCGCTTCTGGCCGCGATCGCGATCGTCTACGTGATTATGGTGGCTGCCTTCAAATCGTTGGTGCAGCCGTTGATCCTCCTGGTTTCTGTTCCCTTCGCCGCGACAGGCGCTGTGGGCTTGCTCTTGGCTACGGGCGTTCCTCTGGGGCTGCCATCGCTCATTGGCATGCTGATGCTGGTTGGCATCGTGGTCACTAACGCAATCGTGCTGATCGACCTCATCAACCAGTACCGCAAACCCCACAACGGCACGCCGGGCATGAGCGTGGCCGATGCCATTACCCACGGCGCCCGTCAGCGCCTGCGGCCCATCCTGATGACGGCATTGGCAACAGTGTTCGCGCTGACTCCCATGGCCCTGGGCCTCACTGGTGGCGGTGGTTTCATTTCGCAACCGCTGGCAATCGTCGTGATCGGCGGCCTGGTGTCCTCGACGGCGCTGACACTCATCCTGGTCCCCGTCCTATACAAGTTGGTAGAGGGACGCCGGGAGAAAAAGCAACTCCTGAAGGAATTGCAACACCGTCCCGAAGTCACACCCGGTATGGGAAATGGCGGGAACAGCAAGGACGACTTCGCCGATTGGACCACCGGCATGGTGCCCCGGATTACGGGACGCCGGGCGGCTAACAACCCCGCGGAGTAGAGCCGCATCAGCAGCCAACGGGGCCGGGAACAATTCGCGGCCCTGCCCTGTTACAGGCAGTGATACATGCAAATGCATCTAGTTTGAGATACACTGCTTACAGAGCCCGGGACCACGGGCAGGGAGAAAGGCACATCATGCAGATCGGCGTATTCAGCGTCAGTGACATCACCACTGACCCCACCACGGGCCGCACGCCCACGGAGAACGAACGCATCAAGGCTTCCGTTGCCATCGCCAAAAAGGTCGAAGAAATCGGCATGGATGTCTACGCCATTGGCGAGCACCACAACCGGCCCTTCTTCTCCTCCTCCCCCACCACTACCCTGGCCTACATCGCAGCCCAGACCGAGCGCATCACGTTGTCCACGGCCACAACCCTGATCACCACCAATGATCCGGTCAAGATCGCCGAGGACTTCGCGATGCTGCAGCATCTCTCCGATGGCAGGGTTGACTTGGTGCTTGGGCGCGGGAACACAGCGCCTGTGTACCCCTGGTTCGGAAAGAACATCCAGGACGGGATCGAGCTCGCGATCGAAAACTACAGCCTGCTCCGCAAGCTGTGGGACGAAGATACGGTCAATTGGTCGGGCAAGTTCCGCACACCCCTGCAGAACTTCACGTCTACACCGCGTCCCTTGGACGGCGTTGCCCCGTTCGTCTGGCACGGGTCCATCCGCACGCCGCAGATCGCCGAGGTAGCCGCCTACTACGGTGACGGTTTCTTCGCCAACAACATCTTCTGGCCCAAGGAGCACTACCAGCAGTTGATCGGCCTTTACCGCGAGCGCTACGAGCACTATGGGCACGGCACGGCCGATCAGGCAATCG
Source organism: Paenarthrobacter sp. YIM B13468 (assembly GCF_042788025.1). Lineage (NCBI taxonomy): Bacteria > Bacillati > Actinomycetota > Actinomycetes > Micrococcales > Micrococcaceae > Paenarthrobacter > Paenarthrobacter sp. YIM B13468. Next base: position 303,345 of record NZ_JBHZPI010000001.1, on the reverse strand, counting down.
TGGGCCTGGGTGGCCAGTTCTTCATGAGGAAGAACTCCCAGGACGCCGTCAAGGAGTTCCGCCCGTACTTCGACAACGCACCGGTGTACGGTCACGGTCCTTCCTTGGAGGACTTCACCTCCCAGACTCCCCTGACCGTGGGCAGTCCGCAGGAAGTCATCGAGAAGACGCTCACCTTCCGTGAGTTCTTTGGCGACTACCAGCGGCAGTTGTTCCTGATCGATCACGCAGGCTTGCCCCTGAAGACCGTACTGGAGCAGCTTGACCTCTTCGGCGAGGAAGTCCTTCCCGTGCTTCGCAAGGAATATGCTGCCTTGAAGCCGGCCAACGTTCCGGACGCGCCTACCCACGCTTCCCGCGTTGCTGCGGCCATGGAGGCAAGCGTCAACGAGTCCGCTCCAGCTGGAGCCCAGGGTCAGGAGGCCTGATGTCCAGCCCTTCGGCGTCCTCCGCCGTTCGCCTCGCCGCCGAGACCTGGGAGTCGCTCTTCCGCTCCCAGGTGGCGGTGATGCGGAAACTTCAATCAGGTCCGGCGTTCAAGTCCCTGCCCGTCAAGGAGTATGACGTCCTGTTCACGCTCTCGCGATGCCCTTCCGGACAGCTGCGGTTGAACGAGATCAATGACAAAGTGCTGTTGAGCCAGTCCAGCCTGAGCCGTTTGGTGGACCGTCTGGAGAAGCGCGGTTTGGTGGAACGGACAACAGCGCCCGACGACGGCCGTGGAGTGCTGCTGTCCCTGACCGAATCAGGCAGCGAGTTGCAGAAAACGATTGGTCGGGAACACGTGCGTGACATTGCCCAACTCGTCGGGCCTGCGCTTACTGTGGAGGAGCAGCGCGAGCTGTTGCGGCTTACGGAAAAGCTGCGGGCCTCGGTGGCAGGACACCAGTCAACGCACGGTTAGGCCTGCCGCTCTCCGCGATCTCAGCGCAGGCGTACGAGCTGCCGTGGATCCTCCATTGGGAGCTCACCGTTGACTGATGCGCTGACTTTGAGGGTCTTCAGCGACAGGCTGCCACCCACCGTGGACAAGAAGGCTGTATCTGAAGAATCCCTTCCTGCCGTGATGCGAAGCATGGACTCGCGGGGCGCCAGCCCAGTGGGATCGATGATGTGCCATTCACCTTCGATGTACGCCTCCGCCACAGCGTGGAAGTCCATGGGGCTCAGACCTGGTGCGTACACGGCCGCGAGGCGGGCGGGGACATCCTTGGACCTGAGCAGGGCAATGGCCAAATGGGCGAAGTCACGGCATACACCGCGGCGGTGGAGAAGCGTCTCCACCGCCCCGTCGGTTCCCCGCGAGGATCCACTGACGTAGCGCAGCTCTCCATTGACCCAATCGCGGACAGCGTGGAGCAGTTCGGCCCCGCCAAGGCTGCCGAACTCGGCGTAAGAGGTGGGCAGCAACCGATCAGATTCGGCGTAGCGGCTAGGCCGGACGTACCGGATGAGTTCCATTGGAGAGGGTGTGTCCCGGTCTGCGAAGCCATGGACACTTGCTTGGTAGTCAACCGTCACTTCGCTGGGCTCCGCGAATTCCATGTATTGGAAGCGGCCCCCGTGATTGTCGCTGAGTTCAGCAAAGGGAATCTCGTTCCCATCCACAGTGATGGAAAGTGTTTCCGTCACTGACTCGTACCCCGGATTGTTGGCCACGGCGATGGCCATGGCCACTTTCGTGTTGGCTACAGTCTTGAAAACGAGCTTGGCAGCAACGTTGCGTTCCATTGATCTCCGGGGTGGGTTGCGGCGGGACAGCCCCCGATGCCGCCGTTGTATGGATCAGCCAACCGCAGGACTACAGATTGACCTTCAGAGACAGTAGCATCCGTTGGACGTTGGCGAATTCAGAATCATGGGCGACGTACTTCGCGGCCAGGTCCAACGTGTCAAAAGTCTTTGCCGGGGCTACTTTTTCATCGGCGGCGAAGGCATGGACCGCTGCGACATCCCCGAAAGAGTAGTCGCCCTTGCCGGAAGGTCCCTGAACACGGTTCCTCAGTTCGCAGGCCTGGCCGTCGGCGCCAGCCACCATGTTGGTTATGCCATAGGATCCGAAGAATTTGTAGCCTTGGATCACGCGGAAAACGACGCGGGGATCGATGGTGTCCGGACCATCGGAGTGTGGAACATCCAGTGGCACGCTGCTGATAACAATGTACGGATGGCTTTGGCCAGTGGGGCAAGCGATTGGCCCTGCAGGTGGCAGGCCTGTCTGCAGGGTAGCGATGTATCGGCCCCCGCCATCTTTCACTTCGACCTTCAGGGCACCTGGCAGTGAACCAGCTTCAGCCGTGACCGACTGGGCAATCCAATCGCCAGGGAGTTCGAAACTGACCTTTTTGGCGGGGTCCGTGTAGGTCTTCCAGGTCAAGGCCGTGGCTGCCGGGCTCGGGTCAGAGCTGGATGCAGCACCTGAGCCGGGCGTCGAAGACGGCGAACTGGAGACGGCGTCTCCTGACGGCGTCGTACTCTTCGACCCGGCGTCCGGGGACGGGAGGCCCGACTCTGAACTGTTGGGATGGGAGTCGGAAGTCTGGGAAACCTGTGGCCCCTTGTTTTCAGTGGAACAGGCCGCGGTAGTCGCAAGCAGGACCGCACCCAGTACCAATGCGCCTAGCCGAAGCTTCGCCGTCATGCTGTTCGGGTGGACAGTGCCGTTCGGGTGGACAGTGCCGTTCATGCGCACAGCTTATCGGCGGGTAAGGTCCGACACGGGATTTGACGGCGTACTAGGCTGAAGACATGGCTCCCGATCAGCATGACGCATTCGAGGACAACATGCCCAACATGTCCGCCGTTGACGTTGCGGATTGGCGGCTTCGGACCTTCGCCCTCTATGACCAAGTACGGCAGCTGGCGGCCACGGATCCGTTCGATGCACACAACTATTGGCGCCAGGAGCGCGACCGGATGTTTGCTACCCATCCCGCGTCCGCCCTGACAGCAGAGATGAAAGCATCCTTCTCCGGGTTGCGCACGGCCGACTACGATCCCGCCTTCCGGATGTACGTTCCCTTGTCACCGGAGGGCACTGGACAGGAAATGAACGTTGAAACAGGGACCGACGGCGTAGTTCCGTTCGTGAGGATTGGAACCTTTGAGTTGCCGGGACTCGGATCCCTGGCCGTTTGGCGGCTGCGAAGCTACGGCGGCGGCATCTTTGTGCCTTTGCGCGACGCTACCGCCGGCAAAGAGGGCGGAAGCTACGGCGCCGGAAGATACCTTTTGGACACAGTGAAGGGCGCGTACCACGGTGTTCGCCGCATCGATGAACAGGAGGAGTTCATCGTGGACTTAAACTTCGCCTACAACCCCTCCTGCGCGTACAACGAAGCCTGGGCGTGCCCCCTTGCCGGACCGGCCAACCGGCTCGCAGCCGAGGTACCAGTGGGTGAGCTGTATTTGGGAGAAGGCTAACGCCACCTGAAGCCAGGCGCCCTGCCGTGTCCAACGGCGGCACAGCGTCACGGAACCGTAAGTTCCGGAACCCCCGCGACAGACCGTAAAAGCCTAGCCTTGGAGCATGAACAGAATCGGGCGGATGATCCGTGCCCACAAGATCCTTGCCACCACAGTGGGCGTGGCGGTCGTGGTCCTGGTCATCGCAGGGGCCGCGCTGTTCCAGCCCTGGCGGCTGTTCACGAGCAGTAGCGTGAACGAGGCCCTGCCGTTCGCTCCTCCCGCCTCAACATCGGCGTTCCCTTCCACTGCACCGACTTCCGATGCACAGACTTCTGATGCGCCAACTTCTGATGCACAGGCCAGCGGCTCGCCAGCCCCCACCACGTCTGCCTCAACCCCGGCAGCCAAAACCGATCCTGTGGTGCTGGGCTTCGGCAATTTCCAATCCCAGGAGCATCAGACTTCTGGTACTGCACAGCTCTTGAAACTGCCCGATGGCTCCCGTGTGCTGAGGTTGGAAAACCTGGCCAGCAGCGATGGCCCTGACGTCAAGGTCTGGCTCAGCAGCCTTGAAGCAGGTGGCGATTGGTACAAGTACCGCTCGGGTCGGTATGTGGACCTCGGCCCGATCAAGGCCACGCACGGCAACCAGAACTATGTCATCCCCTCTGGAGTGGACCTCTCCGGCCTGTCATCGGTAGTGCTCTGGTGTGACCGTTTCAGCGTCGCTTTCGGATCGGCGCAGCTTGCCTGACGCCATGCGGGGCCGCGTCTGCGCACTTACGTGGGGTCTTAGGGCGTAAAGCGAGCCCCACAACATGTTGCAGGACGTAGGATGTCATCATGACTTTTCCCCTTCCCCGTCGTATCGCCCGCGTCCGGCCCTTGGATACACAGGATCCCAACGAGCAATTCTTCGTTGCCAACGACGCCCTGGACTTCGACTCCGCGGCCGGGCAGCAGTGGATTGTTATCGATTCGCCCTTCGGGGCATCAAGGGCAAACGCGAGTAGCCCCTCGCGGCACGGCTGGGAAAAAGGGGCTGGGGTGAGCGAGGGTTCTTTCACTTTCCTCGCACCTTCAGTGCCGGCCAACGTCCTTGGTATGGCCCACAACACCGGGCAAGCTGGCAGGGACCTTCCACCACAGGCATTTCACAAGGCCGCATCCAGCGTGATCGGCTCCGGCGAAGCGATCCAGCTGAGTTCGAACGTTGGTCATGTTGACCCGGAAGCCGAACTGACGGTCGTCGTCGGAAGTACAGCGAGGGGCCTGACGCTGGAAACGGCGGGTTCGGCAATCCTCGGCTACACCATCGGGAACGATGTCTCTGCACGCGACCTCCAAAAGACCGATGAACTCTGGATCAGCGCGAAGAGCCAGGACACTTTCACACCTGCAGGTCCGTGGATCGTCACCGACCTGGACGCCGCAGATCTTTCCATCCGGATCGTCCACAACGGCACTGGCCTCACACCCGCCAGCACGGCGGACCTCGGCTGGAAAGTGGACGAGATCATGGTCTACCTGACCTCGTTCATGACCCTCCACCCCGGCGACCTGGTCCTGACTGGCTTCCCCGCCGAATGCGCGCGCATTCAGCCAGGTGACACCGTTGTGTGCCGCGTGGAAGGAATCGGGGAGCTCTCCAACCCCGTCACTACGGCTTCCTGGGAGGACGTGCCCGCATAGTGTGTCAGGCTTAACCTCATGGAGACAGCCGCAGACGCCGCCGAACTGCGGCCGCCTCCCTTACAGAAGCCTGCCAGGAAGAGGCATCGCGGCCTTCTCAAGTACCCTGTGGTGCGGCAACTGCTTCGCTTCACCGGCGTCGGAATTCTCTGCACAGCGAGTTCGCTTGCCCTCTATGCGCTGCTGCGTCCCTGGATTGACCCGCAGCCTGCCAATGCCGTGGCGTTGATCGTCACGTCCTTCATGAATACAGCGCTGAACCGCAGGTTGACCTTCAAGATCAGAGGTAGCAGGAAACGCGGCCAGGACCACATGCATGGGCTGATCGTCATAGGCATTGCCTTGGTCATCACTGGCGGGAGCCTGGGCATCCTGCATCTCATCCACCCCGAGGCTACTGTCAGTGAAGAACTCTGGACCACGACGCTCTCCGGCTTCGTCGCCACGGGCGTCCGGTTCACCCTCTTGAGGCACTGGATTTTCCGCCGCGCCCGCCACGTGTGACTAGTTGTGCTGGGGAGACGCCAGGTTCCGGACACGCCCGACGGCGGCTTCCACGGCTCCGGCAGCTTGCTCGAGTTCGGCTTCGGTAACAGTTGAGGCGAAGCTGAACCGCACGGCTGTTTGCGCTATCTCCGGGACAATGCCCAAAGCCAGCAGCACCGGTGACGGCGCGTCAGATCCGGCAGCACATGCCGAGCCGCTGGAGCAGACCACGCCCAGGCGTTCCAGCTCAAGCAGGACTGATTCGCCGCTGGTTCCAGGGAAGCAGAACGATGCGATCGATGGCAGCCTCTGGCTTCGATGCCCTGTCAGTATGGCACCGGGGACGGTTTGGAGGATGTGCGAGACGAACCGCTCCCGCAGGCCAGAAACCCGCGAGGCCAGCTCCGGCTGCTCGCCAAGGCTCAAAGTCAGGGCGGTGGACAACGCCACGGCCCCGGCCACGTTCTCTGTTCCGGACCTCTTTCCCCGTTCCTGGCCTCCACCATGAACCAACGGCTCCACGCGCGTCCGGCCCTTTGTGAACAGGACACCGGACCCCTTGGGCGCGCCCAGCTTGTGGCCGGAAATGCTCAGGGCATCTACGCCCAGGGCCTTGACGTCCAAGCTCAGCCAGCCAGCCGCCTGGACGGCGTCAGTGTGGAAGGGGATGCCAAACCCGTGGGCTACGGCAGCAAGGTCCGCGACGGGCTGGACCGTACCAATCTCGTTGTTTGCATACATGATGCTCACCATGGCCGTGTCCGGCCGAAGGACGGCGCGTAGCGCGTCCACCGTGACCAGCCCGTCGCGGTCCACCGGCACCACGTCCACCATGAAGCCATGCATGCGTTCGAGGTAGCGGGCGGATTCCTCCACCGCAGGATGCTCGATTGCGCTTATCACTACCCGATTCAGCGAGGGATCAGCCGCATGCCGGGCCAGTGCGATTCCCTTGACGGCCAGGTTGTCAGCCTCCGTGCCGCCCGAGGTAAAGGTCACCTCGCCAGCGCGGCAATTGAGCACATTCGCGACGGCGGATCTCGCCTCTGCGAGCGCCGTGGCCGCCGCTTCACCCAGGCTGTGGTGGCTGGACGGGTTGCCAAACTCGCCGCTGAGGTACGGCCACATGGCTTCGAGCACCTCGCGCCGGACAGGTGTGGTGGCTGCAGCGTCCAGGAAGATCATGGAAGTCAGACTGCTTCCAGCTCTGCTTCAGCTCGCAGTTCGATATCCAGCCCGAGGTCCAGTGCCGAGACGCTGTGCGTCAGCCCGCCGATGGAGATGACGTCTACGCCCGTTGCCGCGATCTCTGCCACTGTGTTGAGGTTGACGTTTCCGCTGGCCTCCACATTTGCCCGTCCATCTACCTGCTTGACGCCTGCCCTGAGTTCATCGATGGAAAAGTTGTCCAGCATGATGGTGTCCACTCCCGCGGCCAGAACGGGTTCAATCTGATCTGCCCGGTCAACCTCAACTTCAAAGTGGGTGGTGTGTCCCAGCTGGGCTTTGGCGGCCACGAGCAGTTCAGTCAATTTTGCGGGGTCGCCGCCGGTCATGACAGCCAAGTGGTTGTCCTTTGCCAGGACGGCATCCGAGAGGCTGTAGCGGTGGTTCGCTCCCCCACCGCAGCGCACGGCATAGCGTTCCAGAACACGCAAGCCAGGTGTCGTTTTGCGGGTGTCCGTGATCCGGGCACGCGTTCCTTCAACCAGCCTGACGAATTCTGCGGTCTTGGTGGCGATAGCGCTCATCCGCTGCACCAGGTTGAGTCCGACCCGTTCCGCCAACAGTACCGAGCGTGCACTGCCGGTGACGCGGGCGAGGTGTGTACCGGCGTCGAACGCTTCACCGTCGGCCAGCAGCAACTGGACGTCCGTATCCGGGTCGACGAGCTTCATGGCGTCGCGGAACACCGTTCCACCGCTGAACACGCCCGGGACTCGGGCGTTCAGTACCGCAGTGGCACGTGCCCCGGCGGGGATGAGCAGCTGTGAGGTGATGTCACCGCTGGGCGCGTCCTCCGCGAAGGCCCTTTCCAGGATGTCCCGGACGGGTGCCGTGGGAAGGGTCAGGTTGGTGGTGGAGGTCAGGTCAGTCATTGATGAGGCTCGCTTTCCGGCTCATGGTGTAACGCTTGTCAAAATCGTCGACGGCGGCTGGTTCCGCCACGCCATCGCTGCGGTAGTGGGCCCCAAGCGACTCCCGCCGCTCCCGCGCAGCGCGCACCAGCAACTGCGCCGCGAGCAACAAATTAGCGTCCTCATGCACCCTGGGGTCCAAGGAGACCGGCGCGCTCAGGGGCAGAACGGCCTCGGCCCAGGAATCCAGCCCGGCTTCGGCCTCCGCCAGCAGGACCCCGTTGCGGAGCACACCTGCCTTGGCAGTCATCAACCGGCGCAGCGCGTTCCGGGAGAACCCCGCCGACGGCACGAAATCGAAACCGGCGGAGGCGCCTTCCATTCTGAGCGGCGCCGGAGACCCCGACAGCGCCGTTGTCGCCTCAGCGGCTGGCGGGGTCCCGGCAGCGTGCGTAAAAGCGAGGCCGCCCGCGGCCGAGTTAGCACGCAGAGGGAGCGCGTCCGCCGACCCCAGGAACCCCTCCACAGCCCGCCGCCCGAACACGAGCCCTTCAAGCAGGGAATTGCTGGCCAGCCGATTGGCGCCTTGGACTCCGGTGCAGGCAACCTCACCAGCGGCCAACAGCCCAGGAACAGATGTGCGGCCGTAAAGGTCCGTCACCACCCCACCCATCCAGTAATGCGCCGCTGGAGCGACGGGGACGGGCTCACGGCTCCAGTCAAAGCCGGCTTGGCGTGTGCGTTCGCTGATGGTGGGGAAGCGCTTCTCGAGGAAGCCTTTCCCCCGCCGTTCCTCGATCACGGTTGCATCGAGGAACACGTGACCGTTGGGGTCACCGAGCGCCGCAAGGTGCAGGGCTATGCTCCGGGAGACGACGTCCCTTGGGGCAAGCTCGCCGTCCGCGTGGTAATCGGCCATGAACCGGCGTCCGGTGGCGTCCACGAGGATGGCACCCTCGCCGCGGACAGCTTCGGAGATGAGCAGAGGGTCAGTATTGCCCTCTGCCTCAAGGGCATCCCCAGCACGGACCATGCACGTGGGATGGAACTGGAAGAATTCGAGATCGGATACCTCGGCTCCGACCCTCCAGGCCAGGGCGAGCCCGTCTGCTGTGGCGACGGATGGGTTGGTTGTTTGTGCGAACAATTGACCGGCGCCCCCGGTGGCCAAAAGCACGGCATCGGAGTAGCGGGCCATTTCCCTGCCTTCATGGAGGAAGTTCACCCCCATCACGCGACCGCGTCCCGGCACGTTCTGGTACAGCTCGCCATCCTGGATCAGTGAGGTTACCTGCGCGTGCCCGATCACCTGGATTCTTCCAGCCGCCTGGAAGTCCAACACCGTCTTGATCAGGGCAGCTGCAACGCGGGCACCTGTGGCGTCACCCCCGGCGTGGAGGATACGCGGGGCAGAGTGGGCGGCTTCGAGTCCCAGGGAGGGATCGCCGTCGTCGTCGAGGTCGAAACGGACGCCGAAGCGTCCAAGCCCGGCAATGTCCATCCGGGCCTCGGTGCACAGCACCCGCACGGCTTCCTCGTCGCAGTGGCCCGCACCGGCATTGAGGGTATCGGCGATGTGGGCAGCAACGGTATCACCCGGAGCCGGCTCATCCAGGACAGCCGAGATGCCACCCTGGGCCAAGTACGTATTGCTGTCCGCGAGCGCGCCTTTAGTAAGCAGCACCACTTCGGCTCCGGCTTCGGCGGCAAGCAGGGCTGAGTAGAGCCCCGCAATGCCGCTTCCGACGACGATCAGCCGCTTGGGCTGGTGCCCTCCAGCGAGGCTTCCTGAGGTCATGTGAGGCTCGATTCGGATCGTCCGGAAGACCGGTGTTGGTAGCGGTTAGGCAGGCTTGGCCGCCAGCATGCGCTCCAGCGCAATTTTGGCGTTGTCCTGCACGGTGTCATCCACGGTGATGCGGTTGACGATGCGTCCTTCGACGAGTTCCTCAAGCACCCAGGCGAGGTAACCAGGGTGGATGCGGTACATGGTGGAGCAGGGGCAGATAACGGGATCCAGGCAGAAGATCGTGTGCTGTGGGTTTTCCGCGGCGAGCCGGTTCACCATGTTGATCTCTGTACCGATGGCGAAGGTGGTGGGCTCGGTAGCTGCAGCGATCGCCTTCTTGATGAAGTCGGTGGACCCTGCGGAATCGGCAGCATCCACAACTTCCATGGGGCATTCGGGGTGCACGATCACGTTGACGCCGGGGAAGTCGAGGCGGGCTTTTTCGATCTGGCCCACGTTGAAGCGCTTGTGCACCGAGCAGAAGCCGTGCCAGAGGATGACGCGGGAGTCCAACAATGTTTGTTCGTCATTGCCGCCCAGTTCCTTGCGGGGGTTCCACATCGGCATCTGCTCCAAGGGGACGCCCAGGGCCTTTGCGGTGTTGCGGCCCAGGTGCTGGTCGGGGAAGAACAGGACGCGCTGCCCACGCTCGAAGGCCCATTCCAGGACCACCTTCGCGTTGGAGGAAGTGCAAACAATTCCGCCGTTGCGGCCACAGAAGGCCTTCAGTGCAGCAGAGGAGTTCATGTAGGTGACGGGGATGACCGGAACGCGGCCCTGGGCGTCGGTGTCCGTGCCGAAGATTTCTTCGAGCTGTTCCCAGCATTCCTCTACGGAGTCCTCATCAGCCATGTCCGCCATGGAGCAGCCGGCCGCCAGGTTGGGCAGGATGACTGCCTGTTCGGGCGTGGAAAGGATATCCGCAGTCTCTGCCATGAAGTGGACGCCGCAGAAGATGATGGCTTCGGCGTCGGGCTTGGTCAGCGCAGCATTGGCGAGCTGGAAAGAGTCACCCACGAAGTCGGCATACTGGATGACTTCGTCACGCTGGTAGAAGTGGCCCAGGATCACGGCACGGTCCCCGAGCGTCTTTTTGGCAGCCCGGATACGGGCATCAAGTTCAGCGTCCGTCGCCCGCTTGTACTCCTCCGGGAGCTGTCCCTGCCGCGGCGTCTCCTTGGGAGCGACGTCGCTGCTGGAGGCTCCCGGTCCGTAAGCGGGGGCACCGGCAATTGCCTCGGCAAGGTCATACTCCCAGGGCCCTTTGGCCAGGGCCGGGCTGCAGGTGGATCCTGCGCGGGAAAGGCCCTTCTCGGCTTCCTCGCGCGTGATCAGCTGGACGGCAGTATTGACGCTGCTCATGGTGTACTCCTGTTATCTGGCCCGAGACCGGGCGTGCCGGTGAAGCGGTAGAGGCGTGGCGGACGGTGTTTTCCGCCCTGCAGGTATTCACCGGTCTCTTCAATGTCCGGTGTGGCTTTGATATGACGGCGGAAGTTTGCCGGATCCAGCTGGCGGTCCAGCACGGCTTCGTAGACTTCACGGACCTGCGCGAGAGTGAAGAACTCTCCCAGCAGGTGGTAGGCGATGGACCCGTAGGCCATCTTGTTGCGGAGGCGCCAGAGCGCGTAATCCACAATCGCGTTGTGGTCGAAGGCGAGTTCGCCGAGCCTGTCAGCCCGGAACCACCGCACATTTTCCGATTCGTCTGCGAGGGCCGCTTCGGTTGGCTGGACGAGTGCCCAGTAAACGATGGATACCACTCGCTGGCTGGGCGAGCGATGCAGGCCGCCGAAGGCGTAGAGCTGTTCAAGGTATTGCGGCACCAGGCCCGTGGTGTCGCGAAGGTTGCGCGATGCTGCATCCTGGAGAGATTCATCGTGCGCCAAGGGTCCGCCTGGCAGCGCCCACATGTCTTTATATGGTTCACGGATTCTGCGGACCAGTGGCAGCCATAGGGTGGGACGGCCGGATGTTTCGCTGGGGCGGAGGGCGAAAATCACCGTTGAGATTGCCAACGACGGCGGCGCCAGGCGGCGTTCAGCAACGTTCGCCGATATCGGATTCACGGCGTTCACCTCGCTTCATCGCCGTCTGGAGATCTTCTCTCCACCCTGGAATCTTAGTTAAAGTCATCTTGACTAGAACTAATGGTACGACTCTGCAGCCCCTTGGCAAAATGCCCTGCGTCACACTGACTTGGCGGCGGCTTCCATCAGTGGCAGGGTCCGGCCCTGGATGTGGCTGTTGAGCACTATGACGGACGAACAACGGACCACGGATTTGGTGGCGATCATCGCGTCCAGCACCCGCTGCATATCAGGATTTGAGCGTGCTGCAATGCGAACCATCAAATCGGAATTTCCCGTCACGGTGTGCACTTCAATGATCTCCGGGATGGCGCTAAGGCTCTGGATAATGGCGTCGTGACCGATCTCCTGGGTAATGGTGACCGAACAGAACGCCACCACGGGGAAGCCGAAGTTGGCCGGATCAGGCTGGGGAACCCAGGACCCGATCACTCCGTTCTCGATCATTCGGTCAATCCGGGACTGCACCGTAGCCCTGGCAACCCTCAGCACGCGGGATGCTTCCAACACAGAGGACCTCGGCGAATCCGTGAAGAAACGTACAATTTTTGCATCAAGTGCATCAACCAGCATCAAAGTTCCTGTCCCCGGGGATTCTTACCCATCACATCGCCACAGCAAAAAGTGATGTATCTTACAAACTGCGAGAATTATTCCACGGCTCTTGCTGCGTCGTCGACGCCCAGCTTGCTCAGCCCAAGAGGCCGGCTCGCTACACCGAGTATGAAATCCATAGAAGGTAGACACGTATGACAACGAAGTCCATCGCGGCTCCTGCGCCAACTTCCGGCCTTGGCCATTCACTTAAGCCACGCCAACTCACCATGATGGGGCTCGGAAGCGCCATCGGAGCAGGCCTCTTCCTCGGCTCCGGCGCAGGCATCCAGGCTGCCGGCCCGGCGGTCCTGATCTCCTACCTCGTGGCGGGAACCCTGATCATCCTGGTCATGTGGGCCCTCGGCGAAATGGCGGCCGCAAACCCCAACAGCGGAGCATTCTCCGTCTACGCCGAAAAAGCCATGGGCAAGACCGCTGGCGGCACCATTGGCTGGCTCTGGTGGCTGCAGCTGGTGGTGGTCATCGCGGCCGAAGCCCTTGGCGCGGCAGGCCTGCTCTTCACCGTGTGGCCGGTGGTTCCAGTGTGGGTGCTCGCCCTGGTGTTCATGGTGGCGTTCACCGGCATCAACCTCGTGGGCGTCCGGAATTTTGGCGAGTTCGAATTCTGGTTCGCCATCCTTAAGGTTGCGGCAATCGTCATCTTCCTCCTCATCGGCGCCGCTCTACTGTTCGGCTGGCTGCCCAACGTTGCCTCACCCGGCCTGTCCACCTTCGGGGACTTCGCCCCCAACGGAATCGGCGGCATCGCAGCTGCTCTGTTCGTGGTGATCTTCGCCTTCGGTGGAACGGAAATCGTCAGCGTCGCCGCCGCTGAAACCGAGAACCCCGCGCACAGCGTCGGCAAGGCCATCCGCACTGTTGTCTGGCGAATCCTGGTCTTCTACATCGGCTCGGTATTCGTCATTGCGGCGGCTCTTCCCGTTGGCTCCGAAGGACTGAAGTCCCCGTTCGCGGGCGTACTGGACCTCGCAGGAATTCCTGGGGCCGGTGCCGCCATTACGCTGGTGGCCGTCGTTGCCCTGCTTTCGGCCTTGAACGCCAACCTGTACGGCGCCTCAAGAATGATCTTCTCCCTGTCGGAGCGCGGCGAGGCCCCGGGCTTCCTGTCCAAGCTGAACGGCTCCAAGGTGCCTGTGGCCGCCGTCGGAATTTCGGTTGCGTTCGGCTTCATCGCAACCGTCCTGGAACTGCTCTTCCCCGAGCACGTACTGCCGGCGCTCCTGAACCTTGTGGGGTCCACCTGCCTGGTGGTGTGGGGCACTGCTTTGGTCTCGCAGTTCATCCTGCGCCGCAGGGCCGACCGCGAAGGCACCGAGCTGCCGCTGCGGATGAAGGGTTTCCCGGTCCTTACGGTCGTCGGGATCGTCCTGTTGGCCATCATCCTCTTGGTGGGCTTTGCCAACCCTGAGAGCGCCGGCCAGCTGATCGGTACGTTCATCCTGATCCTGGTTATCGCCGCTGGATGCTTCCTCAACGCCAAGGCGAAGGCCGGCAAGCAGCCACTGCGGAGCAAGTAGCCGCCTGCTCATTGAAATCAAGAGGTCCTGTGCATTTTGTTTTGCACAGGACCTCTTTGCGTATCCAAATTGTACAAAGTGTTTCGTTGAAGCTGAGCTGATTGCGCACCCCTATTGTTGGTGACTAGTGTCACAGCCATGACAACGAAACCCGTGCTCGCCGCCGTCGATGAGGATGCGGCGCCGCTTACGCACGAACAGCTGCGTGAGCTCTATTCCCTGATGGCTTCCGTCCGCCACCTGGACACCGCAGCCGTCGCCTGGCAACGCCAGGGCATCATTCCCGGCTACGCGCCCCAGCTGGGCCAGGAAGCCGCGCAGGTAGGCAGCGGATATGCCGTTGACCGGACCCGCGACTTCGTGTTCCCCACCTATCGCGAGATGGGCGTAGCCCGGGCAATGGGCCTGGACATGGTGGGCTACATGTCCACACACAAAGCCACGTGGCACGGCGGAATGTACAACCCGCTGGAATCCCGCTTCGCTCCTATCCAGGCCGTAGTGGCGGGATCGGTATTGCATGCTGTTGGCTGGGCCCACGGCCAGACCGTCTCCGGAAAGCCCGACGGCGAACGCGGCGTTGCCATGACGTACTTCGGTGACGGAGCATCCTCCCAGGGCGATGTCCACGAGGCCATGAACTTTGCTGCTGTGATGAAGGCGCCAGTGGTCTTCTTCATCCAGAACAACGGCTGGGCAATCTCCGTCCCTACGGAGCGCCAGGTTGCCGGCGGCTCAGTCGCTGCACGCGCCGCCGGATACGGAATTCCTTCCCTGCAGGTGGACGGGAACGACGTCGTCGCTGTCCATGAGGCAACGCGCTCGGCTTTCGCGCATTGCCGTGCCGGTAACGGGCCTGTGGTGATCGAAGCCATGACCTACCGCCGCGGACCCCACTCCACGGCGGACGACCCCGGACGATACCGCACCCTGGAAGAGGAACGCCTGAGCGCGGGTGAGGATCCCCTTGAACGATTCAAGCAGCGCCTGCTCTCCGAGGGCGTTGCGGATACCGCATTCTTCGCCCGCGCACAGCAGCAGGCCCAGGACGAAGAGGAAGCCGTTCGCACGGGTATCGAAGCACTTGGGCCCCGTCCCGGTGCCGAGATGTTCAGCCTCGTTTTCCAGGAACCAACGCCCACCCTTCAATCCCAGGCCACTGCGTGGCGCAAGGAGTCCGAACATGTCTGAGGCAGCCACAGCACTATCGTTCGCTCCCGGGCCGGTCACGATGGAGACTGAACCCGTCCTGCACCTTTCCATGCAGCAGGCACTGAACCGCGCGCTTGACGAGATCCTGGCCGACCATCCCAAAACGGTCATCTTTGGCGAGGACTGCGGCCGCTTGGGCGGCGTTTTCCGTATTACCGACGGCCTTCAGGCCAAGCATGGCGAAGAACGGGTCTTCGACACCCCACTAGCTGAGTCCGCCATCCTTGGCATGTCGGTAGGACTGGCAATGGCGGGCTTCCACCCCATTCCCGAAGTACAGTTCGACGGCTTCGCTTACCCGGCCATCAACCAGATCGTGTGCCAAATCGCCCGGATGAACTACCGCAGCCGCGGCACGCTCCCGATGCCCATCACACTCAGGGTTCCCAGCTTCGGAGGAATCCGCGCTCCGGAACACCACGGTGAAAGCCTTGAAGCTCTGTTTGCGCACGTTCCCGGCCTCAAAGTGGTTTCGCCCTCCACCCCACACGACGCATATCACCTCCTCAAGTACGCAGCCACGCGGCCGGATCCCGTCATCTTCATGGAGCCAAAGTCCCGCTACTGGCAGAAAGGTCCGGTGGACGTCAGCACTGCGACTCCCCACGGGGAAACGCGCGACGGCGGCATGGACGACGGCGGTAGCCTCACCGGCGCACGCGTTGCGCGGGAAGGCCGTCACCTGACACTCGTCGCTTGGGGCGCCATGGTGGCACGGTGCCTCCAGGTTGCCGAACTGGCAGCAGAAGACGGCATCGACGTCGAAGTCCTGGACCTGCGCTGGCTGAAACCAATCGACGCCGAAGCCCTGGCGAGGTCCGTCGGGAAGACGCGGCGCGCCGTCGTCGTCCACGAAGCCCCCTTGACCTCAGGCCTTGGCGCCGAAGTCGCCCAACTCATCACGCAGAGCTGTTTCTCAACGCTCAAGGCGCCGGTGGAACGGGTTACCGGATTCGACGTGCCTTATCCCTCCGGTGACCTGGAGGACGAATACATTCCCAACATCGACCGCATCCTCTTTGGGATCCAACGCGTACTGGAGTACCGCCGTGGCTGAACTTTCCTTCCCGCTCCCCGATCTGGGCGAAGGCCTCATCGAAGCGACCGTCCTGGATTGGCTCGTGTCCCCGGGCCAGCAGGTGGAACGCAACCAGCCCATTGTGGAGCTGGAAACCAGCAAGTCAGCGCTCGAATTGCCCAGCCCCCAGGCGGGTAAAGTGGTGCGTATTCACGGGGCGCCGGGCCAGACCATCAACGTCGGCGAACCGTTGATCGTGTTCGAGGTACCGGACGACACCGCCGGAATCGTGGGCACTGTTCCGAAAGACGAAGCACCCAAGCGCCGGGTCCGCCTGAGCGCCGTACTCGATGAGGACTGACATGATGACCGGCAGGCACACCGTGGAACAGCAAAGGCACACCGTGGAGGGAACAGACCCTGGTTTGTTCGTGGAAGTCCATGAGCCAGCCACCGACGCCGGCCTCCGCCCGGTCCTGCTGATCCACGGTTTTTCCTCATCCAGCAAACTAAATTGGGCGGACAGCGGCTGGATCACGGCCCTCCAGGACGCCGGACGCCGGGTCATTACCGTGGACCTGCCAGGCCACGGCAGGAGCCACTCCCCCGAGGACCTGGACTCGTACACGCCCAGCCGGATCCGTGCGGACCTCCTCCAGATCGCCACCGACGCCGGCGCGCGGCCATTGCGCGACGGCGATCCTTCCACGGGGCTGGACATCGTGGGCTACTCCTTGGGATCCCGACTGGCTTGGGAGTTCGCCGCAACCCAGCCGGACCTGGTTCACCGGATAGTCCTGGGCGGACCCAGCTCGGCAGATCCGTTGGCCGCTTTCGACCTCGTTGCCGCACAGCGGTACTTGGCTGATGGCACACCCATTGGGGACGAGTCCACCGCCGGGCTGCTGAAGATGGCACAACTATTGCCCAGCAATGACCTGTTCGCGTTGCTTTCGCTCATCGAGGCAATCAAGGGTGAGCCGTTCGACCCCGATGAAGCTGCACCGCACGTGCCCATCCTTTTGGTTGCCGGCGAAAAGGACGATCGGGCGGCCACCATGCCCGAACTCGCGCACCTCGCCGGCAAGCGGGGGGCCTTGGTGGAGACTCTTGTAGTCCCGGGACGCACCCACACGAACGTGATCACTAGCAGGGCTTTTAAGGAGGCTGCCATCGAATTCCTTGGCGTGTAGCGATGGCTCCGGCTGGCGCTAGCGGATCAACCGTTCCGCGTTAAGGCTCATTCGTTCCAGGACGCTCAACGCCATGGCATATTCATCGATCCCTATGCCCATGGATAGGTCCTGGCGGGCGGCTTCCACATAGCGGAGGGCCTCGTGGTATTTTTCCCGGCCGAGTTCGCTGAGTGCCAGGCGGTCATCAATCATGGTGATCATGCCCCTGCCCACCAACGAGGCAAGCTCCCGCTCCCGCAGACGCGTGTCATTGCCCCAGAATGGGCGCAGGATCTCATCCAGCTCATCCGGACGGACCGTTCCCTCTGCCAAAGTGGCCAGGGTCTGCCACTGCCGCCGGCTCAGCTTGACCCGGGCCAGGGTGGCATCGAGTTGGAGTTCCAGCGCGGCGTCGAGCCTCTTGATCCAATATCCAATGGGCTTGTTCACAAGCCCATGCTTCCAGCGGATGCCTCACCCGGCAAGCATTGAACGGTAGGCTGGAAGCAGCCAAATTACGTGGAAGTGGGGCAAATGGGCATACGTTTCAAGGACCGGGCGGAAGCCGGCCGGCGCCTGGCCGAAGGACTCCCCCAGTTCAGGGAACGGCCAGACACGATCGTCCTTGGCCTGGCCCGCGGAGGTGTCCCCCTGGCTGTTGCGGCCGCCTCCGCGTTGTACCTGCCCTTCGGTACCATTTTGGTCCGCAAACTGGGGATACCTGGCCGCGAGGAGACTGCCTACGGCGCACTTGCGTGGTGCCAGGGCGACGTCGTCCGCATCGTCAACAAGCCGCTCAAGGAACACGTCCTGGCCCATGGCATCAGCCAAGCTGCTTTGGATGCAGTAGAGGCACATGAACGCGCCGAACTACTTAGGCGCGCCAGGCAATACCCGGGAATCGAGAACGACCTTCGAGGTAGGACCGTCATTCTGGTGGACGATGGCCTGGCCACGGGCGCCACGATGCGTGCTGCCGTGGAGGCCGTGCGGGCATCAGGTGCTCGCACGGTGATCGCCGCCGTTCCCGTGGCTTCGCTGGAAGCTGCAACATCCTTGGCACGGGTCTGCGACTTCATGATGGCACTGCACACGCCAGGCAAATTCCATGCTGTTGGCGCGTTTTATGACCGTTTTGAACAGTTGACGGACGACGACGTCGTGGAGCAACTGGAAGGCGCAGGCGCCCCGAGGGCGAAATAGTTGCTTACGCTCCAGGTGGGCCCGGTTTCACAACCGCGCCCACCTGGAGACCTAATTCGTTGCTGACTGGATCTGTTGTTGGCCTAGTGATGAACGCTGAAGCCGAGGGGACGGCCCTTGGTTTCCTTTGCAAGAATCACGCCCACCGCTGAGATGATGCACAGGCCCATGATGTACAGGCCCACTGATCCGGACCACTTGGTGGCATCCAACAAAGCCTGGGCGATCAAAGGAGCGAAGGCACCGCCGAGAATGGCGCCCAGGGCGTAGCCGATGGAGATTCCCGAGTAGCGGACGTGTGCAGGGAACATCTCGGCATACATGGCTGACATGGGCCCATAGGACAAGCCAAGCCCAATGGTGAGGACGAACAAAGCTGTTCCGTACAGCAGGATGTCCTTGGAATCGATTAAGGCAAACATGGGGATCATCCACGCGAACACCAGCCCGTAACCGAGCAGGAACGTCTTTACGCGGCCAATCTTGTCCGAAAGCCAGCCTCCCACCATGGTGAAGATGAGCCACCCAAAGGAGGCAACCGTGGTGGCGAGAAGGACCTGCGGCGCTGGCATCTTAAGTGCCTTGGTGGCGTAGGAGATAAAGAAGGCGATCAACAGGTAGCCTGCGGCGTTGTTGGCGATGAAGATCAGTGCCGCGAGGATGACCTCCTTCTTGTTATTCCGGAACAGCTCGCTCAGAGGCGCCTTGCTTTCCGCCTTGCGCTGCGCGATTTCCTTAAAGACGGGGCTTTCCCCGACTGCGCGGCGAATGAGGTAGCCCACCACGATCAGAACCACGGAGAGCAGGAACGGTACGCGCCAACCCCAGGCGGCAAAGTCTTCCTTTGACATGCCCGACTGCAGGAAGAACAGGAGGCCGGTTGCCAGGATCATGCCAATGGGCACACCGATCTGCGGGTAAGCACCGAAGAGTCCGCGCTTGGTGATCGGAGCGTGCTCCACAGCCATCAGGGCGGCGCCGCCCCACTCGCCACCGGCAGAGAAGCCCTGGACCACCCGCAGGGTGATCAGCAGAATCGGGGCCCAAAGGCCGATTGTCCCGTAGGTAGGCAGCACGCCGATCAGGGCCGTCGCCGCCCCCATCATGACAAGCGTCATGACCAGGACTGCCTTGCGTCCCAGCCTGTCGCCGAGGTGTCCGGCAACGAAGGCCCCCAATGGCCGGAAGAGAAAGCTGATGCCGATGGTGGCGAAGGACAGAATTTGCGCCACGCCAGGGTTCGATTTTTCCAGCGGAGTCAGGAACAGCGGCGACAACAGCGTCGCCGTGAGCTGGGCAAAGATAAAGAAGTCGTACCACTCGATGGTGGTGCCGACCAAAGTCCCGGCCAGGACCCGGCGCTCTTCGCGCTTACTGCTTGGGCCCGACGCGGAGTCGACAGTGGAAGGTGCGGTCATTGGAACTCCAGGGGTGAGTGACTGGTCGGCGCGTGACTTGCATTAACCGACAGAACGGTCAGTTAGGAAAGACTACTACATACCGTGACCCAGCGCACAGCATTTATCTCGGCATGACGAGAAATGTGGGGCTCATGAGCAGCATTGTTCTATAGTTGAATAGTCTATTCGTATATGGAACGATGGCCTGATGTGGCGTGCAACACAAGAGTTGACCGCCGCATGCCGACACCCGCCAACATAGGATGGTTCGCATGAGTCCCCGCAGCGACGTCAAAAGTCCGCAGGAAGCAGCAACCCAAGCCCCGCCGTCGCAAACCCTCTCGCGGGGAATCCGCGCACTGGAAATCCTTGCCGAAGCCGAACGCCCGCTCAGCATCGCCGAACTCGCAGAAGCCCTCGGGGTGCACCGCTCTGTTGCCTACCGCATCCTCCGAACGTTGGAGGACCATTCGCTGTTGATCAGGGACGATTCAGGCCGCGTCCAGCCGGGCCCCGGACTGGCCGTGCTGGCACGTGGCGTCTCGCGCAACCTGCAAACAGCTGCCCTGCCAGAGCTCACCCAGCTGGCGAATACCCTGCACATGACCGCCTTCCTGACTGTTTGGGACCACCAGGAATGCGTCACCCTGGTCACCGTGGAACCCCGGCATTCAGGCGCCGCACTCGCCCAACATCCGGGAAGCCGCCACCCCATCGGTATTGGCGCACCCGGTATCGCCATCCAGTCGACCATGACCGAGGACCGTTGGCGCCAAGTAGGAGCAGGTATCCCCTACCGCCCCGAAGCGCACGAAGCCCGACGGATCGGCTACGCCACCAGCCACGACGAAGTGATCGCTGGGTTGTCATCAATCGCCGCTCCCATCCACGTCCCCGGCGGACGGCCGGCCGCAATCGCCGTCGTCTATATCCGCCTGGACCAGGACGCCGACGCCGTGGGTAAGGAGTTGGCTGCCAGCGCCATACGGATCGAGGGCCAGCTGGCCTGAACCCCTCCTCCACAGGGCAAGCATTCTTTCTGG
Source organism: Paenarthrobacter sp. YIM B13468 (assembly GCF_042788025.1). Classification (NCBI taxonomy): domain Bacteria; kingdom Bacillati; phylum Actinomycetota; class Actinomycetes; order Micrococcales; family Micrococcaceae; genus Paenarthrobacter; species Paenarthrobacter sp. YIM B13468. Next base: position 282,616 of record NZ_JBHZPI010000001.1, on the reverse strand, counting down.
GTCAATTGCCCTGCCTCACGGCACAAGACGCGCAGCCAAGGGAAGCCAATACTCGAAGAAGGACAGGAATCTCCTGTCCTTCTTGTTCTCGAGCACTGAGAAGGAACCCATGAGCCTGAATCTTCTTGATACCTCCAACTGGCTGCCCCTGGACGGTTTGGCGCCCGGCTTCGATGCCAACAAAGCCCCCACCGTCCAGGACCTTGCGGGACGGGAATTTACTGTCCGCAGCGATGGCGTGCCCATGAATTTCAGCTTCGATGACGAAGAAGTGCAGTGGGCTGCGGCGGGACGCAACGGGACGGCACCCTATGAGGCTTTCCTCGTAGCCGAGGAACTCTACTACGCCCAATGGCAGAGTCCGGTGGAGCAGGGCTTCGCCGTATCCCTGATCCTCGATCTCTCCAACGGCCGTGCACTCTACATCGGCGCTTTGCTGGGCGGCGGCTCCCAAGGATCAACCGCAGTCCACCACGATTTCCGCGCAGGGACCCTGGATGGCTTCACCGTCAAAGGAGCACCAATCGCCGAAAGCACGGCCCTGATCGGCCGGCGCGTCGAATGGGTGTACAGCGATGCCCACGCCTACGAACACATCTATCTCAGCCCTACCTGGTACACCTGGCAGTGCCTCGCCGGACCGGAGCGCGGCCTCGCAGACACCGATTCCAATACCGTCTTCGAAATCCGGCCCGGTATTTTCGTCTTTACCTGGCGCGAAAAGGTCATCCCGTGCGGCTCTGTGACCATAGCCGATCATCGGAGCCCCAAAGCAATCCGCTCACATGGCAGCCTTTTCGGTTGGGATGAGGCTGGCACCAAGCCCGTGCATTTCACGTTCGGCGCCCACGGCCGGTTGATCAGCATCACCCACCACACTCCGGAACTCGACCCCTCGCTCTAACTGGTCGGCTGGATATACAGCCGCAGCGGAAAGGAGAGGAAGCCCCCGGCAGTTGCCGGGGGCTTCCTCTCCTTTCCTGCGGTTTCGGTGTTCGAAGCAGTTTCAGTCTTCCGAGCCGTGGCCGATCCGGGCATAAAGCCCAGGCTGCGAGCGCCGCAGGCGCAGCCCCCACACGATCCCCAGCAGACCCGGCAGCAGCACCACCAGCGGTAGGACAAATGTTGCCGCCGTCGATTCCTTCTGACCGAGCAGGACGTTGAAGTTGGCAAGGATGAGGACAAACACTATCGCCAGGAGTACAAAGCCAAGGCCAGGCGCAACAACCCGTACCCACAGGCTGGCCCCGTGCGGCTTCCGGTGGAAGAAGCCGATCACGGCAACGGACACTACGGTCATGAGCAGGACCAGCCCCATGGCGCCGCTGTTGGTCAGCCAGGTAAACATGGTCAGTACTGGGTACAGTTCACCAAGTTCCGAACCCGATCCCGCGATTGCGAAGGCAACGGTCACGACGACGGCAATCGCCGATTGCGCCAGCGACCCCGCGAAAGGTGCTCCGCTCCCTGTGCGGACAGCTGCGAAGAACGGCGGGATGACGCGCTCCCGGCCGAGCGAAAAGAAGTATCGGGCCACAGCGTTGTGGAAGCTGACCAGTGCTGCGAAAAGGCTGGTCACGAAAAGGATCTGCGCTATATCGCTCAAGAGCACGCCCCCGTTGGTACCCAGGAAAGCGAAGATCATGTCCGGGCCACTGCTAGTGGCTGTTTCAATGACTGCGGATGGGCCCGCGCCCACGGTCATTGCCCAAGCCGAGGCAGCATAGAACAAGGCGATGATTGCGACAGCCGCGAAGGTGGCCCTGGCAACGGTCCGCTTGGGATCCTTGGACTCCTCGCCATAGATGGCGGCCGATTCGAAGCCCATGAAGGCAGCGATTCCAAAGGAAAGGACTGCGCCAATGCCGGGCACGAAGAGGCTCTCCGGGCTGAACGATGCTGCAGTGACTCCTTCAGGTGCCACGGCCAGGCTGATGACGTCGTAAACGATGACCACCAGGAACTCCAGAGCCACCAGGACGCCCAGCACCTTTGCCGAGAGGTCAACCCGGTTGACGCCCAACCAACCAACAATTGCGATGCACACCAGCACTGGGATCCACCACGGAACGCTGATGCCCAGCCTTGCCGAGAGCAGTGAGGAAACGGTGAAGCCGAAGAGCCCATAAATGCCCACCTGCATCAGGTTGTAGGCCATCAACGCGACCAGCGATGCTCCCACACCGGCCGGCCTGGAAATGCCTTGGGCAATGTAGGCGTAGAAGGCGCCCGCGTTGGTGACGTAACGGCTCATGGCCGCATAGCCGACCGCGAAGAGACCCAGGATGCCGCCGAGAATCAAGAACGAAAGCGGAACGCCTGTTACCCCGGTTACGGCGAAAGTGGTGGTTACTCCACCTGCAAGGACTGTCAGCGGCGCCGAGGCCGCAATAATCATGAAGGTCACGGCTGGTACCCCAAGACGCCTCTTGGTATCTGCGGCTCCAGCGATCATGCCCTTGACGGGGTTATCCACGCTCATAGTGTGCTCCTGCCTCGGTGCCGACGGAGATTTGCGCGGCACGGTGTCGGTCATTCCGCAATCTTCCTCCGCCAAGGCATTGCGTGACTTGTCTCACACGGCAAGGTGTTTGTCGGTGCACGCAAGCACAGCCCCGCAAAGTCCCCCGGTGTAGAATCGTGGGCAAGCTCACGTCCGCGCCGGTGGCATTCTGTACCGGCGCCATCAGGTACGGCGGGCATTGAAAGGGACCTTGATGACCGTCGCGGCTGATACCGGCCCCGCAACCGTGCACACAGTTGTGGCGGATTCGTTCCAGGAATGGAGCCGGGCCATCTCAGCATCCTTCGTGCCGTTGCTGGCCAAGGGCCCTAAAGAGCTCGCCTTCCACGGGACAATGCGAGCCCGTGTCCTGGGTCAAATTTCCGTGGTCGAAGTAACAGCTGGTCCCCATACGGTCCTGCGAACGCCTGAGTTGATCGCCAAGTCCACTGGACGCTTCTTCAAGCTCAGCATCCAGCTCTCCGGGACTGGCCGACTGGTTCAGGACGAACGCGAAGCGGTGCTCGGTCCCGGGGACCTCTCCATCTACGACACTTCCCGCCCTTACCAACTAACGTTCGACGACGACTTCCGCACTTTGGTGCTGATGTTCCCGCACGTCCTGCTCGACTTGCCGGCCGAAGCCATGGGCCACGTAACGGCCCTGCGGATTCCCGGGGACGAGGGCCTCGGCGAACTCATCAGCCCCTTCCTGGTAAGGCTGGCCGATAACCTCGAAGCCCTTTCAGGGGCAAATGGCCTGCGTCTGGTCCATAACGCACTGGACCTGGTCACTACCCTGTTCAACGGTGAACTCGACCAACTCATCGAGACAGGCCGCGACCCCCACCTTCTCTTGCTGGGCCGTATCCACGACTACATCGAGGCCAATCTGGGCGACCCCGAACTTTCCCCGGGAACCATAGCCGCCGCCCACTACATCTCCACCCGGCACTTGCACGATCTTTTCCAGGAGATCGGGACCACCGTGGCCGCATCCATCCGGCAGCGCAGGCTCGAACGCTGCAGGCGCGACCTCCTGGACCCGGTCCTGGCAGACCGGCCCGTCACGGCCATTGCGGCGCGGTGGGGATTCACTGACGCAGCCCACTTCAGCCGGATCTTCAGGGCCGCCTTCGGGAACTCCCCCACCGGCTATCGCAACAGCCACTGACCGTGGAATGCCGGGCAAATGACTAGGCTGCCGCCGTCGGAGCTGTGCCTTCATCTGCCACAGCAGCCATCTCGTTCAGCATTGCCCACAGCAGGCGCCCCTCCAACCCGGCGAAGGCAGGATCACCTGCCCGGTTGAGCAGTTCGCCGGGGTCTGTGCGGTGATCGTACAGTTCGGCGACGTCGGTACCGAAGTAAAGCGTCAGCCTGCCCTCTGCTGTAATGACGGTCCGCATCCTCACCGGCCCGGGGAGACCATCGAGTCCGAATGGCTGCTCTTCCTCCACCAGCAAAGCGTCCCGGTGCCTCTGCGCAGATCCTTGCAGCAGAGGAACCAGGGAGCGGCCCTGGATGCCCCGGTAGGACGTCGAACCAGTGAGCTCGAGCAAGGTTGGTGCCAGATCGGCACTGGAAACGAGGGCCTGGGTGCGGGCCGCCGGGGTGCCCGGAACGTGCACGATCAAGGGAACATTCGTCACCGCACGGTAGTGGACAAAGTGTTTGAGCATGAGGCCGTGGTCGCCAAACAAGTCTCCGTGGTCACTGGTGAAAACGATGATGGTGTCCTCGGCGAGGCCTTGGCGATCAAGCTCGTCCAGGATTCGGCCGATGTGCTCGTCCATCATAGTGATCAGGCCGTATTGTGCCGCCGCCGCGTGCCTGTATTGTTCCTCTGTTGCTGCCCAGGTCATGGTGGGGTCCGGGTTCGGATGGCCCCGGTGTTCCATCATTGCCTGGATATGCGCCGGAGACGCCGAGTGATCCTGGTCGAAACCCAGCGGCAGGGGCAACGCACCAGGATCGTAGAGGTCCGCGTAGCCTGCCGGGGGTGAAAAGGGGTGGTGGGGATCAGGGAATGAGACAAACATGAAGAAGGGCTGGTCCTGGCCCGCCGCGTCCTTCAGATGCTCAATTGCCTTCTCGCCCACATAGCTGGTGGGATGCATTTCAGGGGGAATGGCTGTCTGGTACACCTGGTCCCATCCGCCATACCGGCTGGCGGAGTTGCCTGCACCTCCCAGCGTTTCGGGGTCGACGCCACGTTCCCTGGCCCAATGCACATAGTGGCCTCCGGGCCGGTCCCCATGACCAATGACGAGGTCCACGTGTTGGTAGCCGTAATAGTCGGCAGGGAGCCCGATGAAGCGTTTATCGTGCGCCTCGCGGTTCTCCCACTGATCCCAACCGGGAGCGTAGCCTTGCCGGCGGGCGTCACCAACTGTTGGATCCAGGAGCATCGGATCGGTGCTCCGGATCTCCTTGGCCTGGTGCGGCTCAAACTCCCACCCCATGTTTTGGTGGTGCAGTTTTCCTACTCCCACAGTGCGGTAACCGCCCGCTGCCAAGGATCCGGGAACAGTCTGCGTCAACGGATCCAACGTAATTCCGTTGCAGCGCGTCCCGTGCGCCGAGGGCCACCGGCCAGTCATCAAGCTGGCCCTGTTGGGCATGCAGGTAGGGTTCGCCACCGTCGCATTCTCGAATACCACGCTTCGGGCTGCGAGCGCATCAAGGTTGGGCGTCCGGACGACCTGATTGCCACCGAAGCCCAAGTGGTCGGCCCGCAACTGGTCCGCGATGAAGAACAGGACGTTGGGCCTGCCCTTGGCGGCACTGCCGCGCTCCCGCGTCATACCGGCCTCTTGATGAGGGACAGCACTTCCGTGCGCTGGCGTGCGAACTCCGGAAGCGAGCGCGTGGTGATCTGGTCGCGCGGAGCCGGTAGGTCGACGCCGACGATATTCAGGACGCGGGCCGGCTTGGAGCCCAGGACCACAACGCGGTCTGCCAGATAGACGGCTTCGTCGATGTCATGAGTCACCACCAGAATGGTCATGTTGAAGTCCTTCCTGATCTTCAGGCACAGGTCTTCGAGGTCGAAGCGTGTCTGTGCGTCCACAGAAGCGAAGGGCTCGTCCATGATAAGGATCTCCGGCCGGTATGCGAGGGCACGGGCAATCGCCACACGCTGCTGCATGCCGCCGGACAACTGCCACGGGTATTGGTTGTCGGCGTGGGAAAGCCCGACGGCGGCCAGTGCGCTGTCGCAGCGTTCTTTCAGTTCCGCTGCGGGCAACTTGAGGTGCCGCAAAGGAAGAACGAGGTTCTTCCTGACCGTCAGCCACGGCATGAGCGAACGGTTGTAGTCCTGGAAAACCAGCGCCATTTCCGGCGGTGGGCCACTGATGGGGCGGCCATCGATGGCCGCCCGTCCGCTGCTGGCCGGATGAAGCCCGGCCAGGCATTTCAGGAGGGTCGTCTTTCCGACGCCGGAGGGACCGACGATGCAGACAACCTCGCCGGCATCCACGGTGAAAGTGAGGTCTTCGATGACTGCATGGGATTTTTCCCCACTCCCGTAGCTCTTGGCCAGGTGAGCCACGTCCAACCGTGGGGTGGTCGCGTTAATGCGGGTTTCTGGTTGCTGTGCCATGGCGGACTTTCTGTTTCGGGTGGAAAGGCTCGGGGCCTGTCGGATGCTCATGCTGCACGCGCCATGCGCCGGGAGCCGATGTACCAGGACAGGACCTTGCGTCTGAGCAGGCTGAAGAGGACATTGACAAGGAATCCGATGACGCCCAGGAGCAGGATCCCGGCCCACATGTCCGCTGTCATGAAGCTCTGCTGCGCGAGCAGCGTCATGGCTCCAATGCCTTGGGAACTGCCCAGCATCTCGCTGGCGATCATCACGATGAAGGCAACCTGCAGGCTGACCTGCAAGCCGGAGAAGATTTGCGGCGCGGCCGCGGGAAGCAGGATGTTCAGGACGCGCTCCCTCCGGGTCAGCCTATAGACCCTCGCCACGTCCATGAGGTCGTTGCCCACCCCACGGATACCGTCCACGGTGGCGATCATCGTTGGGAACAGCGCTGCCAGCGCTATGCTGGTCACGCGCATCTGGGTGCCGAATCCAATGAGGGAGATGAAGATCGGCACCAGGGCAACCGGAGGTATTCCCCGAAGGAAGTGGATCAACGGATCCACCATCCAGCGAACCGGGGGAACAAGAGCCGTCACGAACCCGATGGCAATCCCCGCAAAGGCTGCGATGGCAAATCCCAGGAACAGGTTTCCCAGGCTCAGCAGCACATCTGACTGGAAGTGCTCAAAGAGCCAGAGCTCCTGGAACCGGCCAACGATGGTGCGCAACGGCGGGAAGAAGGGGTCGAGTGAGCTCTCGGACAGGAACCACCAAGCCACCAACAACAGCACGGGCGCTCCGGCGCCGATCAACCAATTTCTCATTGTGGGGTTTCTCATCACGGCATCACTTCACGGTAGGACTCATGCCAGTGCAGGACACGGCGCTCGGCCAGCCGCGTGGCACCTTGGAACAGGAGGCCCAGAACGCCCAGGACGATCACCATGCCGTAGAGGCTGGCGTAATCACCGGCCGCCTGGGCTTGGTAAATGCTTTGGCCCAGGCCCGGGCCACCGCCGAGCAGACCCGCTACCACTGTGACCACCAAGGCGGCCGGGGCAGCAACCCGCATGGCGGTTCCGATGTAAGGCATGGCGCTGGGCAGGACCACGCGGGCCAGGATTTCGGGCTCGCGCATGCCGTAGGACCGGGCAGTGTCCCTGGCTACGGGATCAGTGCTCTGGACTCCGTCGACAGTCTGCATGACGATCGGGAGGAGGCAGCCGAACACCACCAGGAACAAGGACATCTCCCCGGTTGGGCCCAGTACCAGCACCGCCAAGGGAAGAATGACGATGGGCGGAACGGGCTTCAGGAATTCCAGCATCGCCAACGTAGCGAACCTGACGGTCTCAAAAGTCCCGACAAGCAGGCCCAGGATGACGCCTGCCACCGCAGACAAAGCCAGCGCCAGCAGGGCGATCCCGATCGTGGCTCCCAACGAGGACCAGAACGTAGCCGTCCCCAGGATGGTTGCCAGTGTGCTGAAAACAGTGGTGGCTGGCGGCAGGGCATTTCCTGCCACCTTTGCCTCGGCAAGGACCTGCCAGATGACCAGCACTGCCGCAATGCCCAGCGCACTGAAGGTCAATGGGCGGATGGACCCTTTCATGATGAGCCTCCCATGTTCGGTTCGCGCCTACTTTCCGAAGACAAGATCGCCCGGCAGCTTCACGGGTGCACTCAGGAAACCGAGGTCCGCAAGGTTCTCGTTGGCCCTTTCAATGTCCTCCGTGCGGACGTCCTCAGGCCAGTAGTTCACTGCTCCTGATTTGACGACGTCCAGCGGGGTCTTGGTGATCTCGGCGCTGAGTTGCTGTGCCTCTTCGATGTGGGCGTTGGCGTAGGCATTGGCCTTTTGGATGGCTGCCTTGAAACCCTGCAAGGCCTTCTCCTTGGATTTCACGGTGTTGGCACCCGAAACCCAGAGGCCGATTGCGCCCTGTTCAAAGAATTCGACGCCCGGCGATGCCAGCAGCCTGTTGCCCTCGGACATCGCCTTCGACGTGAAAGGTGCAACGAGCGACGCTGCATCGACGCGTCCCGAGTTCAGGGATTGAAGGGCCGATGAAGGATCCAGGACCATCCAGTTCACCTTCGCGGGATCGCCGCCGTCGTCCTTGACGAGCTTGCTGACGGTGACTTCCAGTTGTGCCTTGCGGGCAGGGACGCTGACGCTCTTGCCTTCAAGGTCTTTTGGCCGGGAGATCGACGATGCCTTCTGGACCAGGAGCCCCGTGTCATCGACCCTGTTGAGGTCGGTGGATTTCCCTGCGCCGTCTTTATAGCCATCAGCAGCAGCGATGATCTTCAGTGGCACGTTCTGGCTCAGCGCATTCAGCAGCGGGATGGAGGGTGTATAGGTGAGATCGATCTGGCCGCTTTGGGCAGCCGCAATGCCGGCGGGCGGGTTGGCAATAACGGAAGTCTCGACGTTGATGCCCTGTTCCTTGAAGTAGCCCTTGTTGATGGCGAGCTGGATCGCGGCATCGGAGCCGATACCGATGGTACCCACCTTCAGTGTGGTGGTGCCGTCAGCGGCCGGGGTGGAAGCCGGGCCTGACCCGCCGCCGCAGGCGGCAAGTGCCATGGACAGGACTGCGGCCAGTGCCAAAGGAAAACTGCGTCGCATGTGGTGCTCCTTGAATCGCGAAATGGTTGGAACGGAGGGGATTGTTCTAGCTGTTGGATTGGTGGACTATGCGGCCACCGCTCAGGGTGAGCCTGACCTCGGCGTCGAGGAGCTTCTCGATCTCCTCGTCATCCGGCCAGGGGTTTGACAGCAGGCAAAGATCTGCGGCCATTCCAGGTGACAGTGCTCCCTTGAAATGTTCTGCGTGGTCTTGCCAAGCTGCGCCTATGGTCATAGCGGCGAGCGCTTGGAGTCCGGTGATCCGTTCAGGATCGCCGGGGTTGCCTGGCGTGGAGCGGGTGGCACGACGAACAGCAGCCGCCACAGTCCGGCGCCAGTCGGGACTGGTCACGGGAGCGTCGGAGGCCAGGTTGAAGTGCACGCCGGCCTCCAGCGCAGAATTCAGTGGCTGGTGGCGGGAGAACCGTTCCTCGCCCAATACCTGGCGCATCATGTCCCCCGCCTCCTCGCGGATCAGCGGGTTGGTGCTGTAGCCGATGTGGTGGGAAGCCATGGTGGCCAGGGTTTCGATGTCAGTGAAGGCGCCATGGATGATGTAGTGGCGATTTCCGGCCACTTTGGAGCCAGCTTCAGCGGATCCATCGGCCGCCGCCACAATTGCTTCCACGGCCGCGGATGTGGCGGCGTCGCCCGTTGCATGGACTCCTGCCTGCAGTCCCGCGTCGTTGATAAGCCGAAGTATCCGGTGGAGTTCGGCGACCCTTTGGCCGTCATTGGCACCTTGGATCACCAGGTGGCCATGCGTGCAGGCGTTTCCATATGGTTCGCTCATCCACGCGGTACCGCTGCGCGGAATGCCGTCGGCGAATATCTTGACGCCGGCAATCCGCAGCTGCTCCGGATCGATGCCCCTGTTCACGTAGGTGTTGGCCAGTCCGCTTCGCAGGCCCTCGTCGATGGCCTTCGCATCGGCTCCCCCGGTCCCCGCGAACAGCATCAGGACATTGATCCTTAGTGTCAGTTCACCAGCTGCGGCGAGGTCGCCGAGCAACTCAACTGCCGCCGTCGAGCCCGCACCGTCCATCAGTCCGGCACTGGCAGGGCCCAGGCCCGGATCTGTCAGCGACGCGATGCCCAGCGAGTGCAGCTGTTCCTGCAATTGCAGCAGCGCAGGGCGAAGCGTCGCGTTCGGTACCGGTGGCATCATCTTTGAGACCAGTTGTATGGCGCCGTCCTGAAGAAGGCCTGTTGGGCTGCCATCGCCGGTCCGCATCACTGTGCCACCGTCGATGTCTGCCGTAGTAGCAGTGATGCCGGCCCGACGCAGCGCTTCACTATTGGCGAGAAGTTGATGGCCTGTACTGTCGAACGCAACCACCGGGGTACCGGGGCGGCAATCCAGCAAATATCCGCTCGCTGGCCCGAGCAGCGCCTCGTCCCAACCATGGGCACGAACCCAGCCGTCCTCCCCTGCTGGCGCACTGTTAATGATGTCCACCACGGCCGCCCAATCCGGTGCGATTGATGGATCCAGCCGCACATAACCAAATGCCGCCATTGCCGCCGAAACGAAATGCAGGTGGGCGTCATTGATTGCGGGAATGAGAGCACCTCCGGCGGCATCCACAACCACGGTGTTGGGCCCAATCGCCCTCGCAGTGTCTGTGCTTCCGAGTGCCAGAATGCGTCCATCCCTGATGGCCAAGGCGTCTGACATCCGGTCCGGTTTTGCCGGGTCCATCGTATGGACCGAGGCATTGACGATCACCAGATCGGCAAGTTCTTGCATCGGTTCTCCTCAGGTCACTGCATCCCATGTGATGCAGGCAACAACGTTCTAAAAAGAAGTATGTCGCCTGACTGGGTCACTTGACTAGGTTTTCCGGTAAAATTCTTTTCAAGGGTCTTTCCAAAGGCTCCACGGCATTGTCAGGAGCCAGCCCGGGCGCACAGCGCCTAGGATCGATGAGACCGATGATCGGCGTGCCTGATCACGGATATGACTGAGGACAGGAAGGGGCGCGGATGGCCAGGGTTCCCGCCGAAGCAAGGCGGCTGCAGTTTGTTGAGGCTGCGGCACGGGTCATTGCCCAGGATGGGCTCGCCTCGGCTACAACGCGCCGGATCGCCAGTGAAGCCGACGCGCCGCTTGCGGCACTCCACTACTGTTTCCGTAGCAAGGACGAGCTTCTGGAAGAGGTCTACAACTTCCTCAGCCGCGATTATGCGAAGGCATTGGAACCAGTCGCTGATCCCGGATTGGGCCTGCGCCATATGATCGGAGCCCACGCCCGGCGAATCTGGACGCGCATGCTGGAGAATCCGCATGAGCAGGTGACCACCTTCGAGCTTTTGCTCCGGCGATTCCGCGTCGAGGCCGATGACCAGCCCCAGGCCCTGCTGATGAACCGCTCCATGTACGACGGCTGGGTCAGTTCAACCCTGGAGCTGTTCCGTGGCGCGGCAGATGCCGCCAGCGAGACAGTCCCGCACAATCTTGAGGACGTCACCCGCCTCTTCATCTCCGGTATAGACGGCATCAGCATGCAGCATCTGGCCGACCCCGACGAAGAACGGTCAATGCGCCTGGTGGAGTTAATGGCCCGCTCCCTCGCCGGAGCACTGGACTACGACTGAGGCCGACGCTTCATGACCAGATAAGTCAGAACTCCCAGTACCAACAAGCCTGCTGCCGCAGCCATGGATACAACGAAGGCTGCACCGGGACCCTGGGTCTGCGCCAACTGCCCGGCAAGGTAGGAACCAAGCGCAGTACCGGCCACGATCCCGCTGGCCAGGGCCGTCATCACCGTAGCAATACGGCCGGTAGGGGCAACCACGCCACCGATGCTGAACACCGTGACCATGACTGGTCCCACGGGGATTCCCAGCAGCAGCAGAACCAACACCATGGGCCAGATTCCGGCGGGAACCAGTAACAGGAGCGCGAACAACGACATCGCCAGGGCAGCGGCAACCCACCTGGCCGCGAGGCTGAAGCGCTGCGGCCAGAAAGCAACGGACAACGCCGCCACGGCAGAGCTCAAACCCATCACGGAGTAAAGGAGCCCGGCGATTTCCGCGGTTGCGTACTGGGCAGAAAAGGCGCTCAGGGCATTCTGCGTCGCACCAAAAAAGGTGCCCATGCACACCATGGCCACCACCGGAACGGCCACTACGGCGCCCGCCCAGCGGTTCCGTCGTCGGGCTGTGTGTTCACCCGCGCTTCCCACGACGACGGCCGTGGCCTTCCGCAGTGCCGGCACCACGGATTGCTGGCTGGGGTGCACTGCGAAGGCCGGTACAAGCGTAATGGTCATGACCGCCGCCATGGCCAGAGGCAGCCACGGAGCAACCAGGCTGGCAAGAATACCCACAAGGGCCGGTCCTAACACGAAAGTGATCTCGTCAGCGGTGCTTTCATAGGACAGCGCGGTGTCCAGATCCGCGCGACTGGCAGCGACGCTCCGGCTACCGCTCGCGGGCGCACTGGCTGCGGCAGCGTCTCCGGCGGAACCACTGGCCTTGCGTGCTGTCGACAAATTCCGGGTGGTCAGCGCCATCCAGCGAACACGGGCCATTGGGCCAACCTGCGGGCAGCTCGCACCAGCCAGGAAACCTGCAACGAGCACCCCTGTCGCGTCCAGCGCAGAGGCATAGCTTGGGCTCAGGTAGGCGGTGGCAAGGAGGCCGGCAACGGCCAGGGTATTGACCACTGCCGCTACGAGCAACACGACACGTTGGCCGGCGCGATCGGCCAACGAGCCGAGGACAGGGGCTCCAGCGGCTGAACCGATACCTACTGCCCCGGCAGCCATGCCACCGATTGCGTAAGAATGACTCACTGCTGTAACCAAGGTCAGTGTTCCCACGGTGAGCATTGCCAAAGGGAGTCTTGCGAAGAGGCCGAGGGGCAGGAACCCCGCCCCGGCGAGCTCAGGCAGCCGTGCGAACCTCCCGGGCAGGCGGGATCGATGCGAGGACGAGGTTGTGGTCAGTTGCGAAGGCAGTGACCTTGAGGCCAGTGAAGATTTTTCCATGATTCCGGGTTCGCTAAAGTCTGCGCATCGTCCCTCCTCCCGATGCGCGCGACCCGGTGTAACGGATCAAGTCTATCGGATGCGGCTCAGGCAGGCATTGCTTCGGCAACAACCACTGTGGAACCATGGCGGCCCTTGACCACGTGCAACTGGCTGCTGATGCGTTGCTTCATTTCTGCCACGTGGCTCACCAGCCCCACGACCCGGCCGCCGTCGCGCAAACCCTCCAAGGCGTCCATAACCTGTTCCAAGGCTTGCTCGTCCAGGCTTCCGAAGCCTTCATCGACAAACAGCGTTTCAATGTCCACTACGCCGGCCTCCTGCTGTACAACATCCGCAAGGCCAAGGGCCAGCGACAAGGACGCCATGAAGGATTCTCCGCCGGAGAGCGTGGATGTGTCACGTCGCTGGCCCGTCCATTCATCCACCACTTCCAGTCCGAGACCGGATTTCTGGTTCCGTGCAGCCCGGGCGTCAGAGTGTTGCAAGGTGTAGCGTCCGTCGCTCATGGCAACGAGTCTCTCTGAGGCCGCGATCGCCACTTGCTCCAGCCTTGCAGCCAACACGTAGCTGTTAAGGCTCATTCGGTAGCTGTTGTCTCCTGCGCCGCGAAGGGTGTCCGCCAGACCACCCAACAGGTTGGCATGCTCGCGCGGTTCCCTTCCTGCCGCGGCAAGGTTTTGATACTCCGCGCGGATCCTCTGCACAGACCGCACAGCTTTGCTTGCGAGCCCCGCCGAAAGCGCCAGTGCCTTTGCAGCTTCCATGGCGTGGGCAGCCTCAGTCTTGGCGACCCTGAGTTCGTCCTCCGACAGAGGCAGTTCGCCTATGCTGACTTCCTTCGCTGCCATGACCAGTTCCTCGCCGGCAAACAGTTCATCCAGGCGGGCAGCTTCGGCCTCGAAATCTGCGAGTGCATTCTCCAATGCCACAACATCCGAGGGTGACATGAGCTCGCGACGCACATCCTCGACCGATGAAAATCCGGACCCGGGCAGTGCCCTTTCCAGGGCCGCGAGCGCCTCCAGGCGCGCAGCCCCGGCACGTTCGAGTTCGTTCGCGGCATCCACGGCAGCCTGAAGCAGCAAACGCTGGGAGGTGAGGTCTTCTGCCCGCGCATGAAGGCTGGCGAAGCCCTGCCTCAGGCCGGCTAGCTCCTGTTCAATCACAAGGTACTGTTCCTGAAGCAACTCGACAGCAGAGCTTGCTTGCGAGGCGGCATTCGTTGACCCGGCATGCTCCTCCTGCACGAGGGCAATGCGTTTAATGAGATCCTCATGCTTTTTGCGGAGCTTCTCCAACGCACCAGAAGCCTTTCGGGCTTCGATCGCCGCAGCTTCGGATGCGGCCAAACGGGCGGCCGATTCCTCTGCATCTGCGGAGCCGCCCTGGGCAGCAAGGCCCGCCAGCAACTGTGCGGCTGCTGATACCTCTTCCGCGCTGCGTCCCAGAGCCTTCTCGCTGGCTTCAAATAGTTTGCTGGCCTCTTCCTCTTCCTGGGCGATGGAAAGAGCAGAGCGGGCTGCGGCGGCGGGGTTCGGGTGCTCGTTGCTGCCACAAACGGCGCAAGGCTGCCCAGGCGCTAGGGCTGCCGCGAGCTCACCGGCGGCATTGGCCAAGCGTGCCTCCCTCACGTCAAGCCATGCTTGCCTGAGGTCCTGCGTTTTGTTGCGGGCGCGGGCGTGGCGCTCAGTGACGTCCTTCAACTTGGCGGCTGCAGCTTTATGACGGGACACAATCGACACTAGTTCGGCGGCGGCGGCTGCCTCGCGCTCCAGGTGTTCGACGCGGGCAGCCGAGGGTTCCAGTGCTTCCATCCCGGCCTCTACCGCTGATTCCTCGGCTCGAAGGTGGTGCAGGGACTCTTCTGCTGCTTGGGCGGCCGTCAGGTGGCTGGAGTGTTCTGTTCGTTTGGTTGAGAGTCGTGTGGCAACGTCCTCCATGCGCCGCTCATCTGGAAGCCGGGCTTCGAGGACGGCAAGGGTGGTCTTTACTGTCTCAAGCGCAACCACAGGATGTGCCGCATCCATGCCCTTGGATTCAAGCTGCTCCCGGGATCTGTCCCTCTCCACCAAGGCAGACCGGAACTTACGGTCCGCAGCGTCCAAGGCGTCCAGTTGTCCCCCAAGGACGGCGGCACGGCGATGTCCTCCCAGCTTTTCCTTATTTTCCAGTGCCCGCGCAGCAGCCAGTTCATGCAGAACCCGCCGCTGCATCCCCGCAGCGAGCCTGGCATGCCGCTGCGCCTTCTCCTGGTCCTCCTGAAGTTGTTCGGCAAGCCTTGTGGCCTGGGCATCAGCTGCGGTGGCCTCGTCTTTACGTCGCCCACCTTCTTCCAGCAGCTCCATCTCCAGGGCCGCGAGCCATGCCTCTGGCCCCTCGGCAGCTGTCTCTACATTTGCCAGCGCATCGGAAAGGCCAAGCTGCTCCCGTTCTGCGGCCGCCCTGCCAAGCAACATCTTCAGTTCAGCCGCATTGTCCTGGACGGCGCGCGCAGCTTCGGCTGCCTGCCGCGCAATTTGCTTCTCCACAGACTCGAATCGCTGCGTCCCAAAGAGTTTTTGGAGGAGCTCGAGCCGATCATTGGCTTTGGAGCGCAGGAACGCCGCAAAGTCACCTTGGGGAAGCATCACAACGCGCGTGAACTGGTCCCGGTCCATGCCCAAAAGCTCGGAGAGCTCGGCGCCGACTTCGTCATTCCGCGAAGATTTTTCCTCCCAGACTCCGGAAACCCACTCGCGGAGCAGCGTCTTGGCTTGTTGGGTGGTGAAACCGTTCCGGCCACGCGCGCTGGGGCGTTCCCAAGCCGGGGAACGCCTGACTTCGAAACGCCTGCCACGGGCCGAGAATTCACACACCACACGTGGTTCGGCACCCGGCGCTGCATGATCGCTGCGAAGGCGCTTACCTTCCTGGCGCGCACCCGGAACGGAGCCATAGAGGGCGAAACAGATGGCATCGAGGATGCTGGTCTTACCTGCCCCGGTGGCGCCATTAAGCAAAAACAAACCCTGCGCACTGAGTTGATCAAAATCAATGTGCTGCGCAGTGGCAAAAGGCCCGAAAGCCTCAATTTCCAGTCGATGAATTCTCATAGCTCAGCCTCCTCCAGGCGCACGGCCTCGAGGGCAGCACGAAGGGCAGCTTCTTCCGCAGACCCGGGACTGCGCTCACGAACGTGTTCCAGGAATCCACAGCAGACTTCGAGGTCGTCCTGGGCGGCTGCAAGCCTGCTGCTGTAACTGACCTTGTCTTTGGGCCCAGCACCCTCGGGGTCGAAGGACAGGACCAAGGTGTCAGGAAAGCGGGTTCGGAGGTGCTCCATAGCCTGGGCGGGCCGTTCGGCATCCGTGAGGGTGATTTGGCAATAGGCAGCTTCAGCCCAGGAGTGCTCGCCTGATTCAAGGAGATCGTTCAGCTTGCCTCGCAACACGGCCAGGCTCTTGGCAGCTTCCCAAAGAACTTCCTGGACACCTGCGCTTCCATCGGCATCGATGTCAATCAACCACGCGCCCTTGCAATGTTTGGCTTCGGAGAACGAATAAGCCAGCGGGGAGCCGGAGTAGCGGACATTCGGGGCCAGTTCCTGCCGGCCGTGCAAGTGACCGAGTGCCGTGTACGCAAAATCCTCGAAGAGATCCAAGGGCACCGCACCCAACCCTCCGATGCTCAAGTCCCGTTCACTGTCAGAAGTGATACCCCCACTGGCAAAAGTGTGTGCAAGGACCACTGGATGCACTGCGCCTGATTTGCGGCGGTCCTGGAGGTCGCGCCGAATCCGCTCGATTGCTTCACGGGTGACCTCGAAATGACTCGCGGTCTCCACTTCCAGCCGGTCCGCGACAAGCCGCGGTTCCAAATAGGGAATCCCATAGATCGCAAGTGTGGCGCTGCTCTCCCCATCTTTTCCGAAGGGAACAAGCACGGGAACGTCCAGGTCCTCCACCCTTGTCCTGAGGTGAACACCGCCGCGTTCGAGCAAGCGGGACGCGAATCCGAGCCGAATGGCCGAATCGTGGTTGCCGCTGGTGAGCACTACGGTGGCCCCGGCTTGGGTAATACGCACCAAGGCGTCGTCGAGAAGTTTGACGACGTCGAGTCCAGGCAGGGCGCGATCATAGACGTCACCCGCAATGAGGACGACGTCTACAGACTTCGCTTCCACGAAGGACACGAGCTGGTCCACGAAACCGCGCTGGGCTTCAAGCATGCCAACGCCGTGGAATGACCGGCCGAGATGCCAATCGGAGGTATGGAGTAACCGCATATTTTCAAGCTAACTGTGGGCACCGACAAAAAAGCGCAGACAGGCCGTCCGGCGTCGATCCTGTCCTGCTGCTAGCCCTTCTTTCCGTCAAAGAAGTTGCGCGCGTCATCTGCGGCAGCTTCTTTCCGAACAGTCCCGGTCTCCACAGCCACTGCCTCTGCCTCTGCCTCTGCCTGTGCCTGTGCCTGTGCCTGTGCCTGGAAATCGTCAGTGTCATCGGCATCCAGGTGCTCGCCTTCAATGGTTCCGGCCGTCGCTGACGCCGAGTCATCTCCAAGGCTGGTGGCCGCGGAGGCGTAGGCAAAGCCGCGGAAAGCCAGTCCGGCCAGTGCAGCCCCCATCAGCGGCGCCACCCAGAAGAGCCACAGTCCTTCCACCGCCCACGAGGGGCTGAAGAAAGCCAGGGCAGTTGCGCGTGCCGGATTGAAGGGAAGGTTGCCCAAAACCTGGCCAAACTGCAGCAACACGGCGACGCAAAGGCCTACAGCAAAGGGAGCCACGGCAGGAAAGGCGCGGCGTCCGGCAGTCGCTCCAAGGAACACTGCAACCAGCAAAGCGGAGCCAACAACTTCAACGATCAAGACCCCTGCCATCTGGGTTTGGGCTGCAGCATGCTCTCCATAACCGGCCGCCACAGAGCCAAAGGCCGCCCGCGCATCCGTCAGGACCGGAACTGTCAGAACCACAACGAAGGCGAGAGCTGCGCCGATGACGCTACCGATGATTTGGGCCGCAAGGTACGCCACGGCTGCCAGCGCACGGATACGGCCGGCAATCAGGTTGCCCAGAGTGATTATCGGGTTGAAGTGACCGCCGGAAACATGGCCGAAGGCCAGCATGGCCACTGTCACCGTCAGGCCGGTCGCAAGGGCGGCGGGTAGGGGCGCTGATGAAGGGTTCGAGAAGATCGACACACCCACGGCCACGAGGACAACAAACATCGAACCGACGGCTTCAGCTGACAGCCGCGCGAACAGCACCGGTTCGTGGTCGGTCGTGGCTTGCACAGGAGAGGTCATGTCGAATGATTCCTTACGATTGGTGGTGTTGGACCAGCTGACAGGCTTCGTTGCGCGCTGGGCGAGCGAAAGCCCTTGAGCATCCTGCCAGTTGAGTCTGAACAGTTGCTGAGTCCCTGCTGACTCCCGATCCGAGCTTAGCCGCCCAAGGCGATGGCCGCGATCGCGGTTCCGCCCAGCCCTATCACGGCAAGGGTGCTGACAAAGATGAGTCGTGCCGAAGCTGCTTCGTTTCCAGCATGAAGCTGCCGTGAGCGGACCCACACCACACAAGCCAGGACAATGGTGGCGGCAGCAGCCATGAGAGCGCAGATACCTTGGTAATCCAGCCCGGGAAGGCCCGGAATGAGACGGCCCGTCGAGGGCTCTGAGGTAAGCCAACTGCGCCAGATGAACAGATCCACCACCACAAGCGAAATGAGGGTGCGGCGCCAGGCCAGTGTGGTTCGTTCCGGCTGCAGACCGGGATCACGGAGGTCCATGCTCAACTCGCAAGCCTCGTCATCACGCAAACCGGGTCATCGCGCCACCAAAATCAGTACGGCGAAAGCGAATGCTGCCACTGCCACCACGATCGTCATGAGCAGCATGACCCAGGAGAACGGCAAGGCTTCATCGTTGCGCATGGCAGCTTCCATTTGCCCCCACCTGCGATATGACAGTGCGGCCAGGCCGGCGCCGATGAGGGACAGAAGCACACAGAGGACGATCCTGACTGGCTGGGGGGCAATGTTCGGAGCCAGCTGATCAATGGCAATCGACCCAGCCAGCAATGCCAGCGAGGTACGGATCCAGGCAAGGAAGGTGCGTTCGTTCGCCAGGGAGAACCTGTAGTCAGGTGTCTTGCCTGTACGTCGCCAAGCCGGTTCACGCACGTCGTCTCTCCAAATTTTCCTAGTGCTGGGCAGCCTCCCAACCATATCAGCGGTGTTCCGCGGCACGGTAAGTTGATGGCATGAGTCTTGAAGCGTCCTCCCTCGCCGTCCCGTCGTTTGAATCCCGCGTCCACGGGACACTCCTGGGAGGGGCATTGGGTGATGCCCTTGGCTACGCAGTGGAATTCGACCGCCTTGATGCCATTCGTGCCCGTTACGGTTCCGCCGGGCTCGCCTCCTTTGACCAGCTCGACGATGTCGGCCAGTTTTCGGACGACACGCAAATGACGCTGTACACAGTGGATGGCCTGGTGGACGCCCTCGAATGGGCCAATGATGGGGTGGCAGCAGATGAGATCGCCTGCCTTTGGCTGGCCTACCTTCGCTGGCTGGCAACCCAAGATGTTGCGGTTTCCCCTTCTGCCCCGGTTCCGCAACCGCGGTGGATAGACGGCCAGGAAGTACTCCGGCGTCGTCGGGCCCCGGGGAACACATGCCTCAGCGGATTGGCTTCAGGAGACATGGGCACTGTGGCCAGGCCAGTCAATCCAGATTCCAAGGGTTGCGGCACGGTCATGCGTTCAGCACCCTTTGGACTCGTGCCCCATATCTCGCGTGAAGCCGTGTACAAACTCAGTTCGGATGCCGCGTCCTTGACTCACGGACACCCGTCAGCGCGGCTGAGCGCTGCTGCCTTCAGCTTGATGATCCAGAATATTGTGGCCGGCAGTGACGTCCGCACCGCAGCTATTGATGCCCTGGATTACGTTAACGGCCTCCCGACCAAGGCTCCCGAATTAGGTGACCGTTTGGAAGCAGCGTTGAGGTTGTCGTCGGAGCCCGCTCCCCTCAGTCCTGAAACGCTGGTAACCGCACTGGGTGAGGGCTGGGTCGCTGAGGAAGCACTCGCCGTCGGGCTCTATGCCGTCCTGGCCACGCAATGCAGTGAGCCGACGGAACACTTCCGCAAAGCTATCGCGGTTGCCATCAACCACAGCGGCGACAGCGATTCCACCGGTTCCATCGCGGGAAACATCCTGGGCGCCTACTATGGCGAACCAGCACTTCCTGCCGAGTGGCTCGGGGCACTGGAAGGCACGGAGGTCATTCGTGGCATGGCGGACCGGTTGCTCGCTGTCACTACAGGGTGATCAGCTGCCCTCCGGACGCGCGTGTTAGTTTCCGCCCACCATTTGCAGGAATTCCCCTTCCGAGACAACCTCGATCTGCTGTCCTTTCGCATGGAGTTCCAAAACCCGCTTCGCCTTTCCTGTAAGCCGTCCAGCGCGCAGGTCTCCGGCCACGAACCCGTCGCCCACCACAAGGACGGTGGTGCGTGCGGTCACCCTGCTTTCTGGTCGTGCACCCATCTCTGCAGCACGGGACTTTGCCTCCGGACGCGTCATGATGAGATCGCCCGTGAAGACCACCGTCTGGCCGAACAGTGGGTGCCCCGGTTCGGCTGTGGGATTCGGCAACGGATTGGGGCCTTCCTCGGGCCACGCCGAGAATGGACGACCCGTACCGTTCAGGGCGCCTTCCAGGGTTTGCTCCGCAAGGCTTCCTGCCTTCTTACCTCTGGACCCCGCCCCTGCGAGAGCGGCAAGGGTGGGCTTGGAGAGGCCATTCATGGGATCGAAGGCAGGTTGCCTGGGCAAGGTGAGGCCCAGCGAAAGATAGAGTTCCGCGATGCTGTTGGCGTTGTTCCGACGGGCGATGTCCACCAGGATTCCTGCACAGGCGCGTGCGTCCTCGGCGGCATCGTGGTGGTTGACCAGGGGTACTCCCGCTTCCTCCGCTGCATACGGCAGGGAGTTGGACACCAATGAGTAGCAGCGGCGGGACAGCATCACCGTGCAAACGTACTCGTAGGCTGGGCCTGCAAGCCCGGAGACTTCCAAACCGGATCGGATAACGCCCAGATCAAAGGCTGCGTTGTGTGCTGCAAGTACGTCGTTGCCGATGAAGGCGCCAATTTCAGGGAAGAGGTCTCCGAATCTGGGACGGCCGGCAACGTCTTCGGCACGGATGCCGTGGATGCGGGTGTTGTGAAACTCGAAGTGGTCATGGTTCTCCGGCGGGCGCATGAGCCAGGAGGCTTCTTCCACCACCACACCGCCGCGGACTTTGCTAAGGCCGACCGAACACGGCGACCCCCTGAAGCCGTTGGCTGTTTCAAAGTCGATCGCCGTAAAGTCCAATGCCACTGGACAAGGTTACAGGCGGAAAGGGTGGGCTCTTGCCGATTTCCGCGGCGGGGCGGCGTTTCCGGGCAGCTTTGTGGCGAGGGTTGCGTCACCGCCCGACGACGGCGGTCCAGTAGGCTTGATAGGTGATCTTTACTGCGATGAGCGACTTAGCCGTATCCACTTTCGGGGGCGCGGGACCGGCGCGTCCACCCATGGCCTCGTTCCTGCCGGACTGGCTGAACCCCCAGGTCTTCCTGGCTGATCCAGCCTTGGCGCCGTGGGTCGTGCTGCTGGTTTGCGGCATTGTCTTTGCCGAAACCGGCCTGCTGGTGGGCTTCTTCCTGCCCGGTGATTCCATGCTGTTCACCGCTGGCCTTCTTGTGGCCACAGACACCATCAAGTTCAATGTCTGGGGCTTGGCCGCCCTCATCATCGTTTCTGCGATCATTGGCAACCAGACCGGCTACCTCATTGGTTCAAAGGCCGGTCCCGCAATCTTCAACCGCCCCGACTCCAGGCTGTTCAAGAAAGAAAACGTCGAAAGCGCCCACGCTTTCTTTGAGAAGCATGGTGGCAAGGCCCTGATTTTGGCCCGGTTTGTCCCCATTATCCGTACGTTCGTTCCGGTGATCGTCGGCGTGGCGCAGATGGACAAACGCAAGTTCTTCCTCTTCAACGTCATCGGCGCCACACTCTGGGGCGGCGGCGTCACCTTGCTGGGATACCTCTTGGGTGACCGCATTCCGTGGGTCAGCAGCAACCTGGACATCATCTTCATCGTCATTGTCCTGATCTCGGTCATCCCCATCATCATCGAGGTAACCCGCGGCGTCGTGGCCAAGCGTAAGGCTGCCGCGGAAGGCAGCAATCCCGTGGAGGAATTCATCGAGGAGCACGAAAGCGGAAAGCACCGCGAGAAGTAGGCCTCACCGCACTCAAATGCCATACAGGAGAAGGCACCCCGCAAAGGCGGGGTGCCTTCTCCTGTATGTCTCAAGCCGGGCTTCCAAAAGCCGGTTTCCAGTGTTGGTTGGAATTGTTAGCTGGAATGAACACCCGAGAGTGCAGCAACGATCGCCGGGAGCAAAGCCCGGAACGCCTGGCCGCGATGGCTGATGGCGTTCTTTTCCTCGGATGTCAGCTCCGCGCAACTCCGGTCCATACCCACGGGCTGGAGCACAGGGTCATACCCGAATCCACCCTCACCCCGCGGCTCGCGCAGCAGCGTACCTTCAAGCTGCCCGTACTCAACCGTTTCGTGCGTAATTCCATCTGCTCCGGGCACTGCCAAGGCGGCCGCGCAGACAAAAGCTGCCCCGCGGAAGGCGTCCGGCACATCGGAGAGTTGAGCGAGCAGCAACCGCAGGTTCGCTGCGTCGTCCCCGTGCTTTCCCGACCACCGGGCTGAGAAGATGCCCGGCGCACCGCCCAGGACATCAACGGAAAGTCCTGAGTCGTCGGCGATGGCCACCAAACCCGTTGCCTCAGCCACGGCACGCGCTTTCAGGAGTGAGTTCTCAGCAAAAGTGACCCCGGTTTCCGCAACGTCCGGTGCACCAACGGCAGCTGCATCCACCACTTGGGTATCGACGTCGAGCCCTGGAACCTGCCCACGAAGCAGCTCACGGAGTTCCTTCAACTTTCCCTGGTTGTGCGTTGCCAGGACGAGCCGCGGAGCACCGGAGGAACCGTCACCGCTCACGGAGCTTCCGCCAGCGTCTCGCGCTGGATAGCCGCAAGCTGGCCCGTGCCGATCAGGGCGAGGTCCAACAGGGCGTTGAGTTCATCGCGGTCGAACGGAGCGCCCTCAGCGGTGCCCTGGACCTCTACGAACTTGCCGGATCCAGTGACCACCACGTTCATGTCTGTTTCGGCCCGGACATCTTCGACGTACGGCAGGTCCAGCATCGGCACGCCATCGATGATGCCCACCGAAACGGCAGCAATCGTGTCCACCAGCGGCTCAGCATTACGGGCGATGAGCTTGTTTTCACGGGCAAACCGAATCGCTTCGGCAAGCGCCACATAGGCGCCGGTGATGGCCGCGGTGCGGGTACCGCCGTCGGCCTGCAGGACATCGCAGTCAAGGACGATCGTGTTCTCGCCCAGCGCTTTGGTATCGATGATGGAGCGCAGCGAACGGCCAATGAGTCGGGAGATCTCGTGCGTGCGTCCGCCGATCTTGCCCTTCACTGACTCACGATCGGATCGGGTGTTCGTTGCCCGGGGCAGCATGGCGTATTCGGCGGTAACCCAGCCACGGCCCTCGCCCTTGAGCCAGCGTGGAACGCCTTCGGTCAGGGAAGCCGTGCACAGTACCCGGGTGTTTCCGAACTCGATGAGCGCCGAGCCCTCGGCCTGCTTGGACCAGCCGCGGGTAATGCTGATGGGACGCAGTTGATCGGGGGTCCGGCCGTCGGCGCGGATAACGGGTGTGGCTGTAGCTTCAGAAGTCATGGTTCAAGCTTAGCGACGATGGGACAACGCCCGACGCCGTCCATTGGGTGAGGCGTACATGCCACCTCTGGAGGGGGCTAGATCGTGTAATGGACCCCGGCAACGGCAACAGCGACGTCCCCGGGAAACACCGGCTTGGCCTCGGACATGACCTTGGTCTGCGAAGTCCACACCGGAATGTGGGTCAGAAGCAGGCGCTTGGCTCCGGCGTTCATGGCGGCTTCCCCAGCGCGCTTACCCGTCAGGTGCACGTCCTTGATGCCGTCATCGCGGCCTTCCTCGAATGCAGCCTCGCAAAGGAACAAGTCAGCGCCACTGGCTGCATCCTCCAGCCCCTGGCACGAATCGGTGTCCCCCGAATACGTCAGTACCCGGGTTACGGTGGTTCCGTCTTTGCCTGGTTCCGTTGCGGTCACACGCAATGCATATGCCTCTTCCACGGGATGGTTGACGCCGTAGGGCGTCACCGTGAAGGGGCCGACTGTAACGGGCTTCTGTTCGGCCCAATGAGTGAAGTCGAACTCCTCATGCATGCCTGGATCCAGGTCCAGCCCGTAGGCTGTTGCCATCCTGTCCGCAGTTGCTGCCGGCCCCCACACGGGAATCCGGTCCCGCCCCCAACCGCCGGGCTTCCAGCGGACCGCTACGTGGAGGCCACACAAGTCCATGCAATGGTCCGGGTGCAGGTGCGTGAGAAATATGGCGTCGATGTCCTCAAGATCCGTGTAACGCTGGATGGCACCCAACGCTCCGCTCCCAAGGTCCATCACGATCTTCCATTCCCGCTCACCGTCATGCGCAGTCACCAGATAGCACGACGCCGGCGAGCCGGGACCCGGAAACGAACCAGTACAGCCCACGATGGTCAGTTTCACAGGCCACGTCCTGGGATCGCACTGGAATCAGGGGTGACTCCGTTGTCCGGCTGCACGAAGTAGGAGCGGCGCGACAGTCCGCCGCCGCTCCTGGCTGCTTCCAGCATTTCCGGGGTGATGCGCGCCAGGCTTCCGGTGGGGTATTGCGCAGCCACGTGATCAACGTGTTTGACGGACAAGACCTCGGGGCCCAGGAAACGGCGGGCCAACGCTTCAAATTGGACGGCATCGCCCGTCGCGATGAACTCATGGTTGGGGGCACTTGAATCGGTTCGCTGGATACCGTGGGTGGCCAAGGCACGGTAGACGTCCTTGGCAGTTTCCTCCGCACTGGACACCAGGGTCACGTCCTCGCCCATGACAAAAGAGATCACCCCCGTCAAGAGCGGGTAGTGCGTGCATCCGAGCACCACGGTGTCCACACCAGCGTGTCTCAGCGGCTCCAGATACTCATTCGCCGCTGCCAGGAGGTCCGGTCCGGTCGTGATGCCCGCTTCGACGAAGCTCACGAAGGCCGGACAAGCCACAGAGGTAATGGCAAGATCAGGGGCTGCCGCGAACGTGTCCTCATAGGCGCGCGAGCCAACCGTGGCGGAGGTCCCTATAACGCCGATCCTGCCGGAACGGGTGGCCGCCACCGCTCTACGCACAGCGGGTTGGATGACCTCAATAACGGGGATCCCATACCGCGCTGTATAGCGTTCACGCGCATCCCGGAGAACTGCAGCCGAAGCAGAGTTGCAGGCAATGGTCAGCAGCTTCACACCCGAATCCACGAGCTCGTCCATCACACCCAGGGCGTTGGCCCGGACTTCGGCGATGGGCAGCGGCCCATAGGGCCCATTGGCGGTATCCCCCACGTACAGGATGGATTCGTTGGGGAGCTGATCGATGATGGAGCGGGCTACCGTCAATCCACCCACGCCGGAATCAAAGACACCAATCGGGCGGGATCCCATGAGCTCATTGGGGACCCCCAGGTCACCGGGCGAGGCAACAACCGGGACCCCTGCGGCGCTTGGTGATCCGGCGCCTGTTGAACTGTCGCCCCTTGAACTGCCGCCCGTTGAACTGCCAGATGCTGAAGTCATGATTATTCGAGAATAAGGCTTCCCCTGTGTTGCGGCCATTACCTGTGGCCTCCGCCTCGTGTCTGATGTGTCACATAGGCGTGCCCGGCGGTGGCCCTCCTGATCAGGATTTTGCCTGCCTGGCCGCCATCATCGATTGCACCAGCGACTCCTGGAGCCAGGTGGTGAAGTTGTAGACCAATGCCAGGTAACTCTCCACGTCCTCCGCCTGGCTCCAGTCCTGCATGCTGTGGATGTGCTCGGCGTCCGCCTCGTCACGGATGTCCAGGCGTTCCGCCAAAACCAGGCGAACATCGTTCAAGGCCATGGACCAGCGGATTGCGTCCTCCGGGGTCAGTACAAGATCGTCCTTGTCCAGGCCCATCGCTGTGGCCTTCAACGCGCCAATCTTGTTTTCCCGCACCGAGCGTTCGGTCAATTGCCGGAACTCAAGTGAGCCGCCGTCGTCGTCCTTCATGACGTTGGGCAAGAGCCGCAGCAAGGCGCGATCGCTCGGTTGCTTCACGTCCATGTCCAAGCCGATCAAGGCGGCCAGCGGGTCCTCGTTCTCCCTGGCGTCGGACTCCAACATCGAGATGACGTCGTCCAGCAGCCCCCGTAAAAGATCCCGTTCGGCAGGCTCGAGGTAGCCGGTGATTCCCTTGAGTCCGTACTTGAATGCCTTAGCCACGCTGGCGGCCGCCCTTCCCGGGTGCTTCGTTTCCGCTTGCAGCTTTTTCGACGGTGGCCCATAGACCGAAGCCGTGCATGGCTACCGCGTGCTGCTCAACCTGCTCCTTGCTGCCGTGCGCAACGATGGAGCGGCCCTTCCTGTGGACCTCCATCATGAGCTTGTGCGCTTTGGACTCGGAGTAGCCGAAGTAACTCTGGAACACATAGCTGACGTAACTCATGAGGTTGACGGGATCATTCCAGATCACCAGGTTCCAGGGGATGTCCGGGGCTGTCAGGACATCGGTGGACGTCTGCTCTACAGCTTCCGTCCGCTCATCAATGTCCGTGCCAAATGCAACGCTAGGGGTCATCTGTCCATTCTATGGCGGCTCGCACTAGAGTGAATTCGTGAGTAGAGCCACGTCTTGGGACCATCCCGCCACTTCCTTGTACACCGACCACTACGAGTTGACGATGCTTCAGGCCGCCCTGCACTCCGGGGCTGCCCATCGCCGTTCAGTGTTTGAAGCGTTCGCCCGGCGCCTGCCTGATGGCCGCCGTTACGGCGTGGTAGGCGGAACCGGACGCCTCCTGGAAGGGATCGCAGACTTCAGCTTCGGCGAAGCCGAACTCGCATTCCTTGAGCAGAACAAGGTGGTCAACCAGGAGACCCTGGACTACCTCGCGAACTACAAATTCAACGGAGACATCTGGGGCTACGCGGAAGGCGATGCGTACTTCCCCAACTCCCCCATCCTCATCGTTGAATCCACTTTTGCCGAAGCCTGCATCCTGGAGACCTACATCCTCTCCGTCCTGAACCACGACAGCGCTATCGCCTCCGCTGCATCAAGGATGACGTCGGCGGCCGGTAGCCGGCCATGCATCGAAATGGGTTCCCGGCGCACCCAGGAAGAATCCGCGACGGCGGCTGCCCGCGCCGCAGTGATCGCCGGCTTCGCCAGCACCTCCAACCTTGAGGCCGGACGACGCTACGGCATCAAAACCGTTGGCACTGCGGCCCACTCCTTCACGCTCCTCCACGACACCGAACGCGAGGCCTTCGAAGCGCAAATCGCCGCATTCGGCCCGGGAACCTCCCTGCTCGTGGACACGTACGACGTCGAGACGGCCGTGCGCACCGCCGTCGAACTCGCAGGGGACAAACTGGGCGCCGTCCGCTTGGACTCGGGCGACCTGATTGCCCAGGCGCAGTGGGTCCGGCAACTCTTGGATGACCTTGGAAACGTGAACACCCGGATAGTAGTTACCTCGGACCTCGACGAATACGCCATAGCCGCCCTCCAGTCCGCCCCGGTGGACTCCTACGGGGTTGGTACGTCCTTGGTGACGGGCTCCGGCGCTCCCACCGCCAGCATGGTGTACAAGCTGGTGAGCAGGACAAACGACGCCGGCGAGTTCATCTCCGTTGCGAAAGCGGCAAAGAACAAGGCCAGCGTGGGTGGACGCAAGTACGCCCTGCGCAAGCTCAACGAACACGGAAGGGCCACCCAGGAGATCGTTGGAATAGGCCGCCGGCCGGAGGACGACGGAAACGACCGTTCGTTGTTGCACCAGTTCATCAAGAATGGTGAACTCCTGCCCGGCTGGACGGGCCCCGAAGGCGTGATCCGCGCCAAAGAACGGCACGCCGCCAGCATGGCCGAATTGCCTGCCGTAGTGAACCGCCTGCAGCGCGGCGAGGCCGCCATCCCCACCATCTACGAGGAGAACTGATGTCCAGGGCCCTGATCATCGTCGATGTCCAGAATGACTTCTGCGAAGGCGGTAGCCTCGCCGTCGAAGGAGGCGCTGCAGTTGCCGGCGCCATCACCGAGTACGTGGATGCAAACCAACAGCATTTCGACCACATCGTGGCCACCCAGGATTGGCACATCGAACCGGGAAGCCATTTCTCCGATGATCCGGACATGGTGGATTCCTGGCCGCCGCACTGCCGGGCCCGGACCAAAGGAGCTGAACTCCACGAAGACCTGGACCCGGAATACATCCAGGCCTACTTCCGTAAAGGACAGTACACGGCGGCCTACTCCGGCTTTGAGGGCGTCCTTGCCCCGGAAGACGACGTCCCTTCCGGGGATCTCAAGGCCGGTGCGGCCGTGTCCGAGGCCGTGGAAGAAGATGCCATCGGGCTCGATGACTGGCTGCAAAGCCACGACGTCGAAGAGGTTGTGGTCGTAGGCATCGCCACGGACTTCTGCGTCAAGGCAACGGCCCTTGACGCAGTGCAGGCCGGATACGCCACTACGGTCATCGCGGAACTCACGGCGGGAATCGCCGAGGACCTCACCGAAACCTTCGCCGAAATGGAAGACGCCGGCGTCGAGGTGGAACGCGCCTGACGCTGGCTACTTTCGGCCGATGAACCAATCCTGCAACTTACGCAACCGCGCCTGAAGTTGTTCCTCGTTCGCCTGGGCTACGGCAGGTCCACCGCATAGTTCACGCAGTTTGGTGTGGATCACTCCGTGCGGTGTACCTGTCCGGGCGGACCAGGCGGCTACGTTCTTGGCCAGTTCGTTGCGCAAGTCCATGAGCATGCGGTGATCGGGTACAGCCGGAGAAGCTGCGGCAGCCAAAGGCGACTGGCGCTTTTTGCGGGATTGCTGTTCGTGCTGCCGCTGACGCAGCAACGTCCCTACCTGCTCGGCGTCGAGAAGCCCGGGAATGCCGAGGAAGTCCAACTCCTCATCAGAGCCGATGTCCGCCCCTGTACCGAATTCACCGCCGTCGAAAAGGACGCGGTCAAAAGAAGCCTGCGAATCGAGAGCTTCGAACTTGCCCTTGGTGAGCTCGTCCGAAGCCTTGTCCTCGCGGTTGGCCTCGGCCATGAGGTTCTCTTCAGGGCTGAAAAGTCCGTCCTCATCCTTTTCCGGGCGGTCAAGGGCGTGGTCGCGTTCGGCTTCCATGGTGTTGGCCAGAACCATCAGGGGTGGCACTGACGGCAGGAAGACCGACGCCGTCTCGCCCCTTTTGCGGGCACGCACAAAACGTCCAACGGCCTGGGCAAAGAACAGCGGCGTAGAGGTGGACGTAGCGTAGACGCCCACCGAGAGGCGAGGAACGTCCACGCCTTCGGACACCATTCGGACGGCGACCATCCACCGCTTATCTCCCGCGGAGAATTCCTCGATCTTGCTGGAAGCCTTCGAGTCGTCAGAAAGAATTACCGTGGGCGATTGCCCGGTGATCTTCTTAAGCTGCCCTGCGTAGGCGCGGGCGTCGTCGTGGTCCGTGGCGATAACCAGTCCACCGGCGTCCGGGACCGTCCGGCGAACTTCGCTAAGGCGTTTATCCGCGGCGGCAAGGACAGCCGGGATCCATTCGCCGGTCGGGTTCAACGCCGTACGCCACGCCTGTGACGTGATGTCCTTGGTGACAGCCGCTTCCCCGAGGGAGGCCGCCATTTCGTCACCTGCACTGGTCCTCCAGCGCATCTGGCCCGAGTAGGCCATGAAAAGCACGGGACGCACCACGTGGTCCCGGAGGGCATTGCCGTAGCCATATGTGTAATCCGCCTTGGAGCGTCGGATACCGTCGCGGTCCTCGGCGTACTCCACGAACGGGATGGGGGAAGTATCGGAACGGAACGGCGTACCGGTGAGGGAAAGGCGCCTTGCCGCTGGATCAAAGGCCTCGCGCAAGCCATCTCCCCAAGACAGGGCCTCTCCACCGTGGTGGATTTCGTCCAGGATGACCAGCGTCCGGGCGGCTTCTGTTTTGGCTCGGTGCAGCATCGGCTTGCTCGCCACCTGGGCATATGTCACAGCGACACCAACGAATCCACGGCCATGCTGGCCATCGGAATTCTTGAAGTTGGGGTCAATGGCAACGCCCACCCGGGCAGCGGCGTCGGCCCACTGCCGCTTCAGGTGATCCGTGGGCGCCACGATAGTAATCCTGTTAACAACGCCGCTGTCCAGCAGCGTGGTGGCAATCCGCAAGGCAAAGGTAGTTTTACCGGCGCCAGGCGTAGCCACGGCCAGGAAATCCTTTGGATGCCTGGCCATGTAGAGATCCAGGGCTTCCTGCTGCCAGGCGCGCAGCTTCGGGGCTGTGCCCCATGCGGCGCGTTCAGGGTACGCGGGAGGCAGGGATGGACCACCAAATAGTGTTTCTGTCATGCGGACTCCCCCGGCCTGATGGCAGCGAAAATTAGCCCCGGTTCTCCGGGCACGCGGCAACGGACCGCATTGCGGTCACTACGGGAAGGGGCCTGTGTTCTTTCCCTACCCACTACTTGGAGTTGCCCGGGCCGCTGTCTCCACCGTCATTGCCGGGACGGAGGCCCTCATAGATCTCCTTGCACTCCGGGCAGACCGGGAACTTCTGGGGATCGCGCCCCGGCGTCCAGACTTTTCCGCAGAGGGCAATGACGGGCTCGCCGGTCATGGCCGACTCCATGATCTTTTCCTTGCGGACATAGTGGGCGAACCGCTCGCGGTCGCCGGGCTCCACTTCCTGGCGCGTTTCCTCGCGCTCAATGGTGGATGTGGACGTTCCGGCTCCGGAAAGCTCGCGCATGGGGTCGTTTTCGAATGGATCCGGAGGAAGCGTAGTCATGGCATCCATCCTACCGTCTACAGACCCTGCCACTCCGGCTTGTTGTCATAGGTGTGGCGATAGTAATCGGCCAATTTCAGCGACGACGCTGCGGCTTCGTCCACCAATATTGTGGCGTGAGGATGCATCTGGAGGACGGATGCAGCGCAAATCGCGGCTACCGGGCCCTCGACGAAATCACGCACTGCCTGGGCTTTTTGTGCACCTGTAGCCACCAGGATGACGTGGCGGGCATCCATGATGGTGCCCAACCCCTGGGTGACTACATGGTGCGGGACGTCGTCGATGCTGTTGAAAAAGCGGGCGTTGTCCTTGCGTGTCTGCTCGATCAGGGTTTTGATCCGGGTGCGGGACGCCAGCGATGAGCCGGGTTCATTGAATCCAATGTGGCCGTCCGTGCCCACGCCCAGAATCTGGAGGTCCACGCCGCCGGCATCCTTAATTGCATCCTCGTAGGCCTGGCAGGCTGCTTCCAGATCCTCGGCGGCACCGTCCGGGCCGTGCACGTTCTCAGGCTTGATATTCACCCGGTTGGTAAACTCGCGCCGGATCACCTCGCGGTAGGACTCCGGATGACCGGCCTCAAGACCGACATATTCATCCAAGGCAAATCCATGTGCCTCGCTGAAGTCCACGCTCCCGGCTTCGTAGCGCCGGGCCAATTCGTCGTAGATCGGCAGCGGAGACGAGCCCGTGGCCAAGCCCAGGACCGCGTTCGGCTTGCGGCGCACAAGGGCTTCGATGGCATCTGCCGCCAGTGCGCCAATCTGTTTGGTGCCAGGGAGAATGACAACTTCCATCGTCACTGCCTTTCTTGTGTAAAAACGCGCGGTATTGAGACGAGGTTATCCCATGTCCCATGAGCTTGCCATGGTTGTTACGGGGTTAGCGGTTCACACTGAGCTGGGCGAACATCTCCGGGCCCCGTGCATCCAGCCACTTACCGCCCAGGCGCACTCCGCCAATGAACAGAGCCAGGCCCACAAGTGGGCCCACCCCAAGGTTAATCCAGCCGGGCACGATGCTGCCGGTAAACAGCTGGGCTCCCATCAACGCAAGCTGCGGGAGGAGCAAAAGAACCAGGGCCCCCAGGCCTATCATCTGCACGGCCAGTGTCTGGGCAACATTCCCCGGCGGTTTCTTGAACGGGCTGTCACCGGGCAAAGGCACGGCGATGTTATACCGTGCGGAGATCACCGAGGACAACCCCAAGCCAGTGAACAACGTACCCAGCGACAGGCCGATCAGGTTCGGAGCCCACACCCAGGAACCAGTAAAGAAGAACGGACCTATGGAAAAGAGAAGCACAAGAGGCAGGGAAATGGTCAGGCAGGCGATGGCACGCCCCAAGCGGTCATCCACACCCCTGACACCAGATGCCAGGTGGAGGGCAAAAGCAGTGTTGTCATAGGAAACATCAGCGCAGATGGACCACGCCATGACAAACGCCGTCAGCGGTCCAAGAAGCATAAGCATGCCGTAATCGCCGCTCTGGCTCCCGCTGAAGAAGAAGATCACAGGGAACAGTGGAACCACCACCAACGAGCCCGCGTAACGAGGATCTTTCATCCAATAGATCAAGGCGCGGGCAGCAACCGCGCCAGCCGGGGTTCCGGGCAAGACATCGAACAGACCACGCTTACCGCCCTTCTTGGCCGAACCTCCGGCGTACGGCGGCGTCACCAAAGCATGTTGCAGCAATACGTGCCAGCAAAGCAGCAACCCGGAAACAGTTGCCACAGCAATGAGGAGTTTCAGTCCGGCAGAAACAACGTCTCCAGCCTCAAGGTCACCACCCAGGGACCAGGCCGCGCCAAGAGGGGTCCAAGAGACTGTACGCGCAAGCGCAGGGAGATAATCCGCCGTGCCTCGAACGCCGTCGACGATACCCACGACGATGGGACCCATCAGCATGAGCGGGATGAAAAAGACGAGACTGCTGACGTCCTTGAAACGGCGGGACGACGCCAGGCCGGCAGTCGCCGTCGTCACTACTTTGGACAACACGATGCAGGTCAGGGCCCCCAAAATCGCGCCCAGCAACGCACCCGCCACCGCTGGAAAACTGCGCCACCAGGTGCCCACTGTGGCAAGCGCGGTAAGTCCTGTGGCGAGGCCCGGGATCCCGATGAAACCCGCCAAGGCAAGGCCGGTGAGAAGCTGGCCGGGTGGGATCGCAGACGTGGTGAACCGGGAGGGATCCAGCGTCATGTCTGCTGCGGATGCAAGAAGGGGAACCACTGCCCAGCCAAGCAGGGCCGCGGCACCACCCAACACCACCACGGTATGGGCGATTTCAGCGTCCGCCCAACGCAGGGCAATCAAGGCTCCAATCAACAGGACCAGGATTCCCAGCGCGTACAACAACCCGATGCCCATGCCAATGAGCTGCGCAGGGCTGCGCTTGAAGCCATTGAGGAGCAACCGCCATTTAAGGCTCAGAAGGTGCGCAACCACTCCAGCCCCTCCGTCCGGTGCCCGCCGCCTACCAATTGCACAAAACGTTCCTCCAGCGTGGAACCGTTCCGGACTTCATCCACGGACCCCGCTGCGAGGACGCGTCCTGCTGCCACAACTGCCACATGGCTGCACATGCGCTGCACGAGGTCCATGACGTGGCTGGAGACGATGACCGTACCTCCGGAAGATACATAGCTCTCAAGGATGCCCCTGATATTGGCCGCCGATACAGGGTCCACCGATTCAAAGGGCTCATCCAATACCAGGAGCCGGGGAGCATGGATCAACGCCGAAGCCAGCGCAATCTTCTTGGTCATACCTGCCGAATAGTCAACCACCAAGGATCCGGCATCGACTTCAAGGTCCAAGGCGGCCAATAGTTCGGTTACCCGGGGGCGGACCACGTCCCGGTCCATGCCACGGAGCAGGCCCGCGTAGGTGACCAGCTGTTCCCCTGTCAGCCGGTCAAACAACCGGACACCATCCGGCAAGACGCCCATAAGCTTCTTGGCTTCCAGCGGCCGGGCCCAAACATCCACCCCGTGGACCAACGCCGTGCCAAAGTCCGGCCGCAGCAGCCCAGTGGCCATCGACAACGTGGTGGTCTTGCCCGCACCGTTCGGGCCCACCATTCCATAGAAAGAACCCACCGGAACCTCCAGGCTCACGCCATCGACGGCGATCTTTCCACCGAACCGCTTGGCCAGGCCGCGGATGGAGAGAGCCGATACCGGCAGGTCCGTGTGCGGCTCTGCCGACAGCCCGGGTTCAACCGCAGATTCTAGCGGTGCCGACTGGCCTATGTGGGATGGCTGGGAGAATGGTTCATGGCGCGGTTCCGTCATGGCTCCAGCCTAGCCCCGGCTTCCAGTGGTGCAGGGACGTGCTAGAAGCCGTGGCGGGGTATGGCTCTCTGGTACTGCGGAACCCAGGAAATTTCGTGGCCGAGCTCATAAGCAGCCCTGAGCCACCAGTGCGGATCGCGTAGCGCTGCCCGGGCCATGAAGACCGCATCCGCACGTCCATTCGCCACGATATCTTCGGCCTGGGTGGCACTTGTGAGCAGGCCCACCGCACCGGTGAGTACACCGGCGTCGCGTTTTACCTGCTCGGCGAACCCTGCTTGGTAACCGGGAGCCGGCTTGATTTGTTGATGGGCGACCGCCCCGCCGCTGGAGACGTCCACGAGGTCGACACCGCGTTCGGACGCGGCCTTGGCCAGGCGGACAGAGGCATCAACATCCACTCCCCCTTCAGCCCAATCAGTTGCGGAAATCCGCAACAACAGTGGCATGGAATCCGGAATGCCCCCCCTCACGGCGTCCACGACCGCGAGCATCAACCGGTTCCGCCCATTCTCCGTGCCACCCCACTTGTCTGTACGCGTGTTGATAAGGGGGCTTTGGAACTGGTGAAGCAGATACCCATGTGCGCCGTGGATTTCCACAGTGTCAAAACCTACGGCCACAGCCCGGGCGGCCGCAGCCGCAAAGTCGGCAATGACTCCATGGATGTCTTCTTCGCTCATGGCTTCCGGCGCTGCATAACCGTCGTAGGGCTGTTGGGCAGGACCAAAGGTGACCCAGCCGCCGTCGGATGCTGGAACGGAACCGGTCCGGTCCGAAAACGGCCAGTAAGTCGACGCCTTTCGCCCGGCGTGTGCGAGCTGGGCACCGATTTTGCAGTCGACGGCGCCGTGCTGGTGAACGAAGTGGACAATCCGCTCCCAGCCAGCTGCCTGCTCATCGGAGTACAGTCCAGCGTCCCTGGGGCTGATCCGCCCGGAGGCATTCACGGCAGCAGCTTCACTCAGGATCAATGCAGCACCACCGGCGGCAAAGGATCCGAGGTGCATCAAGTGCCAGTCGTTGGGTACGCCTTCACCCGTTTCCGGGGTGCAACTGTACTGGCACATGGGTGAAACCCACCCACGATGCGCAATGCGGAGCGAACGGAGCTGCAGGGGCGTAAACAGTGCCGAGGGCACTAGAACAGAACCCTCGCAAGTCCTTGACGGGCTTTGGCCACCCGCTCATCCGATGTGCCCACTACCTCGAAAAGTTCAAGCAGGCGTAGACGTGCGGTCTCGCGCTCCGGACCGAAGTTCCGACCGATGAATGCAATGATGCGGTTGAATCCATCCTCGATGTGCCCACCGGAGATGTCGAGGTCGGCTACGCCCAACTGGGCCTGCACATTATCGGGCTCCTGTGCGGCCAATTGGCGGAGGTTTTCAGCTTCGGCAGCTGAGATCGTCTCAAGCCGGGCCATCAGCTCCACCTGCGCCAAGCCTGCCTTGGCGTCGGCGTCGGCGGGCATTTCCAACAGTGCTTGCTTATAGGCCGCCGCCGCTCCGGCGTAGTCTCCAGCCTCGATGGCATCAATCGCGGCCTGGTGGAGCGGAGGCAGCGGTGCTGGTTCGGCCTCGCCCTCCTGCGCAGCGTCACCGATGCTGCCCGTAACGCCATTGGCAGCCGCTACCTTGAGTAGTTCATCAACAAGGCTGCGGATCTGCTCGTCATCGGCAGGACCCTGGAAAAGCGGAACCGGCTGGCCTTTGACGACGGCAACAGCCGTGGGTACTGCCTGGACCTGGAAAGCCTGTGCGAGTTGAGGGAACGCATCAACGTCAGCAGCAGCAAGGACCAAGCGTCCGCCGTAGCTTTCAACGACGCGCTGCACGGCGTCCAGAACAGCGGGAGATTCGGCTGCGTAGCGTGACCAGAGAAGGAAGAGGACAGGAATCTGGGCGGATAGCTGTACCAGATCCTGGAAATTGGTTTCGGTTGCGTCTACACGAAGGGACACACGTCCCGATTCAGCTCCGCCTGGTCCACCGGAGTCCGGCGTACCGGAATCGGCAGCTCCGCTTGCGGGCGGTGCTTGGGGTGGGGCGGGCGGCCGGCGCAACGACGAGAGGTCGACGGCGCCGCGCAGGTTGAGCTGGCTGGCAGCGGCTGGAGTGGGTCGGTATCCGGGCGAACTCATACCGTCCACTCTAGCCGCTGCCAAGGCATGCCCTACTTGAAGCTGGCGCCCACGAGTCCGCGGGTAGCAGCTACGAGCTTCATGGGATCGGCAGAACCTGCCGGCGGAATGTACACCGCCACCGATTCGGCGAAGTTCAGGACCATACCGGTGGTTGTCTCCTTGCCGCCGGCGAAAACAGCGGAGTCGTCCTCAAGAATGAGTTTGTCCCCTGCCGCTTTCGGCGTTCCTTCAAAAGCGAAGTCCAAGCGACCCACTACAAGGGCGCCTCCATCTGCCGTGCGCAGAACAACAGTCTGGTTGTTCACCGGTGTATGGGAGAACTTGAAGTTGGCACTGGTTCCGTTCTTCACGGTGTCCGCCTGGTAAGCAAGGGCACCGGCGATGTAGGGCGAGGACTGACCGTCAGCCAACTTGCTCCTGTTGGGCGAATCGGGGGTAGTCAGCATCTCCCCGAGGATTCCGAGGGCTTCGTTACCGCTGTATGCCAGGCCGGTCTTGTCATCGGCGGCGGCGGGGGCGGTTCCATCGCGGGGAACGGGGAACGACGGGAAGTTGGTGCCCGGTTGCAGCGGAGCGCTGCCCCAGAGCTTGTAGTTTTCCCGCGGTGAGAGCTGCACCAGTGTCAGGACCTGGGGCACGACGTTGCCATCGCCCTGGGTCAGGGCAAAGACCGTACGCGGCCAGTCGCGCTTGGTACTGATCACGCTGCTCTGGAGCTTGGTGGCACGAACCGGCATGCGGGGCTCGTAGGCGGAAACCGTCGAACGGATCTTGTAGTTCTGGGTGCGGACCTGAAGTTCCATTTTGTCCACGCGCGGTGCAAGCTTGGCAGCGTCCTTGGCGGCGTCGGCTGCGTCAACAGTGCTGGCAACCTGCTCAAGGATTCGCTGCAGCTGCGATTCGAGCATCACAGGTGCTGCCTTGCCTTCCGCGGAGGCGGAAGAAGAAGAGCTGGAAGTGTCCGTCGCTCCGGGTGTGGACGTGGCCTGGGCTGCTACCGCCGTACCACCCACGAGGGCGGCAGCGAGCGCTGCAGCCACAGCACTAATGCGCAGGCTCGGACCTTCTGCACCGGCACCCCGGCGGCCCTCGGTCTTACCTGGCGGCGTCTGGACCGGAAGCGTGGTGGTTTCCCCACCACCATGCGGTCCGCCGAAGCCGTCTCCGTTGCGGTGCCCGTCGCCCTTGCGGCGGTTGTTGATGGCCTTGGTTATGAACGGCAGGGCCGCTCCGGCAAGAATGATGATGATGCCGAGCACGATGAGCGGAACGGCCCACGGCGTGGTTGCGTTGTTAGGGAAGGTCATGGAGATCGACGACGGCGCAGGCTTGGTTCCGTCGCTGGCGACCAGGAGTGACCACTCGCCTCCTGCAGGCGGGTTCCAGGTGTAGTCCAGGTCTCCGCTGGCGTCTTCCGTGTTAACCCAGAGGTCCGAGCCAACGGGAGAAGGGGCTGTTGCCTCGCCATCCGTGGAGGCTACTTCCAAGGACTTCTGGTCCTGGGAGACACCAGTCAGGGTGTTGTGGGCCGTTTTGCCCACCCAGGCGTCGACGTCGTCCGGGCGGCCCGTAGCGACGATGAAGTTGCCTTCACCCTGGATCTTGATCTTCACCGGCCCGTCATGGAGGGCGATCAACTTTTGGTCGATCACGGTCAGCGGGGCAGCTTTTGTGTCACTGGGAACCGAGGCCGTCACGGTCTCGGCGGGGGCCCAGAAGGTTAGCTGGCCAATGCCGGCCAGCATCGTCAGCAGGCCCAGCAGCACCAGCAAGGCTGCAGTCTTCAAACGCACAGGATCACCTATCATCAGCGGTCGTTGAACTTCAAGGGTAACCGTTTTGTTATCAAAGAGTCAGATCGGCCCATCCCGCCAAGGACGCCTGGTTCCCTGCAATGGCGCCGCTAAGGCCGGATTCCGGGCTCCTGATAGTGTGGCGATGATCATG
Source organism: Paenarthrobacter sp. YIM B13468 (assembly GCF_042788025.1). Taxonomy (NCBI): domain Bacteria; kingdom Bacillati; phylum Actinomycetota; class Actinomycetes; order Micrococcales; family Micrococcaceae; genus Paenarthrobacter; species Paenarthrobacter sp. YIM B13468. The sequence goes on along the minus strand of NZ_JBHZPI010000001.1, from coordinate 244,476 downwards.
ATATCCGGGCGACCAACGCCTGTAATCGCAGCGTCACCACCGCATTTAGCTAATAACGTAGACAATAAGTACAAACAACGTAGAAAAGGCAGCAGAACCGCGTGAAAGACCACTTGGAGCCCCGTCCCATCGATGAGTCAGGGTCAACTGTGGTGGACGCCCCTGCGGATGGGACCTCCGCTACTGTTCCGGTCCGCACCGGACGCCTGGCCGCAATAGCCCGCAAGCTGAGGCAACCCATCCCGGGTGCCCGCACCCGGGTCCGGTTCGAGATGCCTCCCGAAGACGAGGCCGTTGCCGTTGCGGAAGGCATCAAGGCCGACGAGGACAACGATTTCGGTGCCCCTGGTCCCCGCATGTCATCCCAGCACCCGTTGTATGTGGGCTTCATGGGCACTGCCGGGGTCGGCGTGGCCCTGCTGGTCTTTTATATCGCAAGCAATACCACCCAGCTGATCCTTTGGATCGTTGCCGCGCTCTTCATCGCCCTCGGGCTGGATCCGGTAGTCCGATGGCTTGAGACCCGAAAGGTCCCGCGCCCTGGCGGCATCCTGATATCTGTCTCTGTCCTGGTCCTTGCGGTTGCCGGGTTCTTTGCAACGTTGATTCCCACCATCGTGGAACAGGTTTCCGAGATCGTCCGGCAGGCGCCGGATTGGATACGGGGCTTCCTCGACTCGGATTTCTTCCGCACCGTGGACAGCCAGTTCGGCATTCGCGACCGCATTACTACCGAACTGGATAAGTTCGTCAAGGATCCCGAAGCCATGGGTGGCATCTTCGGCGGCGTGGTGGGCTTCGGTTCCACTGTGGCCAACGGATTGTTCGGCACGCTGATTGTCCTGGTGCTTAGCCTGTACTTCCTGGCCGCCCTGCCGTCCATGAAGAAATGGGCCTACCGCCTGGCGCCGAGGTCGCGCCGCCCCCGCGTCGAGGCACTTTCGGAAGCGATTACCGACTCAGTAGGCAACTACGTGATCGGCCAGGCCTGCGTCGCCCTGTTGAACGCATTCTTTGCCTTCATCGTCATGAGCATCCTGGGCATTCCCTTCAGCGTCCTGCTTGCCTTCGTCGTGGCGCTCTTGGCCTTCATCCCGCTGGTGGGCGGCCTGATCGCCGCAGTCGTCGTTATCCTCGTGGCCCTCACAGCCGGCTGGCAAACGGCCGTTATCTATGCGATCGCCTACTTTGCCTACCTGCAGTTCGAGGCCTATTTCATCTCTCCGCGCATCATGCAGCGGGCAGTGGCCGTTCCGGGCGCAGTGGCCGTGATCTCAGTGATCGCCGGGGGAAGCCTGCTGGGTGTCCTGGGTGCATTGATTGCCATTCCGACAGCGGCGGCCATCATGCTGCTGATCAAGGAAGTCTTCATCATGCGCCAAGACAGGCACTGACTTTCCCTGTCTACTCATGACGCGTTGGCGACCGGGCCCGCCCACTCACGTGGCAGACCGTCCACGCCGGCACCTGCCGGAGTGACGTCGTCGACGATTTCGTCCAGGACACGCGCTGCGTACTTCTCCCCCACCCACAGGTGCTTGGCACCGTCGACGCCCACCAGCCGGGCCTGCGGTATCAGGCTGAAGCGTTGGGCTGCCTCCGCGGGCCGAAGGTAATCGTCGTGTTCCGGAACCAACACGGTCAGCGGCTTGCCGGAGGCTGCCCACTCCTTGAGGTGCACGTCCGTTGCCCGGTGGAGTGGAGGAGACAGGAGGACCGCGCCCTCGATCTGCGAGGCCACAGGTTCAACTGCGCCGTACATCAGTGCCAGTTCCGTCCCGAACGACCAACCCACCAACCACCGGTTCGGCAGGCCGCGCTCAACGGCGAAACGGACAGCTGCTTCGACGTCGTAGCGTTCACCGATGCCCTCTTCAAACTGGCCCTGGCTGGTGCCGCGCGGCGAGTGTGTACCGCGGGTATTGAACCTCAGGACCGCCACACCTGCCAACGCCGGCAGCCTATAGGAAGCCTTGCGGTAGACATGGGAGTCCATGAAGCCGCCATGGGTCGGCAGCGGATGGAGGGTGATCAACGTTGCGGTGATCACCCCGGACTCCGGCACTGCGAGCTCGCCCAGCAGGAGTTTTCCGTCGTCGGTGGTGAATTCCACATTCTCCCGACGCGCGGGAAGGACGGTGGAGGCCCTGATCGCGGAGGGAGCATCCTGCGCAGTGAAAACGAACGAGGCGGGGTCGAAAGTCATGCCTCCAAGCCTAAGGGAACCAGCGGGACCTGGTCAGCGATACCTGTAGGTTCGAGTCGTCCAGCAGTTGGTGTGCCAGTGCCTGCGCTCAGCCAGTCCGGCGGCTTCGCCAAAAAGGTGATTGTCCGACCACACCACCAGATGTGCGATACCAGGGAGGATAGCAGTCGAGCAGCCCGGGCAGATGTACTGCTTCTCCGCCTTCCGCGCCGTCATGGTACGGACCATCCAGTCGCCATCAGGGGCGCTTTCCCTGCGCGCAATCCCCGCCCTTGCCCGTTCCAGATCCAGTTCCGGGGCCTCGTCCGCCCACTTGCCGGCAGCTTTGTTCGAACGTGTGCTGGCGGCGTTGCGACGAGGGCGGTTGGAACGGGGCATGATTCCATTCTGCCCCAGCGACCGGCCGCCACCGGGTAAGGTAAGGCGGGTGCGACTCGTCATAGCCCGTTGTTCTGTTGATTATGTTGGCCGCCTCAAGGCCCACCTCCCACTCGCCACCAGGCTCCTGTTGGTCAAGGCCGACGGCTCGGTGCTGGTGCACTCCGACGGCGGCTCTTACAAGCCGCTGAACTGGATGAGCCCACCGGCCACGCTGCGCGTAACTTCCCCCGAGGAAACCGAAGTGGAAGAGGGCGTGGTTGAGCAGTGGACCGTGCAGTCGGCCAAGACCGATGACCGGCTCATCATCAACATCTACGAGCAATTGCATGACACTTCACATGACCTGGGTGTTGATCCTGGACTGATCAAGGACGGCGTGGAAGCTGACTTGCAACGCCTCCTGGCAGAACAGATCGAGACGCTCGGAACCGGATACTCACTCATCCGGCGGGAATACTTCACCGCCATCGGCCCCGTAGACATCCTTGCCCGGGACGCAACCGGCGCCACGGTGGCGATTGAGCTGAAGCGGCGCGGCGACATCGACGGCGTCGAGCAGCTGACCCGGTATCTGGAGCTGCTGAACCGGGATCCCCTACTGGCGCCGGTCCGTGGGATTTTTGCAGCCCAGCAGATCAAGCCTCAAGCCAAAGTCCTGGCCAACGACCGCGGAATCGACTGCATAACGCTGGACTATGACGCCATGCGCGGTGTGGACGACAGCGAATCCCGACTCTTCTGATTCTTCCCTACAGGGCGTGTGCGGCAGGCCACTAGAATCAGAGTCATGACTGCCGCAGACCAATTCGTCCATTCCTCCGCGCCCAGCCACCAAATTCTCACGGGAACGCTCGTAAGTGACGGCGTGGTGGTGGAAGACGGCCTCGTGGCCATCGACGGCGACCGCATCGCCTATGCAGGCCCGGCGGATGGCTTTGACGCGGACGAGTTTGAAGGCTTCGGGCACGCTATACGCATCGGTGCACCCAGCGGCCACTTCATCTTCCCTGGCTTGGTAGACGTCCACTGCCACGGCGGGAATGGTGGTGACTTTCCAGGCGGGGAGGAGGCCTCGGCCCGTAAGGCAGTGGATTTCCTGCACCGCTCCGGCACCACAACTTTCCTCGCAAGCATGGTTACGGCGCCGCGGGAGGACCTCCTTCGCGGGATTGAACTCTATGTGAAGCTCGTCGACGAAGGTCTTGTGGCCGGCATCCATTTGGAGGGACCTTTCCTCTCCCATGCACGATGCGGCGCCCAGAACCCGGACTACCTGCTGGAGCCGGACCTGGACCTCATGAACGAACTCGTGGGCGCTGCCGCCGGCAAACTTGCCACTATGACGTATGCCCCGGAATTGCCAGGGGCCGCTGCACTGGTGGACTTAATGACCTTCCACGGCGTGACGCCGTCTCTGGGTCACACCGATTGCGACGACGCCACCGCCGCAGCGTCGTTGGCTGCGGCCCGCGAGGGACTGGAATCGGCAGGGTTCGACGGCGTCAGCTCGCTACCGACAGTGACGCACCTTTTCAACGGGATGCCACCAATGCACCACCGCGCGCCAGGCCCCGTTGCCGCCTGCTTGCGGGCCGCCCAGGCGGGAAAAGCCGTGGTGGAACTCATCGCCGACGACACCCACCTAGACCCCAGTATCGTCGCTACCGTATTTCAGTTGGTGGGCGCCGGCAACATTCTCCTGGTGACTGATTCAATGGCCGCTGCGGGGCTTTCGGACGGAAACTACATGCTCGGACCGTCACCGGTGACCGTCAGCAATGGCGTGGCAACCCTGGATGCCACTGGCTCCATCGCAGGGGGCACCGCCACGCTCCTGGAAGTGGTCCGCAAGACCGTGGACGCTGGCGTCGCCCTTCCGGACGCCATCTGCTCAGCGACTGCAGTACCTGCTGCCATTCTTGGGCTCTCTGACGAGGTGGGTGGATTGCGTCGCGGCCTTCGCGCTGACGTTGTTACTACCGATCAGGAACTCGGCCTTACTGCCGTCATGCGCAACGGACAGTGGCTGGCTTAGGACAATCAGACCACGGTGAATTGGGGTTGTCCGCGTTACCTTCTTTTTACCGAAAATTTTCCCGAATTGCCTTAAAGACCGTTGACCTCCGGCACGGCACATGAAAGTGTTGTAGCAGTCTTTGTGTAGGTGGTTTTCATGCTCGCAAGACGAGTTGCGAGCGTGAAGCTCCTGCGAAACCGGACAGGCCAAGCCTGGACGGAATCCGGATCTTCTCGCGGAGTAACAAGGGCCGGTACGAGGTGTATCGGACTGCTGTTCCATAATGAGGAGAAATACATGGCACTGGGAACCGTCAAGTGGTTCAACGCTGAAAAGGGCTTCGGCTTCATCACCCCGGATGACTCGGATGGGGATGTTTTCGTTCACTACTCTGAGATCCAGACCGGTGGTTTCAAGACCCTCGATGAGAACCAGCGCGTTCAGTTCGAGATCGGTCAGGGCGCCAAGGGCCCGCAGGCAACCGGCGTTACGGTCGTCTAGTCTTACTTGTTGATTTTGTTTGTTGCAGTTTCAACAAACGCGTTGGTCCCGGCTTTCCAGTCGGGACCAACGTGTTTAACAGTCAGAATGTCCGGTGAAATGTCTGATATTTCGACAACTCTTGTTACAAACCACGAAGAAATGCTAAACGGCTTCGAAGAATAGGCGTCGTCAATTCAAGCAACCAGCGTTCGCAGTAGTCTGGCGGATTGTCGCACAGACAATCCCGGAAGGTATGCGCGGCTCAGCGCCCGGCCTATTGCGGGCAGGTGCAACGGCTCTTGGTAATACATGTACAAAGTTCGGTAGTCGGGTTGGAAACGTGACTTAAAGGAAGCCAGGGATCGGAAACCGTAGACAGGTTCCAGGGCCTGGCCAACCAGGTCCAACATGCCTGCAAGTCCCTCGGCCCGCTGATCAATCTCGTCCTTCTCCCGTGCCAAGGGCGAACCGGAGAGCGAGATAACCTCCACCGATTCCCTGAGATGGAGGATGGCGGCGGCAATCAGGAATTCCATCACTCCCGGGAAGGCATCGCCGCGGCGACGCATAAAGTCCAAGGTCCAGCTGACAACAGTGCCGTTCCGGTAGACAGGAAGCCAGCTGGTGACTCCATAAACGAACCCGTCTGTATCAGTGGCCACGCAGCACAACACATCAGGGTCCTCAAGCTCATCCAGGCCGCCCAACGTGAATCCCATTTCAGGTACGCGTTTTTGTGCAGCCCACTCTTCGGACACCTCGCCCACTTGTGCGCGCAGAGCATGGGGCAGTGCGTCATACCGGCCCCATGTGGCCGTGATCCCCATCTTTGCCGCCCGGTTGAGGGATGTCCTGACGTTCTGCCACTCCTTGCCGCGGAACTCCAAACCCCTGATCCTCAGCCGGGTTTCCTGCGCGACTGCAACCCTTCGAAAACCGCGGGCCTGAAGCATGGGCCACAACTCATCTGTACACGAGTAGAGGCAAGGTATCAGGGCATGCTGGGAGCAGAAATCAAGGAATCCTGCAGCAGTCTCTACATGGTGCTCCCCGGCTCCTAGAGGACCGGCCAGTGTCAGGGCCACATGTCCATGCTGCTGGTACGCCACTCCTCCCGTACCGTCAGGATTGAACCAATATTTGTTCGGCTCCCAGAGCGCCATCCACGACAACGAATCGCCACCGGCTTTCGCCAGATCGCGTGCGCGGTCCCGCCCTTGATGGTCCAGGCCAGCGGCATGATGGCCCCGGATGAGGAGTATCCAGACTCCAATCAACGCCACAAGCCAGAAGACCGTCCCGGAGTAGGAGAACAGGAAGACTTCCAAAGCGTCACGCTCGGCAAAGACCTTGCGGTACACGCTGGGCAACGGAACCGGCAGGTACTGCCGGGCGAGCTCTGCACCCAAACCCAGCAGGCCGCCGTCGCGCGTCATGCCGCCCGAAGCCAGCCACACGGCAGTGTATGCAAGCGCAAGGGTCGCGCCCGTGAGGCCAACCAGCCAAAAGACACGCCGCCGCAACCGGGCAGAGGATTCCACCCGGAAGTGCCCACGATAGGCGAACAAGAGGACCGCCAGGGTCAGTGGAACCAGGACCAAGGGGATCAGATGCACAACTGCAGGGTTCAGCATCGCGGCTTGACGTCCCGGGGGCATAGGAATACCCGCGAAAAGGCTCAAGTAGACAGTCGAAAGGGCTACGACAACCAACTGGACACCGATCGCTATCCCCAGTGCCAGGCGCCGCCCACGTCGCATGCCGTCAGCACAAATCAGCAACAACACGACGGGCACAACAGCAAGTGCCAGGCCAAAGGGGCCCGTGTAGCCCTGACGGCTAAGCTCGAGGCAAGCCACGTCAATGGTCCCGCCGCAATTACTTTCCAGTTGACTCAGAGTGGGAAGCGGGTTCAGGATGACATCCCGCAGCAGGGCGAGAGGTCCCGAAGGGCTCTTGGCTGCAGCGGTCAGTATGGGGCCGGCAGCGAAAATGGCCATGGTGAGGGCCAGCAGGTTCCGGACTTCACGGCCCGTGGAGCGGTGCAGGTGAAGGTGTCCTTGGCTGCTCTGGGTCCACCACGCAGCCCCCAGGCCCAACAAAGCTCCCACAAGCCCCATGACGGTCTCGGCGTGTCCGATGTACAACACCAGCAGCAGGGAAAGGGAAAGGACCACGGTCCTCAATCGTCGTTGCCAAAGCGTTGGCAGCATTGCACTGGCTGCAAGGGCTGTGGCAACCAAAGCACCGTACGGCCCTATCAGCCGGGTATCCACCATCCTGGAGATCCAACCATCATCCATGTACCGCGCCACCTGGGTGACCAGCAGGAATGCCGCAACGCATGCAAACTGGCTGCCGAGGAAGACTCCGGCCGTCCGGAAGAAGCCGAATCGCCGCTCTGCAAGCCCCAGCAGGAACAGGATCATGAGCGCTGCGGTGACAAACGCCAGCAGGTTGGTAGTGAAGAACAATGACGTCCAGATAGACCACCACTCCCCCGACCGCAGCCCCGCCAAGGTCACGCCCGCCACAGGCAGCAATGATTCTGCCGGACCGCCAACGATGCTTCCAGACACGACGGACACCGCCACGAACAACGCAAGCACGAGCGTGGTGAAGGGAGTAGCACGGAGATGTTTGGCCGTTTGCCTCAAGACGGGCTGCACGACGCCTTTCAGGGCGAGGCTCACTGGACTATTCCCCATCGGGCAGACAAGAAATCCAGAGCATCAGGCATACCCCGGACCACAGCATCCCACGAGTGGCCAGCGTGCTGGATGGAGTGTGCTTGGATGGTGAAACCCGCCGCTTTTCCAGCGTCAGCAAGAACGTGCATGTAGTCCGTAAACTCTGTGTCCGTGGCGCCTGCCGCCAAGTACAGGCCGCTGCCTGCGTAATCCCGTTGTTGCATCAAAAACAAGGGGGTCCTTGACTCGAAAGCGGCCACGTCGCCGTCGAACGAGTCTGCGATGGTCTTATTCCGGTCCTTCGCAAGCGATGGCTCCCGCTCAGCGGAAAAGCCCACTATCGAAGTGAACAATTCGGGATGCATTGTCCCCATCTGAACCGCACACGTGCCGCCGAACGAGAAGCCACCCACTGCCCACAGCCGGTGATCATTCGATACTTCCAAGGTGGAGCTGATCCAAGCAGGTACGTCCTGGGAGAGGTAGGTGTCAGCATGCGCGATGCGGCTGTCCATGCATAGGGTGTTGGCGCTTCCCGAACCATTTGGGTCCACCACGACCGCTACGGGGGCGATGCCACCGTGTGCTTCAGCAAATCTGTCCAGTTGCGCACGGAGCTGCCCCCCGGTTAGCCAATCGGCCGGACCACCGGGTTGGCCTGAAAAGAGCACCAGCACCGGCAAGCTTGGCCGTGCTGCGGTTTGATAGGCCGGAGGCAGGTAGATGTAGGCTTCCCGTGCTGTGAAGCCCGATGCGTTTCCCGGGATTTGAGCCTTCCGAAGGATACCGCCCCGCGGCATTGACCCGGGAGCTTTCCAATCCGACAGCGCAGGTCCCGGTTTACTGCCCGGAGCGCGTTGAAGGCTGCCCTCCAAGGGCTGGATACGGGCGACGGCCGTACCAAGAAGGTCCGCCACCGTGTTGTTCAGTCCGAAGTACACATTGACTTGGACGACGCTCATGAGAACTACGCCCAGCATCGCTGCCAGGCCGCCGGCACGACTTTTCCAGGTAGAGCGGGGAAAACGCGTGGCAAACAGCAGAGCGGCCGCGACAGCCGGGACCGACCACGCCAGGGTCTCAAAGGGAAGATTTTCCGAGAAGACGGCCATCAGATCAACCAGGACCCAGTGGGCCAACGCCACAACGGCAACACCACCCGCCACGCAGGCTGCGACGGTCAGTGGCCAGGAACGCTGACGTCTCCACAGGAGGTACGCGGCTCCCGCCACACCGCCGATAATGCTCAACCACAGGAATGGTCCATCAACAAGGCTGATGTCCAGAAGAAAATCCATGGGGCCTAACGCCAGGTTCCGACGCCGATAACAGGTCCGGCCTCGAGCCAGGAGGAAAGACCGGCGTAGGCATCAAAGTTCATGGCAAGCATGAACTTCTTACCTTCATATTGGAGTTCAACCACGACGACGCCAGGCTGCACCTTGACGAGCTCATCCTCAGTAGGTTGACGCCGGCCAAGCAGTTCCAACGAACTGCGTTTGTATCTATGTTTTGGGATCACGCTCAGGGACATCAAGCGGAACCACTCAAGTTCATTGTCCTGATAACGACAAACCCCCATCTGCCAGCTGTTTCCAGCCGTACAAATGGAGGCGTCAACCGTGCCCAGGGCGCGCCGCAGATTGAAGCGGCGCACCCCAAGAAGGCACAGTGAAAAAATCAGCAACGCAAACGCCGTTGCCAGGGCGATGAACGGAATAAGGGAATCGTCCATCAAGGTCGTGCTATCGGATCCCCGCTGTAGCCGCTTCGCCCAGTTGGGCGTTGTCAGCAACAATGACCACACGATCGTTGTCGACGGAGAAGAATCCGCCGTCAACTACTACCGCAATACGGTCACCGGAAACCGGCTGGATTGCCAGCTCACCCTCAGCCAGGATGGCCAGGAGGGGCGAGTGGCCCGGCAGGATTCCGATTTCACCATCGCTGGTGCGGGCCTTCACCATCTTGGCCGCGCCGGACCACACAAAGTGGTCCGCTGCGACAATCTCAACCTCGAGCTCAGCCATACTACTTGGTCTGTTCCTGGATCTTGGCCCAGTTACGCTCGACGTCATCCAGGCCACCGACGTTGAAGAACGCCTGCTCTGCGATGTGGTCCAGCTCGCCGTCGCAGATAGCGGTGAAGCCTTCCACGGTGTCCTTGATGGACACGGTGGAGCCTTCAACGCCGGTGAACTGCTTGGCGGTGTAGGTGTTCTGGGACAGGAACTGCTGGATACGGCGTGCACGCGACACGACGATCTTGTCTTCTTCAGACAGTTCGTCAACGCCGAGGATGGCGATGATGTCCTGGAGTTCCTTGTTCTTCTGCAGGATCTGCTTCACACGGACAGCCGTGTTGTAGTGGTCCTTGCCGATGTACTGGGGGTCCAGGATGCGGGAGGTCGAGGTCAGCGGGTCAACGGCCGGGTACAGACCACGGGAGGCGATTTCACGGGAAAGTTCCGTGGTCGCGTCGAGGTGTGCGAAGGTCGTTGCCGGAGCCGGGTCGGTGTAGTCGTCAGCAGGCACGTAAATGGCCTGCATCGACGTGATGGAGTGGCCCTTGGTCGAGGTGATGCGCTCCTGGAGGAGACCCATCTCGTCAGCAAGGTTCGGCTGGTAACCCACTGCGGACGGCATACGGCCGAGCAGCGTGGAAACTTCCGAACCTGCCTGCGTGAAGCGGAAGATGTTGTCAATGAAGAGCAACACGTCCTGGTTCTGAACATCGCGGAAGTACTCCGCCATGGTCAGCGCAGACAGGGCAACACGCAGACGCGTTCCCGGCGGCTCATCCATCTGGCCGAAGACAAGGGCGGTGTCCTTGAGAACTCCGGCCTCTTCCATTTCAACCCAGAGGTCGTTACCTTCACGGGTACGCTCGCCAACACCGGCGAATACGGAGGTACCACCGAAGTTGCGGGCAACACGGGTGATCATTTCCTGGATCAGAACGGTCTTGCCAACGCCGGCGCCGCCGAACAGGCCGATCTTTCCACCCTTGATGTACGGGGTGAGGAGGTCGATGACCTTGATGCCGGTCTCGAGCATCTCCGTGGAGCCCTCGAGGGAAGCGAAGGCCGGAGCCTTGCGGTGGATCGGCCAGTAGGCGTCAGCCTTGATCTCAGACTCTTCGACGTCCAGCGGCTTGCCGAGGACGTTGAAGATGTGGCCCTTCACGCCGTCGCCGACGGGCACGGAGATCGGAGCGCCGGAATCCTGCACGGTGGTACCGCGGACCAGGCCGTCGGTAGCCTGCAGGGAGATGGCGCGAACGAGGTTGTCGCCCAGGTGCTGGGAGGTCTCGAACGTGATGGTCTTGGTCTGGCCATTGAGAGTGATCTCAGTGGTCAGAGCGTTGTAAATCGAGGGGATTGCGTCAGCCGGGAATTCGACGTCGACAACCGGACCAATAACACGGGCAATGCGGCCGGTGGCACCGGCCGTTGCTACGTGTTCGGTAGCAGTGGCAGTCATCTCTCTCACTTCACTCAGTAGATGGCGTGGGGTTAAGTTTATCTATTTGGTGCAGGTGCGGCTTCGAGCCGAATCCGTACCGGCTAGGACGCGAGGGCGTCGGCGCCGGCCACGATCTCGGAAAGCTCCTGCGTAATCTCGGCCTGACGGGCCGTGTTGCGAAGGCGCGTGTACTTCTTGATCAGTTCCGTAGCGTTGTCACCGGCCGACTTCATGGCACGCTGGCGGGCTGCGAGCTCGGAAGCTGCGGCCTGCAGCATGGCTGCAAAGATGCGGGATTCGATGTAACGCGGAAGCAGGGCATCAAGGACCTGCTCCGTTTCCGGTTCGAACTCGTACAACGGCAGCAGATCGGACTCCGAGGCGGCTTCTTCTTCGACGACTTCCAGAGGAAGCAATCGGATAACCGTCGGCTCCTGCGTCACCATGGACTTGAAGCGGGTGTAGACGACGTGGATTTCGTCCACGCCACCTTCTTCAAAATCAGTGGCGAAGTCTTCGAGGAGTGCAGCTCCGACTTCCTGTGCGGTTTCGAATTCCGGTGCATCCGTGCCGCCAGTCCAATTGCGGGCGTACTCACGGTTGCGGAAATCGAAGTACGCCTGCGCCTTGCGGCCCACCAGGTACGCCTTGACTTCCTTGCCTTCTGCGTGAAGAAGCTCGGTGAGACCTTCAGCCTGCTTCAGCACACTCGCGGAGTAGGATCCTGCAAGGCCACGGTCTGAAGTGATAATCAGGACTGCGGCACGGCGGATCTGCTCCGGCTCAGTGGTCAGCGGGTGGTCGATTTCGCTCTGACTTGCGACAGCAGAAACGGCACGGGTAATCGCGTTCGCGTAAGGCAGTGAAGCTGCTACGCGGGCGCGGGCCTTACCGATGCGCGAGGTAGCGATCAGTTCCATCGCCTTGAAGATCTTGCGCATCGACGTCGTCGAGCTGATCTTCTGACGGTAGACCCGAATCTGGGCTCCCATACTTATCCTTTCCTAAGTTCCCGACGTACTGCCCTGCCGGGGCCCTTGAGGACCCCGGCAGAACAGGTCATCGAAACTAGCGCTTCTGCTTGACGATCTTTTCCTGGTCGACGTCGCCGCCGGAAATCGCTTCGTGCTCTTCGTGGCCGGCGCCAACCAGACGGTCGTCGCCTTCACCGAAGAAGCCCTTCTTGAAGGACACGATTGCTTCCTTCAATGCTGCGGCGGTGTCGTCATCCAGGACGTTGGTCTGAGCCAGCGTGGTCAGGATGGAGGACTTGTGCTTCAGGTGCTCCAGGAACTCGGACTCGAAGCGGCTGATGTCTTCAACCGGGACGTCGTCCAGGTAGCCGTTGGTGCCGGCCCAGATGGAAACAACCTGGTCCTCAACCGGGAACGGTGAGTACTGGCCCTGCTTGAGCAGTTCCATCAGGCGTGCGCCACGGGTCAGCTGCTGGCGGGAAGCCGCATCCAGGTCAGAGGCGAACATGGCGAATGCCTGCATGTCGCGGTACTGCGCCAGGTCCAGCTTCAAGGTACCGGAGACCTTCTTCATGGACTTGACCTGGGCAGCGCCACCAACGCGGGAGACGGACACACCAACGTCAACAGCAGGGCGCTGGTTGGCGTTGAAGAGGTCCGACTGGAGGAAGATCTGACCATCCGTGATGGAGATCACGTTGGTTGGGATGTAGGCGGAAACGTCGTTTGCCTTGGTTTCGACGATCGGAAGACCGGTCATCGAGCCTGCGCCGAGCTCGTCGGAGAGCTTTGCGCAACGCTCCAGCAAGCGGGAGTGCAAGTAGAAGACGTCACCGGGGTAAGCTTCGCGTCCCGGCGGACGACGCAGCAGCAGCGACACGGCGCGGTAGGCTTCAGCCTGCTTGGACAGGTCATCGAAGATCACCAGAACGTGCTTGCCACCGTACATCCAGTGCTGGCCGATGGCCGAGCCTGCGTACGGTGCCAGGTACTTGAAGCCGGCGGGGTCCGAGGCCGGGGAGGCCACGATGGTGGTGTACTCCAGCGCGCCGTGGTCCTCAAGGGTCTGGCGTACTGCGGCAATGGTGGAAGCCTTCTGGCCAACACCAACGTAGACGCAACGAACCTGCTTGGTGACATCGCCCGAAGCCCAGTTGGCCTTCTGGTTGATGATGGTGTCCACAGCGATTGCGGTCTTGCCGGTCTGGCGGTCACCAATGATCAGCTGACGCTGGCCGCGGCCGATCGGAATCATGGCGTCAATAGCCTTGAGGCCGGTCTGCATCGGCTCGTGAACCGACTTGCGCTCGGTGACGCCCGGAGCCTGGAGTTCCAGTGCACGGGTGGTCTCGGCCTTGATCTCGCCGAGGTCGTCGATCGGCTGGCCCAGCGGGTCGACAACGCGACCGAGGAAGGCATCGCCAACCGGAACGGACAGGATTTCACCGGTGCGGTGAACTTCCTGGCCTTCTTCGATACCGGTGAAGTCACCGAGGATAATGACACCGATCTCGCGGACGTCAAGGTTCTGGGCGAGGCCCAGCGTGCCATCTTCGAAGCGAAGCAGCTCGTTCGCCATGACCGAGGGAAGACCCTCAACACGGGCGATGCCGTCACTTGCGGTGGTCACACGACCAACCTCTACGCGCTCTGCGTTTCCGGGTTCGTAGGACGCCGCGAACTCGTTCAACGCATTACGGACGTCGTCGGCGTTGATGGTCAATTCGGCCATCTGCAGTCCCTGCTCTCCTGTTTTCGTGATCATCGTTGCTCACGATGACCGGGTTTTATATCAGTTAAGTTGTGCTTTGTCTTCGCTAGACAGCGAGCTGACGGCGGAGGTCGGTCAGGCGGCCGATAACAGAAGCGTCAAGCACTTCATCACCCACCTGAACCCGGATTCCACCAATCAGGCGGGGGTCAACATTGACGTTGACCTTCAGCTCGCGGCCGTACAGGGCATTCAGCCCGGCCTGCAGACGGCTGGCCTGCGTTTCCGTCAACGGACGGGTAACGCTGACAGTTGCAATCCAGCGCTGCTGACGCTTGGCTGCAAGCTTGGCGAAGGACTCGACGAGCTTGCTCGGCTTGACACCGCGCGGCTGAGTTACGGCCTGGCCAATGAGAACCTTTGCTTCCTCGCTGACGCCAGGAACAAGTTTCTCGGCCAGGACCACCTTGGCCGCGGCGGATGCCTGCGGCTCAGACAGAGCACGTTGTACTTCGTGGCTGGAAGCGACGGCCTGGTTGAAAGCAAACAGATCGTTTTCCAGCTCTTCCAGCCCCGTGATACCAGAGGCAGAAACGGCCGACTTGTTTTCAGCTACGGCAATGACAACCGTGGCGGCAAGAGTCTCGAGTGCATCGCCGATATCGCGTGCAGATGCCCAGCGCAAGCCAGCCAGTCCGCCTGCGATTTCAGCAGCATCAGCGGAGACTTTTCCGCTAACCAGCTGCTTGACCAGCGCCGACTTCTCGTCTCCACTACGGGACGGGTCAGTCAGGGCGCGGCGCAAGCCAGCCGAGCTGTCCACCGTTCCCAGGATTCCGAAGAGGTCCTTTGCCAACTGCAGCGAGGCAAAAGGAAGCTTGGCTTCCAACTGCGCCAGCGCCGTGGTCAGCGATTCGCTCGATATACCTGCCATTACTTAGCTGCACCTGCGTTCTGGGTCTCCAGATCTGCCAGGAAGCGGTCCACAACGCGTGCGGCCCGCTCATCATCAGTGAGTGCTTCACCAACGATGCGGCCAGCCAACGTGGTAGCCAAAGTGCCAACCTCTGAGCGAAGCGAGACAACAGCTGCCTGGCGCTCGGACTCGATGGCAGCGTGTGCCTGCTCGGTGATGCGGGCAGACTCGGCAGCGGCCTTGGCCTTGAGGTCCGCGAGGATCTGGGCGCCTTCAGCGCGTGCTTCTTCACGGATCCGGTTGGCTTCGGCGCGGGCATCGGTGAGCTGCTGCTTGTACTCTTCAAGAGCTGCAGAAGCTTCGGCCTGTGCCTTTTCAGCCTTTGCGATGCCACCTTCAATCGCTTCGGCGCGCTCTGCGAAGGTCTTCTCGAACATCGGGACAATGAACTTGACCACGATGTACAGGAGGACAGCAAAGCCGACGAGGACGACGCCCATTTCCCAAACATTGGGAACGAGAGGGTTAGTGGCCTCTTCGCCTTCAGTGGCGGCTGAGATGATCAGCTGATTCATATTTCACCCGTCCTATCTACTCGGTTGCGGAATTCGCTTTGTTCGAAAGTCGAAGACTAGAGAACGAAAGCGAAGACGAGGCCGAGGATGGCAAGAGCTTCGGTCAGTGCCAGACCAAGGAATGCGATCGGCTGCAGCACGCGCTGAGCTTCCGGCTGACGAGCAACACCGTTGATGTAAGCCGCGAATACGAGACCCACACCGATACCACCGCCGATTGCGGACAGACCGTAACCTACGAGGTTGAGATTGCCTTCCATTTTTTTCCTTTCAAGATGCCACCCATGTGGCAGGTTGTTTGGTTTACTTCAATCCCCTCAAGGGGAAGTTTTTGAGCCTAGTGGCTGTCGGCGTGCAGGGCGCCTTCAATGTAGATCGCGGTCAGCAAGGTGAACACGTAGGCCTGCAGGGCCATGATCAGGGCCTCGAGCATGTACATGGCAATAGCGCCAACAAGGACGAGAACCGAGGTGCCCTTCAAAAGGACGTTCTCCTGCATGATCAGGAACTCAATACCGGAGCCGGCGAGCATGACGATCAGGTGGCCGGCCAGCATGGTCGCGAACAGACGGAGGCTGTGCGTAACGGGGCGGACCAGGAAGTTGGAGATGATTTCGATCGGAACAACGATCGGCAGGATGTACCACGGGACACCGGAGGGAACGGTTGCGAGCTTGAAATACTTCAGCCCGTTCTTCTTGATGCCGATGATGATCCAGGTGAAGTACACGATGCCGGCCAGCACGTACGCGCCGCCAACGTGGGAGAAGCTCGGGAGCTGGATCACGGGGATAGCGCCGTAGATGTTGTTCACCAGAATAAAGAAGAACAAGCTGAACAACAGCGGGACGTACTTGATGAAGTCCTTGCCGCCGATGATGTCCTTGGCGATGCTGTTGCGGACGAAGCCATAGGCCATTTCGCCTGCGAACTGCAGCTTGCCGGGAACCAGCTGCTGCTTACGCGCAGCGAGGATGAAGAATGTAGCGATAATGACGACCGAAAGGATCACCAGCAGCATCTGCTTGGAGAAGCCATCGTGCGCACCCCAAGGCAGGATTGCCGGCAGGTGCATTTCGTCGATTCCGGGTGGGGTGAATGACCCCGAATCCTGGGCGGGGAGCGCAAGCGCGATCAACGCGTTTCCTCTCTGCTGTGTCCATCATTGGGCATTGGTTGGAAGCCGGACGCGCTCGACGCATCCATATTCCGTGTGAAATTATTTGGCATCACTGTCCCCGTCCGTGGACGGACCGCTGTCTGCGTTGCTCTCGCCAGAAGAAGAGCTTTGCCTGGTGAGGCCGTGCATATGGGAAAGATAGAACCCTCCTGCGGCTCCCAGCAGAGCGCCAAGGAGCACAATCCAGCGGGTCCCCCACAGATTATCCAAACCCCAGCCTATCAAACTCCAGACAATGATCCCGCCAACGATGTAGCTGAAGACGGCGATGCCGGCGTTGTATCCACCGTCGTTTCCGGCGTCGGCAGAATCGTTGGCGGCACCTTGGGATGGAGTGTGGCTCGACAGCTGGGAATTACGCTTACGCAGAGACATCCGTACCGCCCTTCTCATCCGCAGGATCGTTGTAGATCTGCAGGCGGGCTTTGCTGAAACCGTAAATCTCCGCAGCCTGCCAAAGGACGACGGCCACAACTGCGCCGATGATGAACCATCGGCCGTGCAACCAGGCGGGAGTACCGATAACAAAGAGGACCACTGCAAATCCGACGACTTTTACGAAGTACGTCGCTACGAACAGGCCGACAGCGCCGGAAGGATTATTGCGGCCAACAAAATGACCGATCAGAAGGCTGATCGCAAAGAAGAGCATGACCAGCGCGGCACCGAATGCTGCTGAAAGCGCGCCTAGGCCACCATTCAGGAACGCTGCGACGATACTCGTCACGATCAATCCGGCCAAGGCAGCTGCGGAGCTCAAGAGCAGCAAGCGGAGCCACAGGTTGGATGTCTCCCCGGAAACTCCAACAACACGTTTACCGGACGGGCGTCCGGAATCGGCGTTGGATGTCATGGGGATACCAATCCTCGTGGCACGGGTGCCATATTCTCAAAGTGGGGTTACGGGCGAGTGACTGTCCGCAGAAAGAATTCTACATGAGATAGAACTGTGACCATAACCGAAAGTCATGAGCGCTCCCCCGGCCCCGCCGTGTTCCGCGTGAAGTACGGCCATGCCGTAACGGCGGCCATGACGAGAGCAGCTACGACCACCACGATCAACACAATCTGCCAAGGGAACACCGCGAACGCCACACCGCCGAACGCCAGGATGCACGTCCAGACATAAAGCATGACGACGGCGGTGCGGTGCGAGTAGCCGAGGTCCACCAGCTTGTGGTGGAGGTGCCCACGGTCTGCGGACCAAGGAGACTGTCCCCGGGCGGTCCTGCGAACCACAGCCATCCCGAAATCCAGGAGCGGAAGGGAGAGGACGGCGAAGGGCAGGAGGATCGGAATGATCGTCGGAATGCCGTTGGCGCGGTCGTAGAGCCCAGACCCGATTTGCCCCGTGGCCACTACGCCGGCTGAAGCCATGAGGAGACCGATGAGCATGGCACCGGAGTCCCCCATGAAGATCTTGGCTGGAAACCAGTTATGCGGCAGGAATCCGATGCAGCCACCCACCAGGATCGCCATCAGGAGTGTCGCAAGGTCTGAATTGTCCGTGGATGGGTTGTTCCGGTGCACCCAGTACGCCGTGAGGAAGAACGCACCGCCTCCGATGGTGGCTACACCTGCAGCCAGTCCATCCAGCCCATCAATGAAATTGACGGCGTTCATGGTGGTAACAATCAGCCCTGCTGTCAGGACAATCTGGACGAGTTCGGAGTCAATCAGGATCGGTTCGGGGATGAACGGAACCACAGACATCCTCACGCCCCAAATGGCGACGATGAAAGCCGCTGCTGCCTGTCCCAGGAGCTTGATCCACCAGCGGATGTCCAGGATGTCGTCCGCGACTCCCACTGCGACGATCACTACTGCACCGGCCAATATGCCCCACGGAGCATCGTTATGCCTGAAAATGTCCTTGACGAAGAACGAGTTGCTTGCCACGACAAGTGCAACAAAAAAGCCTGCAAAGATGCCAAGCCCGCCCAGTTTTGAGATGAGTGCGGAGTGCATGTCCCTGCTGCGGATGGGACGGTAAAGCCGTAATTTGTTCCCGAGTACGCGGGCTCCCCATGTTCCGGCATAGGACACCAATGCAGCGGTGAGCGCCATCAGCAGGTACATAATCATGACGCGGCTCCTGAAAGCAGCGCAATGCCGGAATCAGCTACACGGACCAAGGGATGCAGCCGGTGCATCGCTGAAAAGCCGTGTAGTTCCGGGCAGGTCAAGGTGTGGATTTCTGTCTGTCGATAAATGGAACTACTCCGTCGCCATGCCTGCACCGGCTGTGCCAAATGATGCTGGGATTTCTGTGGACTCTAGTCACGATACTAATGCCAACGGTCGTGACCACCGGCGTGACGCAGCCGCAAAGCTACAGCTGATGTGCTGCAGCCAAGCGGCTGCCTTCTACTTGGCAGGCTCCTGGACGTTTCGCAGGGCGTAGATCCCCTTGAGCACTTCGGCGTTGGACCGGGGCGCCTTCAAACTGTGGCGCAGGCCCTTGAACAAGCCCTCCAGCAGGATTTTGCGGTTTGACGACGCAGCAATGGTCTTGGCCCAATTACGCAGCGAAGCTCCGGTAAAGAGGACCTTCTCCCAAGGGGCCAAGGCGTTGGATCTGGTGTAAACCCAGAGCTTGTTACGAACTTCGTAGTAGAAACGAGGGCCGGGGTCCGCCCCTGCATCTCCAAACACTTTCGTGTGATGATTGGCTACCGACGCACTGGTAGCCAGGGCAGTTCCCCGGCGCGAAACCCTTGCCGTGTATTCGAGGTCATCGTTCCAGATGAAGTAGTCGGCTATGGGCAGTCCGTGACGCCGGATCTCCTCAGCGCGAATCAGGACAGAGACGAAGGATGCGCTGCGGATCTGAACCGCCCCGATCCTGGCAGCGGTGCTGCGCGCCGCCTCACTGGCACCGATACGTGGACGCATGCGATTCATGGGGTGGTCGCGCCCATCCGTCCACACTACCCGGCTGGCGATGAACGCAGGAGCTTCCCCGGTCTCCTGTTCATAAGCCTCGGACACATCCAGCGCCTCACGAAGTGCCCCAGGCTGCGGTTCGGTGTCGTCGTCCATGATCCAGACGTGGTCGGCACCGTGGTCCAGGACTGCACGCTCCATACCCACAACGAATCCCCCGGCGCCGCCCACGTTTGCATTGAGCGTCACAACGTCCGTGGGAACAGCGCCCCGATAGGTCCTGAGGAATTCCGCAGTTTCGTCTGTGGACGCATTGTCCACGACGACGACGGCGTCCGGCACCTCGGTCCCGGCGGTAATGCCGGCCAGGGTGGTCTCAAGGAGTTCACGCCGGTTAAAGGTCACCACAACGGCGACCACAACGGGTTTGGACGTCATTTACTTGCCTTTGGTCTGGGATGGCTGGAAGTGGCGCCGAACCAGCAGGCCCGCCAGCTTCCACGGTTCAACAAAAACTCTGTAGGCAACACGGCCGGGATGGAGAACCAGGCGCCACGCCCATTCGAGCCCAAGGCGCCCGAGCCAACGCGGCGCAAGCTTCTGGACGCCGGCCACCTGTTCAATGGCACCGCCAACGGCACAATACACGGCGGGTGGAAACTGGGTGAGTCGTCGATGCAGGACCGTCTCCTGGAGCGGCATGCCAAGGCCCAGCAGCACCAGCTGAGGACGGAAGCGGTCCAACCACTCCACGACAGCCATTTCCAACGCCTCGTCCCATCCTTCGCCGGGCATACCATCTACCGTTGCATCCGGAATAATCGTGCGCAGCCGGGCCACCGCTTGCGTATTTGCAGCCCGTCCGGCACCGATCACGGCCACCCGTTCCAGCCCCTTCACCCCTCCAAGAGCCGGGATCCAGTCCATGGATCCAAGCCGGTAGGCCATGGGGCCTTGTCCCAGGGGCTTCAGTTGCCGTTTGTGGGCCAATCCCCAAAGCATGGCTACAGGAGCGCCGTCAAGGAGGACGATCGAGCTTTGATCGTAAAGTGAACGGAAATCTGCACACGAGTGGAACAGCGTAATGCTGTGAAGATTGTGGCCGAGCACAGTACGCGTGGTTCCGGCGGAGATGAGTCCGTCCAGGGCATCGATCAGTTCATTGACGCGCAGCGGAGTCGCGTCGACGTCTAGGACGGGGACGCGCTGGCGGTCCGGAATCATTCGGGTTTGGCTTCACGTGGGGCGTCGGGTGCCGATGCTGGTACAGCAGGCGCCGGATCCTCGACGGCGGGTGCTTCCGTTACTTCGATGGGTGCGTCTTGCGCCGCGGCCACTTCGGAGACAGGGTTTTCCTGTGCTGCTGCTTCGGTTTCTGCTGCCGGAGCAACGGAAGGTGCAGTCTCGCCAACGCCAAGGACGGAAGGAACAATTTCACGCAAGCGTTCCAGGGAGATGGCCCCCTGACGAACCACCCGGAAGGGTTCGGAGGTTGCATCCACGATGGTAGAAGGCAGTGCAGCAGTACCCTTCAGAGGCCGGAAGCCGCCTTCAAGGTAAACCTCCACGGAATCTGCCAGCTGGAGCCGCGCCTCGGACGCGGTCTGCGCTGCTTCCTGGCCCGTGCGGTTGGCCGATGACACAGCCAGCGGCCCGGTAAGGCCCAGAAGCTCCAGTGCGAGTTCGTCGTCAGGCATCCGCAGGGCCACAGTGCCCTTGGTATCACCCAGATCCCAATCCAAAGACGGCTGGGCGTGGAGGATGAGCGTCAAGCCACCGGGCCAGAACGCCTGTGCCAAGGCCCTGGCGTCGGAGGATACATCGCTCGCGAGTCCGTCCAGGGCGTTGATGCGCGGAATCAGGACCGGTGGGGGCATTTGCCGGCTACGTCCCTTGGAAGCCAACAACATTGTCACGGCCAAGGGGGAAAACGCGTCAGCTGCAATCCCGTACACGGTGTCCGTCGGCAGCACGATGCACTTCTTTTCGCTGATGGCACGCTGCGCGTGTCGAAGTCCTTCAGCCCGCTGGTCATCGGAAGTGCAATTGTAGGTTGTGGTCACAGCGCTATTCTTTCACTCATCAGGAGCCTTGTTTGCCAGCACAGCGCTCGTGGCCCGTTCCTTGCCGTTGAGGTCAAAGTGCGTGGTGATGTCCTGCCAACGTCCTGCTCGACGCAGCATGCCGCTGATCCAGTCCGCCTGGACTTCTGCGTGTTCCATCACGAAGTAGCCGCCAGGTTTCAGGAGACGGCCCGCAGTGGCTGCTGCCGCCGTCGGGAGTTCCATGCCATCCGCTCCCCCGCCGTACAGTGCTTCGGGCGGATCATGCAGCGCAACTTCCGGCTCGTTCGGGATTGCTTCTGCGGGGATGTACGGAGGATTGGACACCACAACGTCAAAGGAGCCGTTGTGTTCGGGCAAGGCATCCCTAAGATCACCCTGGATCAGCAAGACGCCCAGCGGTTCAAGGTTCCTGATCGCCCAGGCATGGGCGAGAGTGCTGAACTCCACGGCATGGACTTCAGCTCCGGGAACCTCGTGGGCGATTGAACCGGCAATGGCCCCGGAACCGGTACCGAGGTCCACGATCTTGGGGTGGGACATGCCGGCCACGTGGTCGATGACAAGCTGGACAACGGATTCCGTCTCGGGCCTGGGAATGAATACGCCGGGCCCCACCCGCAGTTCAAGATGGCGGAAATACGCGACGCCGGTGATGTGCTGAAGCGGTACGCGCCCGGCACGCTCAGCCACCAGTTCGGCGTAGCCTTCAGGGGCGGGCGAATCACCAAGGAGCATAGCCCGCAACCGGCCCAGCCCCACGCCCAACAGGTGCTCCGCAAGAAGTTCGGCATCGACGCGCGGGGTAGGGACTCCGGCGTCGGATAGAACCGCGGTGGCCTCGCGAACGGCGTCCGCGAGGCTTTGGCCTGGGAAAATCGTCATATCTGTACCCCGAATTCTGTACCCCGATAGCTGGAAATCGGCAGGCTTGTGGGGCCCTGCTATTCGCCCAGAGCGTCCAGACGCGACTGCTCGTCGGCTTCAATTGCCGACTGGATGACGGGTTCCAGATCACCATTCATGACGGCGTCGAGGTTGTACGCCTTATACCCGGTGCGGTGGTCCGCAATGCGGTTTTCCGGGAAGTTGTAGGTGCGGATGCGCTCCGAGCGGTCCATCGTACGGATCTGCGACTTGCGCTGTTCGGAGTTGGCGGCGTCGATCTGTTCCTGCTGGTGGGCCAGGAGCCGGGCACGAAGCACGCGCATACCGGCTTCGCGGTTCTGCAGCTGCGACTTTTCGTTCTGCATGGCCACCACGATGCCCGTAGGCAAGTGGGTGATGCGAACGGCGGAGTCGGTGGTGTTCACGGACTGGCCACCGGGACCGGAGGAACGGTAGACGTCGATCTTGAGGTCGTTCTGGTTGATTTCAAGTTCTTCGGGTTCATCCACTTCGGGAAGCACCAGGACGCCGGCCGCGGATGTGTGGATACGGCCCTGCGACTCTGTCACCGGAACGCGTTGTACCCGGTGCACGCCGCCTTCGAACTTCAACCGCGCAAAGACGCCCTCTGCGGGGTCGTTCGAGTTGCCCTTGATGGCCACCGATACGTCCTTGTAGCCACCCAAGTCAGACTCCGTGGCGGAAATCATCTCGGTCTTCCAACCCCGGGATTCGGCGTAACGCATGTACATGCGCAGAAGGTCACCGGCGAACAACGCAGCTTCGTCGCCACCTTCGCCACCCTTGACCTCAAGGATGACGTTGCGGGCATCGTCAGGATCACGGGGAATCAGCAGACGGCGCAACTTCTCCTGGGCAGCAGGAATCTGCTCCTGCAGCACTTCTACCTCTGCGGCGAAATCGGGATCCTCGGCAGCCATTTCCTTGGCGGCTTCGAGGTCGTCATTGAGTGCGCGCCACTTGTTGTACGCCTCCACAATGCCCTGGAGCTGGGCAGAACGCCGCCCCAATTTCCGGGCAGCAGACTGATCGGCATAAACAGCAGGATCACTCAACTGCGCCTGGATAGCAGCATGCTCATCAAGCAATCCCTGTACGGACTCAAACATTTTCAAACAACCTTTCAACGCTGCGCACAAGTTTAGTGGCGCAAACAGCGGAAGGTGACACGACCGCCGTCGGGTAATTTTGCCAGCCCGCGAAGGCGAGCCGAAAACGGAACGAGCCGCTGATTCTGCTGCCCCGGGAGTGGCTTCGGGCCTGCCGGAGCGTGGTGGTCAAGTCCGAAGGGACTTGGCCGCCACGCGTAGGGGCGGGGGCAGCAGAATCAGCGGCTCAGTAAAGCAGCTATTTGTCGTTGTCCGACTTCGCTCCAAGGGTTGTCTTCTGAACCTGCATGAGGAACTCGACGTTGCTTTGCGTCTCCCGGATCTTGTTCGTCAGCAGCTCAAGGCTCTGCTGCTGCTCAAGGCCTGAAAGGACCCTGCGCAGCTTCCACATGATCTTGACTTCTTCCGGCGAGAGCAGGTTCTCTTCGCGACGTGTGCCGGACGCGTTGACGTCCACGGCCGGGAAGATTCGCTTGTCTGCCAACTGGCGGGACAGGCGGAGCTCCATGTTGCCGGTGCCCTTGAACTCCTCGAAGATAACCTCGTCCATCTTGGAGCCGGTCTCGACGAGCGCCGTTGCCAGGATGGTGAGCGAGCCACCGTTTTCGATGTTGCGGGCAGCACCGAAGAAGCGCTTCGGCGGGTAGAGCGCTGCGGAGTCCACACCACCGGACAGGATGCGGCCGGAGGCCGGTGCTGCCAGGTTGTAGGCGCGGCCCAGGCGGGTCATGGAGTCCAGGAGGACCACCACGTCCATGCCCATTTCAACGAGGCGCTTGGCGCGTTCGATAGAGAGCTCGGCAACCGTGGTGTGGTCGTCTGCGGGACGGTCGAAGGTGGAGGCGATGACCTCACCCTTGACGGTGCGCTGCATGTCCGTGACTTCTTCGGGACGTTCGTCAACCAACACCATCATGAGGTGGACCTCAGGATTGTTGGTGGTGATCGCGTTCGCAATGGACTGCAGAATGAGCGTCTTTCCGGCCTTGGGCGGGGAGACGATCAGGCCACGCTGGCCCTTGCCGATCGGAGCCACGAGGTCGATGACACGCGGACCGATCTTCTTGGGGTCGGTTTCCAGGCGCAGGCGCTCAGACGGGTACAGCGGCACGAGTTTGGCGAACTCGACGCGGTCCTTCAGCTCTTCAGGAGTCTTGCCGTTGACTGAAGTCACACGAACAAGGGCGTTGAACTTCTGGCGCGAAGACTGCTGATTGCGGTCTTCACCTTCGCGTGGTGCACGGATGGCGCCAACGACGGCGTCTCCCTTGCGGAGGTTGTACTTCTTGACCTGTGCCAGCGAAACGTAGACGTCGTTCGCACCGGGGAGGTAGCCGGAAGTCCGGATGAATGCGTAGTTCTCCAGGACGTCCAGGATGCCCGCTACGGGGAGCAGGACGTCATCTTCGGTAACCTCGATGTCGTCAACATCCGGCCCCTGCGCACGGCCACGGCGGCGTTCATTGCGGTCGCGGAAGCGGTCGCTGCGGGTGTTGCCGTCCCGGCTGTCCTGGCCGCCACGACGGTCGCTGCGCTCGTTCTGATCGTTGCGATCACGGCGGTTCCTGCGGTTGCGGCGATTGCCCGTATCTTCGAGGTCGTTGTTGTCCTCGCGGCGGCCGCGTGAGTCACGACGTTCACGCGTCTGATCGCCGGACTCGGCCTGATCGCGCTGTTCAGTACGCTGTTCAGTGCGTTCGCCGCGCTGTTCACGCTGTTCGGTACGCTCGGCACGCTGTTCAGTGCGTTCGCCGCGCTGCTCACGCTGCTCAGTCCGCTCGCCGCGCTGCTCAGTCCGCTCGGCGCGCTGCTCACGCTGCTCAGTCCGCTCGGCGCGCTGTTCACGCTGCTCGGCGGCCGGTGCTTCTACGCTTTCGTCCGGAGTTGCAGCAGTCTCGCTGCGACGACGGTTACGGGTGCGGGGCTGGCGACGCTCGGTGGCGGCTTCGCTGCCTTCCGGCGCTGCCTCGGGCTCTGCAACCGGCGCAGCGGGTGCTTCGGCAGGTGCAGCGGCCTCTGCGGCGGCCACAACACCATCGCTGGTGGCGCGGCGGCTACGGCCACGTCCACGTCCACGAGGGGCTTCCTGGGCCGGCGCTTCAGTGCTTTCTTCAGTGGCAGGAGCGCTCTTCTCCGCAACCTTGACCTCGGCAGCAGGCGCTGCCTTCGGCGCGGTGGCAGCCTTCGTCGATGCCTTGGCCGGGGCCTTGGCGGTAGAAGTCCCGGCACGATGGGCGGAAATGGCTGTAACCAAGTCCCCCTTACGCATACGGGACCCACCGGAGATCCCCAGCTGGCTGGCAAGAGCCTGGAGCTGGGCGAGCTTAAGGCCTGCAAGGCCGCTGCTCTTGGTGGTTGCTGCTGTTGACGACTCAGCAGCAGAAGTTGTTGTGTCCACAGCTGAAGCCAGCTCAGTGGTTTCTGTCACGAAGGATCCTTCCCCCTCGACGGCGTCCAGAGCGAGAGCTGGACGCGATGATTTGTTCTGGGCTGCAGTTCAGATCTGCAGCCGGTGATTTCGGCCGTGCCTGATGGATTGTGGCCAACAGGGCCGGATACTGATCGTCTTCACTGAACCCAGTTGCCCGGACAGCCGACTGAATTTTCAGGGAACAGAGAGAGTTCTGCGGCACCTGAGACAGGCCGGAAGGAGACGGCACCGCCAGACGTTGGCGCAGTTGACGAAAGGAACAGCGAAACCGCCAAGATCCAAAATCAGGGAACTGCCCGCGGCTTTACCGCCGGTGCACTTCCACTCTAGCACCTTCAACGTCCACAGCCAGCGTCATCACACGCCAACCGACGTTGGGTGTGTTGGCGGCAGTAAACGCCTCGATGAATTCGGCAACAGTTGCTGCTTCGCCGGGTCCGTTGGCGAGGACCATGACAGTAGGACCGGCACCGGAAACCACGGCAGCGTGACCGGCCGTCCGTAGGGCCGCAATAAGGTCCGCGCTGGGCCGCATCGCTTCGGCCCGGTAGCTCTGGTGCAGGTAGTCTTCGGTACCGGGCAGCAAAAACTCCGGCTGCGTGGTCAGCGCGTGGATCAGCAACGCTGCACGTCCGGAGTTCATCGCGGCAGCATGGTGACCCACAGACGCGGGCAAGAGTCCGCGGGCAGTTTCGGTGGAGAGTTCATAGTCTGGAACCGCCACCACAGGAACGACGGATTGGGCTACTTCAGCACGCGTACTGCTGTACTGCTCGCTGTCCTGCCATGACAGCGCCAGCCCGCCGAAAATGGCGGGGGCGACGTTGTCCGGGTGGCCTTCCATTTCGCTGGTCAGCTGCAGGATCCAGTCGAGATCCTGCTGCGCCTCTTTGGGAACCAAGGAATTAGCTGCAGTGACGGCTGCGACAACTGCGGAGGCTGAGGAGCCTAGCCCCCGTCCATGCGGATTAACGTTATCGGCCGTGATCCTTAGGCCGGAGTGCCGGAAACCCAAACGTTCCAGGGCAAGGTCGATCGCGCGCACCACCAAGTGGCTGGAGTCGCGCGGAAGGGTATCGGCGCCCTCACCGGAGAGCTCGAATTCGAGCTCTCCGGTGGTGAGCGTTTCCACCGTCAAGGTGTCATAAATGGATAGGGCCAAGCCGAGGCTGTCGTAGCCGGGACCCAGGTTGGCGCTCGTACCGGGGACCTTGACGGTCAGCCGCTGGCCTGCCGCGACGAGTTGACGATCGGTCGCGGTGGGCTGCGTTTGTTCCACTCTTACTTTTCTTCCAGTCCCAGTTCCGCGGCAACGGTCACGACGTCATTGGAAACCTTGACCGGCTGGACATCGCTACCGTCCTCCGTGCGGAGGGCCCACTGCGGGTCTTTCAGTCCGTGGCCGGTAACGGTGATGACGATGGTCTTGCCGGACGGAACCTCACCAGCAGCGTGCTTCTTGATCAGGCCTGCCACGCCAGCAGCAGAGCCGGGCTCGACGAAGACGCCTTCCTTGGACGAGAGCCAACGGTGGGCGTCCAGGATTTCCTCATCAGTGACGGCTTCAATCAGCCCACCGGATTCGTCGCGGGCAGCGACGGCTGTGTCCCATGATGCCGGGTTGCCGATGCGGATGGCAGTGGCAATGGTGTCCGGTTCAGTGATCGGGTGCCCTGCAACGAACGGCGCTGCACCCGCAGCCTGGAAACCCCACATGATGGGCGTCTTGGTGGAGACGGCCGGCAGTGTGCCGTTGGCGGTCTCGAAGGGAGCGGCGTACTCCTTGTATCCCTTCCAGTAGGCAGTGATGTTGCCGGCGTTACCAACAGGGAGAACGTGGATGTCCGGGGCATCGCCCAGGGAATCCACAACTTCGAAGGCACCGGTCTTCTGGCCCTGGATACGGGCAGGGTTGACCGAGTTCACCAGGAAGACCGGGTAGGACTCGCCCAGCTTGCGGGCAATGTCCAGGCAATTGTCGAAGTTGCCGTCCACCTGCAGCAGCGTGGCGCCGTGCGCGATCGCCTGGCTGAGCTTGCCCATGGAGATCTTGCCTTCGGGGACGAGCACAGCGCATTTGAGGCCTGCGGCCGTTGCGTAGGCCGCGGCCGAGGCCGAGGTGTTGCCGGTGGACGCACATACAACAGCTTTGGCGCCGGCTTCGACGGCTGCCGTCATGGCCATGGTCATGCCACGGTCCTTGAAGGAACCCGTGGGGTTCATGCCCTCGACCTTCAGGTACACCTGCGAGCCGGTCAGCTCGGAAAGCTTCTGTGCGTGGACGAGCGGGGTGCCGCCCTCGCCGAGGGTGATGACCTTGGTGGCTTCCGTTACAGGCAAACGATCAGCGTATTCGCGGATTACTCCGCGCCATTGGTGAGCCACTTAGACCCCTTCTACCCGCAGTACGGATGTCACAGAATTGATAACGTCCAGGCCCTTGACGGCCTCGACGGTTG
Source organism: Paenarthrobacter sp. YIM B13468 (assembly GCF_042788025.1). Classification (NCBI taxonomy): domain Bacteria; kingdom Bacillati; phylum Actinomycetota; class Actinomycetes; order Micrococcales; family Micrococcaceae; genus Paenarthrobacter; species Paenarthrobacter sp. YIM B13468. The sequence goes on along the minus strand of NZ_JBHZPI010000001.1, from coordinate 216,021 downwards.
CTGCGAGTGCAGCTTCGGATGCACGGTGCGTCACGATTTTCAGCTCAGCCGACTCAACGTTCGAGGCAGAGTCGCGGTGGATCGTTTGACGCATGATCTCGATGGATACGCCGTTCTCCGCAAAAATGTGGGCGATGCGAGCCAACACACCTGCTTGGTCTGCTACATCCAGGCCGATGTAGTAGCTGGTGTTGGAGGCATCAATAGGCAGTGCCGGAACATGCCCGGTAGTTGTTTCCGTGCGGCCGGGACCGCCAAGGACCAGGCGCCTGGCAGCGGAGACGAGGTCACCCAACACAGCAGAGGCAGTGGGAGTCCCGCCTGCACCCTGGCCATAGAACATCAGCTCACCAGCGTTTTCGGCTTCGATGAAGACGGCGTTGAACGCGCCACGGACGGCCGCCAGCGGGTGTTCGCGTGGCAGGAGGGTGGGGTGCACGCGCACCGAGATTCCGCTGCCGTTCTCTGAGGCTTCGATTTTCTCGGCGATGGCCAAAAGCTTGATGACGAAGCCGGCTTCCTTGGCCGAAGCGATGTCCGCAGCGCTGACCTTGGTGATCCCTTCGCAGTAGACGTCATCCAAGGAGAACCTTGTATGGAAGGACAACGATGCCAGGATGGCGGCCTTGGCAGCTGCGTCATGGCCCTCGACGTCGGCAGTGGGGTCAGCTTCGGCGTAACCGAGGCGCTGTGCTTCGGCAAGGGCGTCCGCAAACTGGGCGCCAGTGGTGTCCATCTGGTCAAGGATGAAGTTGGTGGTCCCGTTCACGATCCCGAGAACCCGCGTAATGCGATCGCCGGAGAGGCTGTCGCGGATCGGGCGCAGGATGGGAATAGCACCGGCAACGGCAGCTTCGTAGGACAGCTGAACGCCGGCCTTGTCCGCCTCTTCGTAGAGAGTGGGGCCGTCCTGCGCGAGCAGTGCCTTGTTGCCGGTGACGACGCAGGCGCCATTCTGGATGGCGGTAACGATGAGCGTACGTGCGGGTTCAATGCCGCCCATGAGCTCGATGACGAGGTCTGCGTCCTTGACGAGGGTCTCGGCGTCCGTGGTGAAGAGTTCACGCGGCAGTTCGACGTCGCGCGGCGAGTCGAGGTTGCGCACGGCAATACCGGACAGCTCGAGGCGCGCGCCACTGCGGGCGGCCAGTGCCTCGGCGTCGTCAATAAGAATGCGCGCGACCTGGGCCCCTACATTGCCACAGCCCAGCAGGGCCACCTTCAGGGTTCGCACTTCAGACATTCGCCACTCCCATGTCGCGGTTCAAGAGATCTTCTTCGGTTTCCCCGCGGACAATGAGCCTGGCGGCTCCGTCGCGGACAGCGACAACGCCAGGCCGGGCCAGGTAGTTGTAGTTGCTGGAGAGGGCCCAGCAATAGGCGCCGGTACCCGGTACTGCGAGCAAATCACCGGCTGCCACATCCGCGGGCAGATATACATCTCTAACAACTATGTCGCCGCTCTCGCAATGTTTGCCCACTACTCGGGACAGTTGCGGAGCTGCATCGGAGTCGCGGGAAGCCAAAACCGCCGAATAATCCGCGTCGTAAAGCACCGGACGGGCGTTGTCGCTCATTCCACCGTCCACCGACACATACCGACGCGGATACGTAACGTTCTCTAGACCTTTTTCCGTGCCCGGAACATCCACGCGAACAGTTTTAAGCGTGCCTACCTCATACAAGGTGAACGTGGTGCTCCCGACGATCGCGCGTCCGGGTTCGATGGAAACGCGGGGCGCTTCGATGCCGAGTTCCGCGCACTTTGAACGCACGACGGCGGCCATCGCCTGCGCGATTTCCGCTGCAGGGCGGGGCGTGTCCACTGGCGTATAGGCGATACCGTAGCCGCCCCCGAGGTCCAGTTCCGGCAGAATGACGGAGTATTTGGCCTGCATCGCTGCCTGAAAGCCGAGGAGCTTTTCAGCAGCCAGCGCGAATCCGTCCGCCTCGAAGATCTGGGAACCGATGTGGCAGTGCAACCCCAGGAGTTCCACGCTCGGGTACGACGTCGCGGCGGCAACGGCTTCCTCAGCGGCGGACAGGCCGGCTTCCTCGGTGGAGTCCTCAGCCATGGAGAGGCCAAACTTCTGGTCCTCGTGCGCTGTGGCGATGAATTCGTGGGTGTGGGCGTGCACACCCGGTGTGAGGCGCAGCATGACCTTGGCAATTTCGCCGCGACTGGAAGCAATCTTGGCGACTCGTTCCAATTCGTCAAGGCTGTCCACCACGATCCTGCCGACCTTCATGTCCAGCGCCCGGTTGATCTCGGCGTCGGACTTGTTGTTGCCGTGCAGGCCCAGGTTGGCCCCCGGGATTCCGGCGCGGGCGGCAACAGCCAGTTCGCCTCCGGAACAGGTGTCCAGGCGCAGGCCTTCCTCAGCTACCCACTGTGCCACTGTCGTGCACAGGAAGGACTTGCCCGCGTAATAGACGTCCACTCCCCCGCAGATGTCGGCAAAGGCGTCGTCGAAAGCGTCCTTGAAGGCACGGGCACGGGATCGGAAGTCAGATTCGCTCATCACGAACAAAGGCGTGCCGAACTGTTCCTTGAGGTCGCTGACTGAAATCCCGTCAATGGTGACCTCACCGGCGTCGTTCTTCTCCACACCGGCTGCCCACATCGGTGCCTGAAGGACGTTAAGGTCCTCCGGGACGGCCAGCCATTCAGGGGCAAGCGGAGAGGCCTGGGGTGAATTTGGTGCGGTGTTTGTGGTCATGGCCTTACATCCGTTCCGGCGCGGAAACGCCCAGCAGTCCGAGTCCGTTGGCCAGCACCTGGCTGGTGGCGTCGTTCAGCCACAGCCGGGTCCGGTTCACGTCCAACACCGGATCCTCACCCTGCGGGGAGACACGGCAGGCGTCGTACCAGCGGTGGTAGGCACCGGCGATGACCTCAAGATGGCGGGCTACGCGGTGCGGTTCGCGGAGCTCGGCTGCTTTGGCCACGATGGAGGGGTAGCTGCCCAAATAGGAGAGAAGCTCGTTCTCCGTGGCGTGATCCAGCAGCGATGCGTCGAACACAGAGCGATCGACCCCGGCTTCGGCGGCGTTGCGCGCGGTTCCCCTGGAGCGGGCATGGGCGTACTGCACATAGAACACGGGGTTCTCGTTGCTGTTCTTCTTGAGCAGTTCCGGGTCCAGTGTCAGCGGCGAGTCCGCAGGGAACCGGGCAAGGGAGTAGCGCACTGCGTCCTTGCCCAACCAGGAAATGAGGTCCTTGAGTTCGATGATGTTGCCCGCGCGCTTGGACAACTTGGCGCCGTTGACGGACACCAACTGTCCAATGAGAACCTCAATGTTTACTTCGGGGTCGTCGCCCGCGCACGCTGCAATAGCCTTGAGGCGATTGATATAGCCGTGGTGGTCTGCGCCAAGAAGGTAGATCTTCTCGGTGAATCCGCGGTCCTTCTTGGAGAGGTAGTACGCGGCATCGGCGGCGAAATATGTCGGCTCTCCGTTCGCGCGGATCATGACGCGGTCTTTGTCATCGCCGAAGTCAGTGGTGCGCAGCCAGACGGCGCCGCCGTCGTCGAAGACATGGCCCTGTTCACGGAGCCGGGCAACGGCAGATTCAATGGCACCGGCGTCGTGCAGTTCCTTCTCGGAGAAGAAGACGTCGAATTCCACGCCGAAATCTGCCAGCGTTGCTTTGATATCCGCCATCTGTGCCTCGTAGGCAGCAGCACGGATAACCGGCAGGGCAGCCTCGTCCGTGAGTTCACGGATATCCGGGTGCGCTTTGAGTACTTCATCGCCGAGTTCGCGAATGTACTCACCGGGGTAGCCGCCCTCAGGGACGCCCCGGCCGTGGAGCCGGGAAAGTACTGAGTTGGCGAATACGTTCATCTGCGAACCGGCGTCGTTGATGTAGTACTCAGCTGTGACGTCGGCTCCCGAAGCCCGCAGCACGCGCGCGATCGCGTCGCCAAGGGCGGCCCACCGGGTATGGCCAATATGAAGAGGCCCCGTGGGGTTGGCCGAAACGAATTCCATGTTCACAACATGTCCTGCGAGCGCCTGGTTGGTCCCGTAGGTGGAACCCGCCTCAACGATTGCCTTGGCAAGCGCGCCTGCCGTAGCAGCATCAACGGTGATGTTCAGGAAGCCGGGACCTGCGATTTCGACTCCGGTCACGCCGGCGATTTCCTGCAGGCGATGGCTGAGGATTCCCGCGAACTCGCGCGGATTCGTGCCAGCCTGCTTAGCCAATTGCAGGGCAATATTGGTGGCCCAGTCTCCATGGTCCCTGTTCTTGGGGCGCTCCACCCGGACGTCGTCGGGGACAGCGGATTCCGCCAAGGCGATTTCGCCGGCAGAGACGGCATCCTTAAGGCAGGTGGATATGGCAGCAGAGAGTTCTTCGGGAGTCACCCATCCAGCCTACCGGGGGCCCGCGAACTCGAGGAATTAAGGCTCGTTTATGTGGATATCTTGGACACAGCACTTATACATAAACCGCTGGCGGCACTCACAGACTGAACCATTACGCTGATTTCGACGTTGTGAAGACGTAAGAGGTGGCTCTAACGGTCATCCAGAGACCGAAACCATCCGTTGACCGCATGTTGATCACATCTTGTCCAGTTGAAACGAGCAGAACATGACTACGCCACTCCGCAAGAGCCTCTACGTCGGGTTCGCCAGCGTTTCCATTATCGGGACCGCAGCTGCCTGTGCCCCCACAACGCAAGCCCCTTCAACGCAGACACCCGCCACCCAGAATGGTGGCCAGGCTTCTACCGGCAGTCCTTCTTCCTCCGATTCGGCTGGAAAGGGTAACTCCACGTACAAGGACGGCACGTACAGCGCCGATGGAACGTATACGTCGCCGAACGGCCAGGAGACCGTTGGCGTTGAGCTAAAGCTGGCCGGGGACAAGGTGGAAGCAGTGAATATCACCGTCCACCCCTCCAACCCCAATACCAAGAAGTTCCAGGGCGAGTTTGCCAGCGGTATCGCGTCACAGATAGTTGGCAAGGACATCGACGAACTGAACGTTTCCAAGGTGGCCGGTTCCTCCTTGACCTCCGGGGGCTTCAACGATGCCGTGGAGCAGATCAAGTCCCAGGCAAAGTAGCAGCCATGCCGCATCCGGGCTGGAGCCGATTTAGCTTCGAAGGGATCGGTACGCACTGGGAGATTTCGACGTCGTCGATCCTTGCGCTGGAAGTGCAGCGCCAACTGCTTGGAACAGTGGCGGATTACGACCACACCTATTCACGGTTCAGGCCGGATTCCCTGGTGTCCGCTCTGCAGCGCGGTCCCGGCAGCATTTCATTGCCCGGGCACTCTGTGGCCCTCCGCGACCTCTACGAGGCGCTGTACCGGATAAGTGGCGGCTCCATGACACCCCTGATCGGCAATAGCTTGAACCGTCTTGGTTATGATGCCGGCTACACCTTGGTTCCTTCAGGCGCTCCCGAGGGTGCAGTTAAGTGGGAAGACGTCCTTGAATGGTCGGGAACCACGGTTTCGGGCAAGGTCCCGCTGGTGTTGGATGTTGGCGCCGCAGGAAAAGGACAGCTCGTGGACCTGCTAGGTGAAGTCCTCCGTTCAGCTGGCTACCTGGACTTCCTGGTGGATGGCAGCGGGGACATGCTGCATTCCGGAAGCCTGCCCGTCACTGTGGCGTTGGAGCATCCTTACAACCCAAAGCAGGCAATCGGCACCGTGGAATTGGACAATTCAGCCCTCTGCGCCTCCGCGTCCAACCGCCGGGCGTGGGGCGACGGCCTGCACCATGTACTGGACGGAATCACTGGGCAACCTGTCCAGACCACAGTTGCCACCTGGACCATGGCCGCGAGCGCGATGGTGGCCGATGCCCTGGCCACGGCACTCTTCATGGTGGAACCTGCCGCACTTGAGGTTGAATTCGATTTTTCCTGGCTGCGGGTGTTTTCGAATGGGACTGCCACATTTTCGGCTGGTTTTGAAGGGAGACTGTTCACATGAATGCCATGAAGTCGCGACTGGACACCTGGTTGGGCCGCTTCACGATGTACCGCTGGATTTTGTGGGTTCTCGGGGTGCTGGTGGCCTACAGCCTGCTTCTGAACGTCTTGGGGTGGCTGACGTTCGGCCTGCCACAGATGCTGGTTCACTTGTGCCTGTGCCTGGGGCTTACCTATGGATCGAACCGCCTGCTGGCCTTGCTTTTCCGGACCACGCCACATTCGGAGTCTTCACTCATTACTGGCCTGCTCCTCTATTTCCTGTTCTGGCCCACATTCGTCCCCACTGACATGCTGGGTGTTGCACTGGCCTGTGTCCTGGCCAGCGCTTCGAAGTATGCTTTGGCTTTCCGTGGGCGCCACATTTTCAACCCGGCGGCTGCGGGGGCTTTTATCACGGGCTTAACCGGACTGAACATAGCCACGTGGTGGGCCGCAACGCCCGCCATGCTGTGGCTCCTTGTTCCTGGCGTCCTGGCGGTCCTGTACCGCACACGGAAAATGCTGATGGCTTCCGTTTTCCTGCTAGTGGCCACCAGTATCGTTTGTGTCGAATTGTTGGGCCGCGGCATGACCTTCGGCCAGGCCCTGTGGCAGCCGTTGGCCCAGCGCCCCCTGCTCTTCTTCGTCGGCTTCATGCTTACCGAGCCTCTCACGCTCCCCCCACGCCGTTGGCAGCAGTTGGCGCTTGCCGGCGTCGTGGGCGTTGTCTTTGCGGTTCCTTACAACTTGGGCTTCGTAGCCAATTCCCCTGAACTCGCGCTTCTGGTGGGGAACCTCATCGCTTTCTTCCTGGGCCAGCGGGGCCGCGTGCAACTGACATTCAAGGGATCCCGGGCCCTAACGCCGGGGACCAGGGAGTTCCGCTTCGAGCCTCGGCGCCCCGTTCGGCATGCGGCCGGTCAATTCATGGAACTGAACCTTCCGCATTCAGGGTCCGACGGCAAGGGCCGCCGCCGTGTCTTCAGCATCACCAGCCCCCCGGGTGCTCCAGAAGTGACCTTCGGCGTTGGAACTGCCGAACCCTTGTCCACCGCGAAGAAGACGTTGTTGGCGCTAAGGCCTGGTGACATGATTTCCGCCACGGCGGTTGGCGGAGACTTCGTGCTCCCCCGCGACGCCGGTAGGCCGGTCCTGCTGATTGCCGCAGGTATTGGCATCACGCCTTTTCTTTCCCACCTTGCGTCCGATACTGCAGCCCGTGACACCGTGGTCCTTTACCTTGCCCACGGGCGCGATGAACTCGCCGCCTGTGAGCAATTGGCGGCATCCGGCGCAAAGGTAATCGCCCGGCTCGCGGACGGCTCCACTCCCCCCGATTTCATGCACGACGCCGGAACCTCCAGGATCGATGCACGGCGCCTGAAGGAGCTGGTACCGGACATCGCGGCCCGCGAGGTTTATGTCTCCGGTTCCCCGGCGAGCGTGGATTCCCTGCGGGCCGCCGCGCGCGGTGCAGGTGCGCGGCGGGTACACGTTGACTCGTTTGCGGGGTACTAAGCTGTGGGTACAGCAGCGCCGTGGGGTGCAGGGCGCTAAAGATCATGCCGCGTTTTCTTTTGGGGCTCGGTGGCTGCTAAGCTCTAGGACGTCCCACCGGCAACGGAGGGAACCCTGGATGCCCTCGTAGCTCAGGGGATAGAGCGTCTGCCTCCGGAGCAGAAGGCCGTAGGTTCGAATCCTATCGAGGGCACACACGATACCCCGCCAGTCCAACTGGCGGGGTATTTTTGCATTCCAGACCGCACTCCGGCCGCCTCAACCCGGGTCGCCGCAATCAGTTCAGGGCTTGCCGGGCGAACACCCCAAAATTGTCAGCCCCCGCTCCTAGGCTGATCACAGTTGCCAGTCGCCAAGAGCCAGAGGGGTTGCCGTGCTTTGTTCAATCGTTCCGCCTTACATGCTTCGAAGGATTGCCGCCCAGAGCGAACCACGGCTTTGGGCTGTCGCCCGCGCCGCAAAGGAATCGCTCCTGCACATCAAGGACCTCCAGGCGGTTCGTGCCGCCCCGGCGCCCTCTACTCCCCCCAGTGCCGTGGCGGCAAAGCCCGGCCCACCAAAGCGCACCATCTACGATGCCGACACCTCGGAAAACCTGCCCGGCCGGGTAGTCCGCAAGGAAGGCGCTGCGCCTATTGGGGATGCCGCTGCCGATGAGGCCTATGACGGTTTGGGCAGTACGCACCGACTTTATGCCGAGATTTTCGGCCGGGATTCCATCGATGGGGCCGGCTTGGCCCTGGACGCTACCGTTCACTACGGCAATCTGTACGACAACGCCTTTTGGGATGGTAACCAGATGGTTTTTGGGGATGGCGACGGGGAGATTTTCCAGCGTTTCACCAAGTCAGTGAGCGTCATCGGCCACGAACTGGCTCATGGGGTCACGCAATTTACGGCAGGGCTCAATTACCGCAACCAGGCAGGCGCCCTGAACGAGTCCATGTCAGATGTCTTCGGTGTACTCGTGGAGCAATACCTGAAGAAGGAAACTACCGAGCAAGCCAGCTGGCTGATCGGCGAGGGCCTTTTTACCGACAAGGTCCAAGGTGCGGCCTTGCGCTCGATGAAGGCCCCCGGCACCGCCTACGACGACGACATCCTGGGCAAGGACCCGCAGCCGGACTCCATGGACACGTATGTTCGGACCAGCGCAGACAACGGCGGAGTGCACATCAATTCGGGCATCCCGAACAGGGCGTTCTACCTTGTCGCCTCCGAGCTGGGCGGCAATGCATGGGGTGCGCCAGGGCAGATCTGGTATGGGACACTCACCAGCGGGTCGCTGCCGCCAGCTTGCACATTTGGCAAGTTCGCCAAGTCGACTGCGGCTACCGCGGAAGAACTTTTTGGCGTTGGCTCAGTAGAGCATGACGCCGTCCTGAAGGCGTGGGAGACTGTGAAGGTCAAGGTTTAGACCAGCCGGCGGGACCGTCCGGCCCCGGGCAGTCCCGCCGTCGTTGGCTTGCCGCCAATACGTCAAACGAGAAGTAGCCGGTCATGAAAATCATCGTCCAGCGCAGTGGGGGCCTAGCCGCGATGACACGCGTCTGGAGCGTGGAGGCAGTGTCTGACGATGACAAAGAGCGCTGGATGCCGATCGTTGAGGCATGTCCCTGGGACGAGGCGAAGAGCCAAGCCAGGACTGTGACCGAACCGGACAGGTTCATCTACTCCATCAGGGCAGGCCAACGGCGGGCGACGCTACCCGAGCGCGCAGTCACGGGGCCCTGGCAGGATTTGGTGGAGTGCGCCAAGGCTGAAGGTTCCGAGTCCCGGGGCCGCCTGGGCGCCCGCCGCTAGATTACCTCGGCCAGCTGCCCGCGGAAGGCCCTTCGGTAGCTCTGGGGACTCGTATCCAACACCTTCGTGAAGTGGTGGCGAAGCAGAACGGAATGCCCGAACCCTGCTTCCCGCGCGATTTCATCGATATTCAGCTCCGTGGACTCCAGGAGTTCCTGAGCCCGCAGGACCCGCTGGGAGTTCAACCAAGCCGCAGGTGTAGTCCCCGTTTCCGCCCTGAAGCGGCGTGCGAACGTTCTGGGCGACATATGCAGGCGCGCAGCCAACTCGTTCACACTGTGTTCTTCGTCGAGGTGTTCAACCATCCATCGCAGGAGTTCCTCCATGGGCGCTGAACCACACCGGGGCATCGGCCGGTCAATGAACTGCGCTTGGCCGCCGTCGCGATGGGGTGGGACTACCATGTCACGCGCGATCGCGGCAGCTACGTTGGCGCCCAGCTCTACACGCACAAGATGGAGGCATGCATCGATACCGGCAGCAGTTCCTGCGCTGGTGATGATGGTTCCGTCCTGCACATAGAGGACGTTCTCATCCACCACTGCTGCAGGGTACCGATTCGCCAGATCCTGCGAGTAGTGCCAATGCGTGGTGCACCGGCGCCCGTCAAGCAGGCCTGCCCGCGCCAAGGCGTAAGCGCCGGAGCAAATGGACATCACCCAAGCGCCCCGGGCATGAGCCGCCCGGAGTGCTTCAAGGACAGGCTCCGGGACCTCCTTGTCCCTCCCGAAGGGCGCCATGATCACCAGGTCCGCATCGGCCGCAGCTTCCAGGCCCTGGTTGACATGCAGCGAGAGCCCGGACTTCATCCGGATGTCTCCCGGCTCCGGTGCGCACACCCTGAAGTCGAAAGCAGGTACGCCTGCACCGCGGTCGGACCTGTCAATGCCGAAGACCTCAAAAGCGGTGCCGAACTCGAAGATCGAGAAGTCGGGAACAACTATGACGGCTACTGATTTCAACATATCTCCAGTGTGGCAGAAAATTGTCTAAATGGGGCATTTCTGCCACTGTTTCTTGGCTGCCGCCAAGAGAAGACTGAAGGCATGGAAATCTTCGGAATCATCCTCTTCATCGTCCTCATCACCGCCGTCGCAGCCACCGTTACCGCCCTCCTGAAGGACGGACGCGGCCACAACCCACCCATCAACTCCAAGGAACCCTGGAGCGCCTTTGATGCTCCAAGTACTCCGTACTGGAATCCCCGCATCTACTAGCCGCCCGCCAGCCCACTGGCAGCGTCCAGCCAAGATTTGTCCACCCGACGCCCGTCCTTCACGGAATTCACCAGGATTTCCTGAACGACGGGCGTCTCTGTGCGCGGCTTGCAGTAGTTCATCTGGGGGACAGCGGCGATACTGCGGACATATGAGCTGGAGGACGCGCGCGCTGGCGGACATGTGAATGCGACAGCGGACGTTGACGCGAAGCCACAGTAGACTGGCAGCAGCCATGACACTTCATATTTCCTACCCCGCTGAGCTGCCGGTATCCGAGCGCCGCGAGGATCTGATGGCGGCGATCGCCGCAAACCAGGTGACCATCATTGCCGGCGAAACCGGCTCGGGCAAAACTACCCAGATCCCCAAGATGTGCTTGGAACTGGGCCTGGCCGACAAAGGCCTGATCGGGCACACACAGCCACGCCGGCTGGCGGCCAGGACTGTGGCAGAGCGCATAGCGTCCGAGTTGGACGTCGAGATCGGCCAGGAAGTTGGCTTCCAGGTCCGGTTCACTGGCGAGGTCAGTGCATCGACCAAGATCAAGCTCATGACCGATGGCATCCTCCTGGCAGAGATCCAACGGGACAAACTCCTGCGCAAGTACAGCACCATCATCATTGACGAGGCCCACGAGCGCAGCCTCAACATCGACTTCATCCTGGGCTATCTGAAGCGGGTTCTCCCCCAGCGCCCGGACCTGAAAATAATCATCACCTCGGCAACGATCGATCCTGAACGCTTCGCCAAGCACTTTGGTACGGAGGAGTCCCCCGCCCCCATCATCGAGGTTTCCGGCCGCACCTACCCAGTAGAGATCCGGTACCGGCCCTTGTCGCAGCCTTCCGGGGCCGACGAGGACGGTTCCGATGACGAACTGGAAGAGGACCGGGACCCGCTGGATGCGGTCTGTGACGCGGTAGACGAACTGGCCAAGGAGGCACCGGGCGACATCCTCGTGTTCTTCTCCGGCGAGCGGGAAATCCGCGACGCTGCCGAGGCAATCAATGGCCGCATCCAGACCAACCGGCGCCTGGCAGGTACGGAAGTACTCCCCCTCTTTGCCAGGTTGAGCCTTCAGGAGCAGCACCGCGTGTTCAATCCAGGTGGAAAGCGACGCATCATCCTCGCCACCAACGTGGCGGAAACCTCGCTGACTGTCCCCGGCATCAAATACGTGATCGACACCGGCACGGCCCGCATCTCGCGGTATTCGCACCGGACCAAGGTCCAGCGCCTTCCCATCGAACGTGTATCCCAGGCCTCAGCCAACCAGCGATCCGGACGGTGTGGCCGCGTTTCCGAGGGCATCGCCATCCGTCTCTACTCCGAAGAAGACTTTGAGTCCCGTCCGCAGTTCACGGACCCGGAAATCCTGCGGACCAACCTGGCCGCCGTCATTCTGCAGATGACGGCCATGGGCGTTGCCCGCGGTCCCAAGGATGTTGAGAACTTCCCGTTCGTGGAACCGCCTGATTCACGCGCCATTAACGACGGCGTCACCCTCCTTCGCGAACTCGGCGCCCTCAGCCCGGCGACTTCGAACACGCCTGGGTCCAAGGATCCCCGCGCTAACCGTCGGAGCGGCAGTGGCCTGACCGCCGTCGGGCAGAAGCTGGCCCAGCTGCCGGTCGACCCGAGACTCGGCCGCATGATTGTCGAAGCCGGCAAACGCGGTTGTGTCCGCGAAGTGATGATTCTGGCCGCAGCCCTCACGATCCAGGATCCGCGCGAACGGCCAACCGACAAACAGCAACTCGCTTCTGAGAAGCATGCACGGTTCCGCGATGAGAACTCGGACTTCACTGGCTTCCTCAACCTCTGGAACTACATCCAGGAAAAGCAACGCGAGCTGTCATCAACGCAGTTCCGCCGGCTGTGCCGCAACGAATTCATCAACTATCTCCGCGTCCGGGAGTGGCAGGACCTTTTCACCCAACTCCGACAACTTGCCAAGCCCTTGGGTATCACGCTGGACAATAAGCGTGAAGCAGATCCCGTAGGCAACCACGAGGGTATTCACATCAGCCTGCTGTCAGGGTTGCTGAGCCACATCGGCCTCCTTGATGAGCGCAAGCGCGAATACGCCGGCGCCCGCGGCAGCCGCTTCGCAATCTTCCCCGGTTCTGCCCTGTTCAAGAAATCGCCTGCATTCGTCATGGCCGCCGAGTTAGTGGAAACCAACCGCTTGTGGGCACGGGTCGCAGCAAGGTTCGATCCTTTGTGGGTGGAACAGGTAGCCCCGGACCTCGTGAAGCGCTCCTACAGCGAGCCCCATTGGTCCTCCCGGCAAGGGGCCGTCATGGCCCACGAGAAAGTCACGCTGTACGGCGTGCCCATCATCCCGAACCGTCGGATCAACTACGGCCGCATCGATCCGGAACTGTCCCGTGAACTCTTCATCCGCCACGCGCTGGTGGAAGGCGAGTGGAAGACCCATCACAAGTTCTTCCACCGCAACCGCGCACTCCTGCAGGAGATCGAGGAGCTTGAAACCAGGATGCGCCGGCGCGACATCCTGGTGGATGACCAGACCCTCTTCGAGTTCTATGACGCCCGGGTGGGCAAGGATGTCGTGTCTGAACGGCATTTTGATAAATGGTGGAAGGAGGCCCGCCAAGCCGATCCAGCGCTGCTGGATTTTGACCAGTCGCTGCTGATGAGCGAGGACGCCGAGGCCCTCGATGACTCGGCCTACCCCAAAACTTGGCTGCACAAGGGCTTCGAACTTCCACTTAGCTACGAGTTCCACCCCGTGGCTCCTGGATCTGCTCCGAATCCTTCGGACGGTGTCACCGCCGAAGTTCCGGTGTTGTTCCTGAACCAACTCGACGACGCTCCGTTCCGCTGGCAGATTCCGGGACAACGCGTAGAACTGATCACAGCGCTTATCAAATCCCTCCCCAAACAGGTTCGGAAGAACTTCGTGCCTGCCCCTGACGTCGCCCGGCAGGCTACGGAGGCGTTGGAAAGAGACTTCGATCCCGTCACTGACGAGCTCGAGCCCTCCTTGGAACTGGTTCTTCGCCGGCTCCGCGGACACGTCATCCCACCGGGATCATGGAACTGGGAAGCCGTGCCTCCTCACCTTCGCGTCAGCTTTAAGGTGGTGGACAGCAAGGGCAAGGTCCTCGACGAAGGCAAGGACCTCGCACAACTACAGGAAAAACTGGCCCCGGCCACACGTCGGGCAATCGCCGAATCGCTCGGTGCTACACCAGCGACGACGGCCCCCGGCAAGGCTGGCACAAGAGCCGGAGCGCCGGGCGCCTCAAACGGCAAGACCGCCGGTTCCGCGGCCGGGACCGGCAGCAGTCCTGATGTGCGTGCCGTCGCCCAGCCTGCCCAAGGAGCGGTGGCCGAACGCACTGGTATCACCGAATGGGACTTCGGGACCGTGCAACGCCAGGTAACCCGAACGGTCAAGGGCCACGCTGTCACCGGCTTCCCGGCGATCGTGGATGAGGGCACCTCTGTAGCCCTCAGAGTCTTCCAAACCCGCCAGGAACAGGAAGCGGCAATGCGTGGCGGGGTGATCCGGCTTCTCGCTCTTCGGATCCCTGCCCCGGACAGGTACGTGCTGGAGCACCTCAGCAATACCGAGAAGCTCACCTTTAGCCAAAATCCGCACGGCTCCGTCAGTGCCCTGATCGCTGACTGCGCCCTCGCTGCCGTCGACAAACTGACGCCAGAGGCCCTGCCCTGGGACAGGGAAGCCTTCGATGCGTTGTATGAAGTAGTCCGCGCTGAGCTGATCGATACCGTATTTACGGTGACGGCCGTCGTCGAACGCATCCTGGCGAGCACCCGCCGGATCCAAAAACAGCTGAAGTCCAGTGCGAGCCTGCCGCTCATCAGCGCGCTCAATGACATGAAAAGCCAGCTGGAACAGTTGGTCTTTCCGGGCTTTGTGGCACAGACGGGCTACGCGCAGCTGAGCCAGCTTCCGCGGTACCTGCAGGCGATCGAGAAGCGGCTGGAGAAGCTTCCTGGCAACGTTCAGCGCGACGGACTGAATATGGCGGTCGTCCAGGCGCTGGAGGATGACTACGACGACGCCGTATCCGCGTTGCTCCCCGGACGCAGGGCCGGCACGGATTTAACCCGGGTGCGCTGGATGATCGAGGAGCTGCGTGTAAGCCTCTTCGCCGTCGAGTTGGGCACGGCCTACTCTGTCTCCGAGAAGCGCATCCGAACGGTGCTGAACCAGGCGTTGGCGCCAGCCTGACGGTTAGTCTTCAGGTACGCAGTCCCCGTGGCCGGCAGCCCGCAAGGCCCCGCGGAGCTTCACAGCCGTGGCATCCATGACGACAGGGTCCGGATTATGGTCCACGTTGTGTACCTCAAAGTCCGCCATCGAATAGGCCGGCCAGATGTGGACGTGCAAGTGGTCCACCTCGAAGCCTTCCATCAGGACACCCACGCGTTTGGCGCTGAAAAGATCTTCCTGGACCTTCCCGATCCTCTGGGCAACGTCCATGACCTTGGCTAAAAGCTCCGGGCTGGCGTGCGTCCAGGAATCCACTTCCTCACGAGGCACCACCAGTGTATGTCCCGGCGTTATCGGAGCGATTGTCAGAAACGCCACAACGTCCTCGTCCTTCCACACAAAACGGCCCGGGATTTCCCCGTTGATGATCCTGGTGAACAGCGTGCTCATGCATCTGCCCTTTCTGAGGGTTCCTGAAGTGTTGCGGTGTCCAGCACGAATCGGTACTTCACGTCTCCGGCCACCATACGGTCGTAGGCTTCGTTGAGGTGGTCGGCGCCTACGATCTCGACGTCGCTGGCAACTCCATGCTCGGCGCAGAAGTCGAGCATCTCCTGGGTTTCCTCGATCCCGCCAATCAGCGAACCTGCATAGGCCAACCGACGGCGTATAAGCAGTCCCGGGCTGACAGGCGGCATGTCTTCGGCCGGGAGCCCAAGCTGGAAAAGTGCCCCATCAAGCCGCAGCGTCCGGAAGTAGGGGTTGAGGTCATGCGGCGCAGCAACGGTGTCAATGATGACGTCGAGGCTCCGGTTCGCGCCGGCCATGGCCTCTTCATCCCTGGACAACACCACGTGGTCCGCTCCCAATTCCCGTGCGGCGTCGAACTTCGCTTCAGAGGTGGTGAACACGGTAACCTCCGCGCCCATGGCCTTGGCGATCTTGACGGCCATGTGGCCCAAGCCTCCCAACCCCACAACTCCCACCGAGTCTCCCTCTTCGACGTCGAAGTACCTCAAGGGCGAATATGTGGTGATTCCCGCGCACAACAGAGGGGCGGCTGCCGCAGGGTCCAGGGCTTCAGGGATGCGTAGCACGAAGCGCCGGTCAACCACCACCGACGTCGAATATCCTCCTTGGGTGATTGCGCTGCCATTGCGCGGGTCCGGAACTCCGTACGTGCCAACATTGCCCCGCTCGCAGTACTGCTCCAGCCCGTCCAAGCAGCTCTCGCACTCGCGGCAGGAATCCACGAGGCAGCCAACGCCTACGCGGTCACCCGGAGCGAAATCCTGTACAGCAGCACCCACCCGCGTCACCCGGCCGACGATCTCATGGCCCGGAACCAGCGGATAAGGTGGCAAACGCCATTCGCCACGGGTCGCATGAACATCGGAGTGGCAAAGACCGCAGAACTCGATCGCGATCTCCACATCGTCTTCCTGGGGCGCACGGCGCGCGATAGTCAGCGGTACCAACCCACTGTCCGGGGAGGTGGCGCCAAACGCCGCCGCGAGCGTGGACCCTGCCGGATCCGACGACTGCGCAGGAACAGCATTCGCTGTGTCCATCGGAATTGGCTTCGCTGTGTCTAAGGGGATTGGCTTTGCTGTATCCATCGGAATTGGCTTTGCCAAGGGCGGGGGCACGGGACGTCCAGGGGTCATGATCCGACGCTACTCCCGGCAGGGGCGCTCGTGCCACTTTGGCCGCGGGAGCTGGGAGAATCCCCGGCGTCCCGTACATATCCATCCTCGAATGGTTCACTGCCAACGGCCACGGGATTCGCGGCGTTGTTTGACCATTGCGAGAACGATCCCGGGAAGAGTGCCGCAGCGTGTCCGGCAATTTCGAGGGCGGCAACCTGGTGCGCAGCCGTAACGCCGGACCCGCAATAGACGGCGACGTTGCCCGGGACATCAGCTCCCAATCCAGCGAAGCGCCTGCGCAGTTCCTCCGCTGGCAGGAACGTGCCTTCCGCGGTGAGGTTTTCGGTAGTTGGTGCGCTGACAGCGCCCGGAATGTGTCCGGCGCGGGGGTCAATAGGTTCGATTTCGCCCCTGTAACGTTCCCCGGCGCGCGCATCCAGCAGTACGCCCCGCTCATGCCAGTGCGCGGCTTCCTCCTCGGTGATAGTGGGCATTTTGCCGTCGGCCAGGGTGACATTCCCGACGGCGGGCGTCACCTCGCCTGCCTCCGCAGGGTGACCTGCCGCACGCCAGGCGGCCAGTCCGCCGTCGAGCAGGTAGACGGTTTCCACGCCTGCATTCCGCAGCATCCACCAGGCGCGGGCCGCGGCCATACTGCCACTGTTGTCATAAGCGACCACGGTGTCGCCGCCGTTGATCCCCCAGCGTCGCGCGGCAAGCTGGAAGCGTTCGCTGGAGGGAAGGGGGTGCCGGCCCAGGGCAGGTTGTGCGTGGTCCGCGAGTTCGCTGGGCAGGTCCACGAAAACCGCCCCTGGCAGGTGGCCTTCCAGATATTGGCTGTGCCCATCCGTCCTGCCCAGAACCCAACGCACGTCCAGGAGCACGGTACGCTCCCCCGCCGTGAGTCGCCGGTGTACTTCGGACGCCTCCATCAGAATGGTCATCTGCTCTCCTTCAGCTAAGCCTGCGTGGGCGCTGTGCTACCTATGCCCGTCTTCCAGCCTAGTCTTGTGTTCTACGCCCCGCCGGTACGCTTGTCCGGTGAGCAATTCGTGCATTCAGGACAGGGTTTGGGCCAGCGAGGCCATCCGCAAGATCGAAGCCGAGAACAACCGTTCGGCAGATACGCACCTCTACGCAGTCCCACTGCCTGAACATTGGGGAGTCCACCTCTACCTCAAGGACGAGTCGACGCACCGATCAGGCAGCCTCAAACATCGCCTGGCCCGTTCGCTGTTCCTCTACGGACTGGTTAATGGCTGGATCACGGAGGGCACTACTATCGTGGAAGCCTCCAGCGGCAGCACGGCGGTCTCAGAAGCGTACTTCGCCCGGCTCATTGGTTTGCCCTTCATCGCTGTCATGACCAAGACCACCAGCCCTGAAAAGATCGCCCTTATCGAGGAGTTCGGGGGCGCCTGCCTCTTGGTGGATCACCCTTCAGAGGTATACGCCGTGGCGGAGGAGACCGCGAAAACGTCCGGCGGCTACTACATGGACCAGTTCACCTTCGCCGAGCGCGCCACGGACTGGAGGGGCAACAACAACATCGCTGAATCAATCTTCCAGCAGCTCTCCCGTGAAGAGCATCCGGTTCCCGCATGGATCGTGGTGGGCGCAGGAACCGGCGGCACGAGCGCGACCATTGGTCGCTACCTGCGATACAACAGGCACAACACCTGCCTTGCAGTGGTGGACCCGGAGAACTCTGCGTTCTACCCGGCATGGCGTGATGGCGATGCCGCCGCCGCCACGGGTTTGCCGTCCCGCATCGAAGGCATCGGCCGTCCCCGCGCGGAGCCGAGCTTCGTCCCGGCTGTCATTGATCACATGATCCAAGTCCCGGACGCAGCCTCTGTGGCGGCCATGCGACACCTGCGTAGGCTCACCGGATTGCATGCAGGGCCCTCTACGGGCACCAACCTTTGGGGCGTCTGGCAACTCGTGGCGCAGATGGTCTCGGAAGGGCGAAAGGGAAGCATCGTCTCGCTCATGTGCGACGGCGGCGACCGCTATGTCGGCAGTTATTACGACGCCGGGTGGCTGGCCAGCAAAGGACTGGACCCGGCACCGTATGAAGCGGTGTTGGAGCGATTCCACGAAACCGGTGTGTGGACCGGTTAAACCTCTACTGACTCACGAGGTGCGAGTCGGGTGTAGGTGGTTCCGTAACGGGCACCGATCCGCGTGACGTGGCCTTCCACTATCCCGCGACCCAGTTCGTTAAGCAGACCGTCATGGACGGGGAACGCTTTGGGCGCGCGCACAGAGATAACAAAATCCACCACTTCCCCCACTTTGGACCATGGCGCATGGATGGGCACCAGGAGGGTTTGGACGTTGATACCGTCCGGAACCACGAATGAATCCCCAGGGTGGAAGACGTTCCCATCCACCAGGTAGCCGATGTTTGACACCACGGGAATCTGGGCATGGATGACTGCATGCTGGCCACCGAAGGTCCGCACCGGGAACCCCGCAGCCTCAAAATCGGACCCCGGCTCGACCGTATGGATGCGATCGGCCAACGCTTCGGATCCGGTTCCGTCCACCCCTGCAGCCTCGGTGAGGGACTTTGCAACACCTGCCGGCGCATAGACCTCAAGCGAAGAGTTGCTGCGCAGGGCAGCCAGCACGGCGGGCCGATCAATATGGTCGTTGTGCTCATGCGTTACAAGGACAGCGTGCGCACCTGCCAACGCTTCTTCGGACTCAGAGAAGGTGCCGGGATCGATGACCAGGACCCGCCGGTCCTTCTCCAGCCGGATACAGGCATGCGTGAACTTGGTGAGCTTCATGGTGACAGCCTAGGGGCGGCCGCCGACAGTTTCCAAGCCTCCCCTGCTGGTAAAATTGGGGTTTGCCAGCGTTTCCAGGGAAGTGAGTCTTTCAATGCCACAAGGCACCAATTCCGCCACCACCGGCCCAGTTTCGCCTGTGGTAACAGGCGTCAAGGAGCAGCGCGTCACCAAGCAACGCCTGGCCGTCAGCGCGGCGCTGGATGAATTGGACGACTTCGTCAGCACCCAGGAACTGTACCGCCTGCTGCAGAACAAGGGCATCTCCGTATCCCTTGCCACGGCCTACCGCATCCTGCAGTCACTTGCCGACGACGGACTCATTGATGTCCTGCGCAACGGGGAGGGCGAAGCCGTCTACCGCCGCTGCACCGTCACTGGACACCACCACCATTTGCTCTGCAGGAACTGCGGCAAGGCAGTGGAAGTTGAGGCCCCCGCGGTTGAGACCTGGGCGGCCCGAACAGCCGCTGAGCATGGTTTCACCGAGGTGGCGCACACCGTGGAGATCTTTGGACTGTGCCCTGAATGCACAGCCAGGAAGGCCGCCGGAAAGCTCTAGAGAGCGCCGGCAGGCTGGTCCCGCGATACTCGGCCGTTGAGGCCACGGTTGGCCCGCACCCGCCCGATGACACGGCACACTACGTAAATAAGGAATGACAACGTGGTGACATAGGGGCTGATGGGAATCCGGCTGCCAAGGGCAAGCAGAATTCCACCCACCGTGGCGGCGGTCGCGAACACAACACTCAAAAGCACCACCAGGCGTGGTGAAGTGGTAACCCGCAGTGCGGCAGCGGCCGGTGTGATGAGCAGCGCCAAAACCAGCAGTGCGCCCACAATCTGGATGGACAAAGCCACACTGACCCCCAGCAGCACCATGAAGCCGATCGCCAGGCCCCGAACGGGAACACCACGGGCTTCCGCCATTTCAGGGTCCACGCTGGCAAAACTGAGCGGGCGCCAGATTGCCCCGAGGGCAATCATCACCAGGACCGCCGTTCCCGCGAGTGCCTGGAGCTGGACAGTGTCCACGGAAACGATCTGTCCGGTGAGCAGGCCGAATTTGTTGGCGGCCCGGCCCTCATACAGGGCAAGGAACAAGATGCCCAGGCCAAGCCCGAACGGCATGATCACGCCGATGATCGAGTTCTTGTCCCGGGCCCTCACCCCCATGAGTCCCAGCAGCAGTGCCGCAGCCACTGAGCCGATCAGCGAGCCGAAAATGATATCGGCACCGATCAGCAGGGCAAAAGCCGCACCTGCAAACGACAGTTCAGAGATGCCATGGACGGCGAACGCCAGGTCCCGCTTCATCACGAACGTGCCGACGAGTCCGCCAAGAAGTCCAAGGACAGCGCCGGCCCAAATGGAGTTTTGAACCAGTGCCAGCAATTCGCCATAGTTCTCAAAGTTGAAGATGGTCTGCAGGATGCCATTGAGGTCCACTTAGAACTCCTGCCCAGCCGTGGCGTGCGCGTCGTCATGGAAGTGCGTGGTCGCGTCCGGAAGCCCGACGACGACGATCCTTCCGTTGGTGTGGATGACTTCCACGTGGCTGTTGTACAGCTCGGACAAGACTTCGGTGGTCATCACTTCCTGTGGCGTCCCTATACGGAAATGGCCGCCGGCCAGGTAGAGCACGCGGTCAACGTAGTCGATCACGGGATTGATTTCGTGCGTCACGAAAACGACGGCACTGTTCCGGGCATGGCATTGTTCGTTGATGAGTGAACTGACGCCCTGCTGATGATGCAGGTCCAAGGACAGCAAGGGTTCATCACAAAGGAGTACCTGTGGTTCCGTAGCCAGGGCTTGGGCCACCCGAAGTCGTTGTTGCTCTCCACCAGACAACTGCCCCACCGGCACTTTCGCGTAGTCCGAGGCTCCCACCAGCTCCAGCAGTTCGTCGATCCGCTGGTTTACCTTCCTTGAAGCCACCCGCATACCCCACCGGTGGCCGTCAATGCCCAGCCCTACCAGGTCACGTGCGCGCAAAGGCGTGTCCGGCGCGAAGGACTTTTGTTGGGGAATGTAACCAATCCGTTTGCTGCCTCGCTCCACAGGATGCCCGCCCAAGGCAACCGTTCCTGACTTCAGTTCCTGAAGCCCCAGGAGAACCTTCAGGAAGCTGGTCTTACCGCTTCCGTTGGGCCCGAGGACGGCAAAGAACTCCCCTGGATGTATGTCGAGATCAAGATCGCGCCAGAGTGTCCTCTTGCCGAACTGAAGGCTCGCTCCGCGGAGGCTCACTACGGGTGTCAAAAGTTGTCCTCGATTCATGCGTTGCCGGCGAACGGCTGGCGAACGCAACTGGTGGTTGCACCTTACAGTGGCGCCTGTGCTGGTACAGGTTTCTGTGCTGGTGAGAGACAGAGGGCCCCGCAGCCATCCTGAATATCTTAGGACGCCGACGGAGCCCCCACCGCAATGGGATGTCAGGAAATCTACTTCTTGAGCGCGGCCGTGATGGATTCCACGTTGTCTGCCATCCACTGCACGTAGCCCTTGCCCTCCGGCAGGGTTTCGGTGAAGTTCACTACAGGCACGCCCGCCGTCTCGGCAGCCCGCTTTACGGACTCGGTCTGCGGCCCTTCCGTCTGTTCGTTGTACGCCAGCAGCCGGACACCTCCGGATCCCACCAGGTCTGTGGTTTCCTTCAGGACCGACGCCGGAACATCGGTTCCCTCTTCAATCGCTGCACTGTAGGCCTCCGGCGTCTTGTTCTCCAGTCCGGCCGCCGCCAGCAGGTACAAAGGAACGGGTTCGGTGATCGCCACAGGAGTGTGGTCGTTGCCTTCCTTCAGGGCAGCAAGCTTCCCGTTGAGCTCGGTCAGCTTCGCCTTGAACGTGTTGGCGTTGGCGGTGAAGGTCGAAGCAGATGCAGCGTCCAGGCTGCTGAGTTTGCCGGCAACCGCGTCAGCCAATTTGCCCATCGTGTCCAGGCTGTACCAGACGTGCTCGTTGAACTCGCCGTGGTCATGGTTGTGGCCCTCCTCGGAGGACGCAGCTTCGCTGTGGCTTTCCTCTTCCGGAGCCAACCCCGAGACCTCAACTGCGCTGATCATATTTTCGTGGCCAACGTTGGTCTCATCGGCGATTTTGTGGAGGAATTCGTCATAGCCTCCGCCGTTCTCCACCACGAGCTTGGCTTTGGAGATGACCAGCTTGTCTTGGGCACTGGCTTCGTAAGAATGTGGGTCCTGGCTCGTCTTGGTGATGATCGCGTTCACGTTGACTTTGTCTCCGCCGATGGCCTTCACGACATCCCCGTAAACATTCGTGGAGGTCACCACTTCAATGGCTCCCGACGATGACGATGGGGCTCCCGCCCCGGCGCTACCGGCACAGGATGAAAGCAACAGGGCGGCAAGGCCGGCAGAAGCGGCCAATGACATGCGGGCGACAGAACGACGCACGGAAACCTCGGATCTACTCAAATGAGAATCAAAAACATTTACTGGTCGGGTTCAGTTTAGTCCTAAATGGGAATGATTCCTATTTAGCAGTGCTGGCACCGACCCGGGAGGTCGGCGCCAGCCACAATTTCCCGCTATTGCTGGGTCTGCGGACCACCAAGACGGCGGATACCCGTCGCCTGGGTAGCATCGCGGATCTCGCCCACCAACTGCTCGATCACGTCCTCAAGGAACAACACGCCCTGTGTCGCGCCTCCAGGTCCAACCACACGGGCCAGATGCGATCCGGTGCGCTGCATCACAGACATCGCCTGCTCAATCTCATCCTCAGGGGACAGGTTCGCCAGGGAACGGATCCGCCCCTCGGCAATCGGATGGCGGCGACCCTCCTCAGGTATGGAGAGGATGTCCTTGACGTGCAGGTATCCGGCAAGTTCGCCGTCGTCGTCCACCATGGGGAACCGTGAGAAGCCCGTACGGCTGACCGCCTTTTCCAACTCGACGGGAGTCGACGCTGTCCTCAGGACCACCAGCTTGTCCAACGGAACCATGATGTGCGACGCCGTGTGTTCAGAGAACTCCAGGGCACCGCTGAGCAAGCCGGCGTCATCGTCCACCAGGCCATGCCGCGTGGATTCCTGCACAATCGACTGGACTTCCTCAAGGGTGAACGAAGACGACACTTCATCCTTGGGCTCGATCTTCATCAATCGGAGGATGTGGTTTGCAAGCCAGTTGAGGGTCCAGATCACCGGTTTGACCATGCGGCCGATAAACACCAACGGCGGCGCCAACAGCAGTGCCGCCTTGTCCGCCACGGATACCGAGATGTTCTTGGGGACCATCTCTCCGAACGTCACATGCAGGAACGTGACAAAGAGGAGGGCAATGGCAAAGGCGATAACATCCGCCAGCTCCATCGGGACGCCAACCATTTCAAGGGGCTCCGCCAACAGGTGATGGATGGCGGGCTCGGCAACCTGAAGAATCAAGAGCGAGCATACTGTGATGCCCAACTGCGCGCAGGCCAGCATCAGGGAGACACTTTCCATGGCCCGCAGCGTAGTCTGCGCCCGCTTTGATCCAGCTTGCGCCAAAGGCTCAATCTGGCTGCGGCGTGCGGACATGACCGCGAATTCTGCACCCACGAAGAAAGCATTGCCGATCAAAAGAACCACGAGCCAGGCAATTCCCGCCCAGTCACTCATACGGCACCTGCTTCGTGGCGGTCATTCTGCGTGTCCTCAGGCGTCGCTTCATCTTCTTCAATGTGGTGGAAGCAGATCCGGTCAATTCTCCGACCGTCCATCCGGGTCACGGTCAGCGTGCCGCCGCCGGCCTCCACCACATCACCAACTTTCGCGATGCGCCCAAGCTTGCTCATCACATAACCGCCAACGGTTTCGTAGGCGGCCTCATCGGGAACAGTGAGGTTGGGGATTTGTTCGGACACCTCATCCGGCCTCAGCAGGCCAGGGAAGTACCAGTCGCCGGATGCGCTCTGCAAAAGGCCGGGCCGGACCTTGTCGTGTTCATCGGAAACCTCCCCCACGATTTCCTCAACCAGATCTTCCAGGGTTGCTATCCCTGCAGTGCCACCATATTCATCCAGAACGACAGCCAGTTGCAGGTTTCCTTCGCGCAGTTCGGAGAGTAGGGCATCCAAATGGATGGTCTCGGGAACGCGAAGTACGTCCGTCATGATCGCCCCGGCCTGAAGCTTCGCCCGACGATCGGCAGGCACAGCCACTGCTTTCTTGATGTGGACCACGCCGCGGATGTCGTCAGCCGAATCACCAATCACCGGGAAACGGGAGTATCCGGTTCGCCGCGCGGCGTCGAGGATGTCGCTCACAGGCTGGTCGGCATCAATCGTTTCCATCCGGATGCGCGGCGTCATGACGTCCGCTGCAGTGCGGCCCGAGAAATTCAAGGTTCTCGCCACAAAGTTTGCTGTGCCTGCGTCCAGTGTGCCGAGCTCCGCGGAACGCCGGACCAGTGAAGCCAGCTCGGCGGGAGTCCGGGCTCCCGAGATTTCCTCTTTCGCTTCAAGCCCAAACAAGTTCAGTACCTTGTTGGAGAAGCCGTTCAGCACCACGATGGCCGGCTTGAAGACCGCCGTGAAAATCAGTTGTGGCCTGGCAAGCTTCCTGCCCAGCGGGAATGCAAGGGCGATGGCCATATTCTTGGGCACCAGCTCGCCCAGGAGCATCGACAACAAAGTGGCGAAGGCCATTGCGAGAACAAGGGCTATGGAATGTGCGACCTCCGGACTGAGGCCCAGCAGGCCCAGCGGCCCCACCAGGAGCTGCCCCACAGATGGCTCCATAACGAAACCCGTCAAGAGCGTGGTCAGCGTGATGCCAAGTTGGCAGCTGGAAAGTTGGGTGGACAGGGACTTCAAGCATTTCAGCAGCGGAGCTGCGCCGTGGTCGCCGTTGTCAACTGCGCGCTGAACGCTCGCCTGATCCAGGGCAACGAGGGAAAACTCAACTGCTACAAAAAAGCCGGTGCCAAGAATCAGGGCAAAGCCGGCAAGGAGGAGAAACCATTCCACTTAGCGCTTCCCTCCAAGGGCAGGCGCTTGCAGTGCGGAACTTGCCCCCAAGGGGGAGATTCGCCCCGGCGGAGGCTGATCTGGTGCCGCAGACGCATGGTCCGTGGCACCACCGGCTTGGAAAGCCGGCGCGTGATGGGCATGTGAACGGGTGTTGCCGGCTCGAGGGGCGCGCTGTGCGGAGTTGCCTGATCGGCTCCCCCGACAGTTCCCAGGCCGGCACCTAGATTTACTGTCCATAAGGGTTTCAGTCTACAGGGCAGGTACTGCGGGCCCATGCAGGGGTGACGCGCTGAAGGAAAAATGGGCGCCTGGGCATTACGTCGGCCTCAACATGATTTAGGTCACCACTATTGGCAGTTAACCAACGATCCTAACTAGACTGACAAAGGTCTGAGTTCGCGGGACCCGGACCCTGGTGCATTGTTGCGGAAAAGCAACCTTGGCCAGCGGGAAATCAAAACTCATGGAAGAGGCGTATTTCAAGTGCCAGAGCAGCCCAGCCACCGTCTACCAGAGGAATTTGGCGGAAACGAGTGGCTCGTTGACGAACTGTACGAGCGGTACCAGCAGGACAAGAATTCGGTCGACGCCAAGTGGTGGCCGCTCTTCGAATCCTTCGATACCGGTGACGGCACTTCTTCCAACGGAACCTCCGCAGCCACAGCCGCTGCCAATCCCCCCACCCAAGTTCTTCCCGTCGTAGCTCCGGCTGAAGCGGCACCGGCACCGGCGCCGGCCGCCCCCGAAGCTGCCCCGGCCACCACCCCTGCAACCGCTGCCCCTGCTGAAGCAGCAGCCCCGGCTCCGGCGAAGAAAGCCCCCGCCACGGTTGCCAAGGACGGAGCAAAGAAGCCCGTCGGCGGCAATGCCGCACAGCCGATTCCTGCCCAGCTGCCCAAGAGCACCAAGGCTCCCACCGCTCCCGAGGAAGACGTCGTTTCCGTCCTCCGCGGACCGGCCAAGGCCATCGCTACCAACATGGTGACCAGCCTTGAGGTGCCTACGGCCACGAGTGTCCGGGCAGTTCCTGCCAAGCTGCTGATCGACAACCGCGTTGTCATCAACTCCAACCTTGCACGTGCCCGCGGCGGCAAGGTGTCCTTCACCCACCTCATTGGCTACGCGGTTGTCCGCGCGCTCTCCCAGTTCCCGTCAATGAACGTCTACTACGACGAAATTGATGGCAAGCCGAGCGCTGTCCAGCCCGCCCATGTCAACTTTGGCATCGCCATTGACATGCCCAAGCCCGATGGCACCCGCCTCCTGATGGTTCCCAACATCAAGAAGGCCGAGACCATGGACTTTGCCGAGTTCTGGCACACCTACGAGGACCTCATCAAGCGGGCCCGCAACGGCAAGCTCACGGCGGATGACCACGCCGGCACCACGGTCTCCCTGACCAACCCCGGCGGCATCGGCACGGTTCACTCAGTACCACGTCTCTCCAAGGGACAGGCAGCCATCATCGGCGTCGGCGCCCTTGACTACCCGGCCGAGTTCCAGGGTGCCAGCGAGAAGATCATCGCCCAGAACGCCATCAGCAAGATCCTCACGCTGACATCCACCTACGACCACCGGGTCATCCAGGGCGCAGGCAGCGGCGAGTTCCTCAAGCTGGTCCACCAGCTCCTCCTTGGTGCGCAGAACTTCTACGACGAAATCTTTGAAGCCCTCCGCATTCCGTATGAACCCGTCCGTTGGAGCCCTGACCTCCAGGTTGACCCTGCAGATGAGATCAATAAGGTTGCCCGCATCCAGCAGCTCATCCACTCCTACCGTGTGCGTGGCCACCTCATGGCAGACACGGATCCCCTGGAATACGTACAGCGCAAGCACCCTGACCTTGATGTTCTGACCTACGGCCTCACGCTCTGGGACCTGGACCGCGAATGGCCCACAGGTGGCTTCGGCGGCAAGCCGCAGCTGAAGTTCCGCGACATCCTTGGTGTACTGCGGGATGCCTACTGCCGCACCACAGGCATCGAGTACATGCACATCCAGGAGCCTGCGGAGCGTAAGTGGTTCCAGGACCAGCTGGAGCACCCGTACTCCAAGCCGAGTCGGGAAGAGCAGCTGCGCATCGTTTCAAAACTCAATGCAGCCGAGGCTTTCGAGACCTTCCTCCAGACCAAGTTCGTCGGGCAGAAGCGCTTCTCCCTCGAAGGAGGCGAGTCACTTATTCCGCTCCTTGACGCTGTCATCTCGGACGCTGCCGACGACGGCCTGGACGAAGTCGCGATCGGCATGGCCCACCGTGGCCGCCTGAACGTGCTCACCAACATCGCAGGCAAGACCTACGCACAGGTGTTCCGTGAATTCGAAGGCACGCAGGACCCGCGCTCTGTCCAGGGGTCCGGCGATGTGAAGTACCACCTCGGTACTGAAGGCACCTTTACCTCGGACAACGGCAAGCAGACGAAGGTCTACCTCGCCGCCAACCCGTCCCACCTTGAAGCAGTCGACTCCGTGCTCGAGGGCATCGTCCGCGCCAAGCAGGACCGCCTGGACCAAGGGGAGTCCTTCCCGGTCCTGCCGATCATGGTTCACGGTGACGCTGCCTTCGCAGGCCAAGGTGTTGTTGCTGAGACCCTCAACCTTTCCCAGCTGCGTGGTTACCGCACGGGTGGCACCATCCACGTGATCGTGAACAACCAGGTTGGCTTCACCACGGCACCGTCCTCTTCGCGTTCGTCCACGTACTCCACGGATGTTGCCAAGATGATCCAGGCCCCCGTGTTCCACGTGAATGGCGATGACCCCGAAGCCGTGGTGCGTGTTGCGCAGCTCGCCTACGAGTTCCGCCAGCGCTTCCACAAGGACGTTGTCATCGACATGGTGTGCTACCGCCGCCGTGGTCACAACGAGGGTGATGACCCCTCGATGACGCAGCCGCTGATGTACAACCTGATCGAAGCCAAGCGTTCGGTCCGCAAGCTGTACACCGAATCGCTGATCGGCCGTGGCGACATCACCGAGGAAGAAGCCGAGCAGCTGCTCCGCGACTACCAGGAACGCCTTGAGCGGGTCTTTGCTGAGACGCATGCAGCGCAGACCTCCCCCATCCCGATCATCACGGCTGACTCTGCTGCTGTCTCGGACATCGAGCGCCCGATTGCCCAGCAGGCGGACTTCGGAACCAACTCACCGGCTTCCACGGCCATCTCCCCCGAGACCCTTGCCCGCATCGGCAAGGCCCACCTGGAGATCCCGGAGGGCTTCACGGTTCACTCCAAGCTCAAGCAGCTCCTGGAGAAGCGTGAGCAAATGTCCCGTGAAGGCGGCATTGACTGGGGCTTTGGCGAGATCGCGGCCTTCGGGTCGCTGATCATGGAGGGCGTCCCCGTCCGGCTGGCCGGCCAGGACTCGCGCCGCGGTACCTTCGTGCAGCGTCACGCAGTGTTCCACGACCGCGCGAATGGCAATGAGTGGCTGCCCCTGGGCAACCTCTCGGACAACCAGGCCAAGCTGTGGATCTATGACTCCCTGCTGTCCGAATATGCGGCCATGGGCTTTGAATACGGATACTCGGTGGAGCGCCCCGACGCCCTCGTGCTGTGGGAAGCCCAGTTCGGTGACTTCGTCAACGGTGCGCAGACCATCATCGACGAATTCATTTCCTCCGCTGAGCAGAAGTGGGGACAGCGTTCCTCGCTCGTGCTGATGCTGCCGCACGGCTACGAAGGCCAAGGTCCTGACCACTCATCTGCACGCATCGAGCGGTTCCTGCAGCTCTGTGCAGAGGACAACATGATCGTCGCCAACCCCACCACGGCAGCGTCCCACTTCCACCTGCTGCGTCGCCAGGCTTACAGCCGTCCCCGCAAGCCGTTGATCATCTTCACGCCGAAGCAGTTGCTGCGCCTCAAGGGCGCCGCGTCCGCCGTCGAGGACTTCACTACCGGCGGGTTCAGGCCAGTCATCAGCGATCCCGAGGTAGAGGCTGCAAACGTGGACCGGGTCATCCTGGTCTCCGGCCGCCTGTACTACGACCTCCTGTCCAACCGACAGAAATCCGGGGACACCTCGACTGCCATCATCCGCGTGGAGCAGCTGTACCCGCTGCCGAAGGCCGAAATTGATGCAGAGCTCGCCAAGTACCCGAACGCTGACATCGTCTGGGCCCAGGACGAGCCCGCCAACCAGGGTCCGTGGCCGTTCATGGGCCTGAACCTGGCACCGGAGCTGGATCGCAAACTCCGCCTCGTGTCGCGTCCGGCATCTGCGTCCACCGCCGCAGGCTCCATGAAGCGTCACGCTGCTGAGCAGGATGCCTTGATCAAGCAGGCGTTCGAACGCAAGTAGCCAAGAAACTGCCCGGCTGGAGGTGCTGTCAATGCACTTCCGGCCGGGCAGTTCTGTTTAATGGGACAGGTACCCGGTTCATCAAGCCGGCCGCAGATCCAAAAGCCGTGCAAGGACCGTAACGAGTGTGAAGAGGTAACCGTGGAAGACAGGAAGCTGCGTATCGCGGCTGTAGGAGATGAATTGCTCGCCGGCTTGGGTGACCCCCGCGCCTTGGGCTGGCTCGGAAGAGTGCTGGCCCGCACGCCCCAGGATACCGTCGTGGTGGAAAGCTTCTCACTCCCCTGCCCCATGGAAGGCACCGAGGGACTCGCCTCGCGATGGCAGGACGAAGCCGGCCGCCGTTTCAGCGACTCGCACGAGAACCGATTGGTCATAGGACTCTCCGGCCGTGACCTGGAGTTCGGGCTTTCCACGGCGCGCAGCCGGTTGAACCTGGCCAATATTCTTGACGGGGCCTCGCACAGTGGCGTTGAAGTGTTCGTGGTGGGCCCGCCACCCACTCTCGATCCCGCGCGCAACAAACGCCTGGCCGATTTGAACACAGCATTTGCCGATGTCACCACCCGCCGCAACCACCACTACGTTGACACTTTCTCTCCATTGCTGAACCACGAGCAATGGAGGACGGACCTCGCAGCCAATGGAGGGACACCCGGGCAGGCTGGCTACGGATTGATCGCGTGGCTCGTGCTGCACCGCGGCTGGTTCCAGTGGCTTAACATCGCCCAGCCGGAGTAGCCCTCCCAGCAAACCATTGCGTTTCCCCTATTCGCGATATATCGTGTTTTCATCAACGCGATATATCGCAATTTGGAGGGATCATGTCTGACGAGCTTTGGACCGTGACGGGCCCACAAACTATTGATGTGGACGATGTCCACTCGCTCAAACTTGGAATAGTCAAGGGACGGTTCGACGTCGTCAGCCACGACGAACCCTTCGTCCGGATCGAGGTCAGCGAAATCAGCGGCGACCCCCTGGCCGTCACGCTGGTGAACGGCCGCCTGGAGGTACGCCATCAACTCCAAGGACCACAAGGTTGGTTTCGAAACCTGATGGGTACCGTCAACAACACCAGCACCAACTCCGTTGTAGTCGGGATCGCGCTTCCGCACGGAGTGGACGTCGAAGCGGGAACAGTAAACGGCGATGGCATGGTCTCCGGCGTCAAGGGACGGATTCGGCTCAACACAGTTTCGGGCTCGGTCATGGCCGACGACACCAGCGGTGAATTGCACGTCAACACCGTCAGTGGCGAAGTCATAGCCAGAAACCACGACGGCGTCCTGACCGCCAAGAGCGTTTCAGGTGAAGTCACCGCCTCGGGCAAGTTCAAGAACGTCAGGGCAAGCACCGTGAGCGGTGACCTCAGCTTCGACCTCCACGACTACACCAACGACCTCGGAGCCAATTCGGTGTCAGGGGACCTCACCATCCGGCTGCCGCACGACGTCGGCCTGGACATCGTTGCCAAGTCCGCCAGCGGCACCGTCATCATTGATGACCAGATGTATGCCCAGCCCGGAAGCAAGGTGCAGACCATCGTCGGTCCGGATGAGAGGCTCATGCTCGTGCGGACCAACACAGTCTCCGGCAAGACTTACATCATGCATGGCACAGCGCCAGCCTCGGGAAATGACCACCCGGTGCCTGGGGAGGCGGGTCTCTGATGCCTCCTGTTTTTGCGCATGGCGCCCTGCGCTTGTACCTTCTGGCGCTGCTTGAGTCAGGACCCAAGCACGGATACGAGCTGATCAAGGCCCTGGGTGACCGGTTCGGCGGCACCTACTCCCCCAGCGCCGGGACGATCTATCCTCGTCTTGGGAAACTGGAGGAGGAAGGCCTTGTAGCTACAGAGACCGAGGGCCGCCGCACCAAGTACTTCATCACCGAAACAGGACTGGCGGAGTTGAACCGACGGCGGCAGGAGCTTGCCGACGTCGAGGATAATATCTCAGCCTCCGTGCGTCGACTGGCCGACAACCTTCGGGAAGACATTAGAACCAACATGCGTGGCCTGAAGGCGGATCTCGCCGCTACGGCTGAGGCCGCGCGCAGCACTGCGACGGCCGCCACCTTCCAAAGCAGGACGGCGGGCTTTTCCCCTGAGGGTGACCGAATGCTCAAAGAGGCCGAGCTCCTGGTCCAATCATTCCGCGATGACATCCGCGTGGAGTTGCGTCAACACAGCGCCTCGCACCCGCTGAATCCCGTAACCCTTGAGACAGTGCGCGCAGTGTTGGACCAAGCCCGCATCTCAATCAGGAATTCGCTGCGGAGCTGACAGTCGTCCAACCCGGTTCGCGAGCGAACGCCCGGATGTGCGAAACTGGAGGGCAGCTCTATTGAGTATCAATCATCGAAGGAGGCCAGCTATGAGCAAGCGTGCACGTAAGCGTCGTGACCGTAAGCGCGGCGGCGCGAACCACGGCAAGCGTCCCAACACCTAAGCCATCGGCTTAGCGTCAAGGCTTAACAGCAAGGGCCCCGGAAACCATACGGTTTCCGGGGCCCTTGGCGTTTGGGCGCTTTACCTGGCCCCATTGCTGGAACAGCGGCGTTGGATCAGGCCTCCACCGGCTTGATGGAGTGGATCCGGTCAAGTATTGAGTTCTTGAGGTTCTCCGGCGCGGACTCCGTGCACGAGCGCTTGACCATGGTGCGGATCAGGCACTCAAGGTCATACTGCTCAGCACATTCCTCGCAGGTGTCCAAGTGCTGCTTGATCTCTGTGAGGTCCTCGCGCGTCAATGCGCCGTCGAGGTACTCATAGATCCGCTGCATCCGTGTATCGTCGCAATCGCCCAATCCCTGGCAGTCGCTCATTGCTCTTTCTCCTGATTGTTGCTCCCGGCCGCAGCCTGGTCTTCGGTGTGGGCCTTGAAGCCCCGTTCTGCGGCGTAATCCGCCAGCATGTCCCTCAGCATCTTGCGGCCGCGGTGCAACCGCGACATGACTGTGCCGATCGGGGTGTTCATGATTTCGGAAATCTGCTTGTAGGCATATCCCTCGACGTCGGCGAAGTACACAGCCAACCGGAATTCCTCCGGAATGGCCTGCAACGCGCTCTTGACGTCGGAATCGGGCAGGTGGTCCAAGGCTTCAGCCTCTGCGGATCGCAACCCGGACGAGGTGTGCGACTCAGCTTTTGCCAACTGCCAATCCTCAATCGTGTCCGAGTTGGACTGCAGCGGTTCGCGCTGCCGCTTCCGATAGAGGTTGATGTAGGTATTCGTCAGGATCCGGTATAGCCAGGCCTTGAGGTTGGTCCCCGGCTTGTACTGGTGGAAAGCCGAAAACGCCTTGGTGTAAGCCTCTTGGACGAGGTCTTCGGCATCGGAGGGATTCCGCGCCATCCTCATTGCCGCTGAATACAGCTGGTCCACGTACTGCATGGCGTCGCGCTCGAAGCGCTCCCGCCGCTGTTCGGGAGTTTCCGTGGCGAGATCGACGTCGGCCGGTGCCGATGCGTCTGCTGCGCCGTCCTCCGCGGACGGATCGGCTGCTTCGTACATGGCCGCTGCGGCCGGTTCAATGGTGCTCATCGTTGCCAAGTCTACTGTCAGCTTCCGGGAATCCGGCTGCGCAGGATACCCGGGCTCCAGGAGACCCACACGGTCCCTAACCAAGGTCAAAAAACCAACTCCGTTCAGCGAAGCGGCAACGCCTTGCCGCGGCCCGGTCTTCACCGTTCCTCTTGTTCACAACGGCAGCCGCTGGGTAAATATTCCGCAAAGATGCAAGACTAGAGCAGACTGCACCCCTTGAACACAGCACGTATTGAATATCGTCATGAATATCGTGGCAAGCCATCCAGGAGGCAAGACATGTCTGTTATCCGTTTTCTCGCGCGGCCGATGCTCGCGTCCAGCTTCGTCATTGCAGGTCTGGACAAGCTCAAGAACGCGGACGACACTGCGAAGCAACTGTCGCCGGTCCTTCGCCGTGCATCGGAGTCACTGCCCTTCCCGACAGATGAGAAGGTCCTTGCCCGCGTTATCGGCGGCGCACAACTGGGTGCAGGCGCCCTGCTCGGCCTCGGCAAGTTCTCCCGCTTCGCGGCAACGGTTCTGGCATTGACGTCGGCACTGAACTCCTACGTGGAGTGGCGCTCAGCCGACATCAGCACCAAGGACGGCCGGAGCGCACGCCGGGCCCAACTCCTGAAGAACATTTCCCTTACCGGCGGCGTTTTGTTGGCCTCTGTCGATACTGAAGGCCGCCCCAGCCTCGCATGGCGGGCCGAACACCTGGCTGCCGACGCCAGGAAGGTCACGGGCAAGCAGCTCAAGCGGGCAGACAAAGCAGTACGCAAGGCCGTTGACAACGCAGTTGGAGCATAAGGAAGCATGACAGGTACCACCGCATCAAACACGGGTCCAACACACTCAGTCGACACCCTGCCCCTTTGGGCGGCTCCGTACGCCACCAAGCCAGTGGATGCCACAGTGACGGTGCCGGGCTCAAAATCGCTCACCAACCGTTTCCTGGTCCTTGCAGCATTGGCCGACGGCCCTTCCCGGCTGCGAGCCCCCCTTCATTCCCGCGATTCCGTGCTGATGATTCAGGCGCTCAGGCAACTGGGCGCCACCGTTACCGAGGTACCCGGCGACGGCGATTATGGACCGGACCTTGAGATCACGCCCATGGATCCTTCAGCTTCGGGTGCGGCGACTTCCATCGATTGCGGCCTTGCCGGTACGGTCATGCGCTTCGTTCCACCTTTAGCTGCGCTACGCAATGGTCCAACCATGTTCGACGGCGATCCCCATGCCCGGAAGCGGCCCATGGGGACCATCATCGAAGCACTGCTCGCTCTCGGAGTTCCTGTCGCCACCGAAGGCGGCAGGACGCCGTCGGCCCTTCCCTTCTCGGTGGATGGCACTGGCGAGGTTCGGGGTGGCCACCTGGTGATCGATGCCAGCGCATCGTCCCAGTTCGTCTCGGCCTTGCTGCTGGTGGGCGCCCGGTTCACCGAAGGCCTTCATCTGGAACACGTCGGCAAGCCGGTTCCCAGCCTGGACCACATCAATATGACCGTGGCCGTCCTTCGTGGAGTCGGCGTCAAGGTGGACGATTCGGTGCCCAACCACTGGCGAGTGGCGCCTGGCCCCATTCATGCCTTCGATCAGCGGATCGAACAGGACCTTTCCAACGCCGGCCCGTTCCTTGCCGCAGCCCTCGCAACCCACGGTACCGTCCGGATCCCCAACTGGCCCACCGAAACCACCCAGGTGGGTGACCTGTGGCGTACCATCCTGGTTGAGATGGGTGCCACCGTGACGCTCGAAAACGGTACGCTCACGGTGAAGGGTGGCCCGGAAATCCGAGGCGCCGACTTCGACGAAACCAGTGAGCTCGCGCCCACGGTCGCTGCGCTGTGCGCACTGGCTACAGGTCCTTCACGGCTGACCGGCATCGCGCACCTTCGTGGCCACGAAACCGATCGACTCGCCGCGCTGGCCGCTGAAATCAATCGGCTCGGCGGAGACGCGGAAGAAACAGCTGACGGCCTGATTATCCGCCCTGCCACCCTGCATCCAGGCGTCGTCCACAGCTACGCCGACCACCGCATGGCTACAGCGGGCGCTATCTTGGGGCTCGCCGTTCAGGGCGTTCAGGTGGAGGATATCGCCACCACGTCCAAGACGATGCCCGAATTTCCCCAGATGTGGGAGGCCATGCTGCAGCAGGGCACAGGCGACGATGAAACCGTCACCAGTGAGGCCAGCAACTGACCATGGGCCGCGACGCAAGCTCCTGGGACGAATCCGACGTCCGGATCCGTCCGAACAAAAAAGGATCAAGGCCCCGCACCAAGGACCGCCCCAGTCATGATGACGCGGTCATCGGCCGGATCATCACGGTGGACCGCGGGCGATACACCGCCATCGTTGGGGAAGACTCCTCTGATGAACGCATTATCATCGCTGCACGCGCGCGTGAACTCCGACGAAACCCTGTTGTTCCCGGCGATTTTGTCGCTTTGGTGGGCGATGTATCGGGAGAGCCGGATACCCTTGCCCGACTGGTCCGCATACAGGAGCGCAGGACGCTGCTCCGGCGCAGCGCTGATGATACCGACCCCATCGAAAGAGTGGTGGTGGCCAACGCAGACCAACTTGTGGTGGTGGTCGCCGCGGCCAATCCGGAGCCCCGAACCGGCTTTATCGATCGCGCCTTGGTTGCAGCCTACGACGCCGGTATCGAGCCCCTGCTGCTCGTCACCAAAGCAGACGTCAAGGACCCTGCCGAGCTGTTGTCCAACTATCTCAGCCTGGACTTTCCCATCATCATCAGCCGTACGGCAGACGATGAAGCGTCCGGCATTGACGCCCGCTCTGACGACGGACTGTCAGCGCGGCTGGACAGCCGCGCCGTTGCCGAATTGCGGGCCCACCTTGATGGAAAAGTGACTGTCATGCTGGGCCATTCGGGCGTCGGCAAGTCCACCATGGTTAATGCCCTCACAGGAGCCGAGCGTGCTACCGGTGGTGTCAACGCCGTCACCGGGCGGGGCCGGCACACGTCGTCGTCGGCGTTGGCCCTGAAGCTGGCAGACGCACCTCCCGGTAGCTGGATCATCGATACACCCGGTATCCGCTCCTTCGGCCTGGCACACGTGGACCCCGACCGCATCCTGCATTCCTTCCCCGATTTGGAACCTGGCACCGAAACTTGCGACCGCGGTTGCAAGCACGATGCCAGCGCCATTAATTGCGGACTTGACGGGTGGGTGAACGAGGGACATGCCGGTCCTTCCGGAGTGGCCCGCTTGTCTTCGCTCCGGCGACTGCTGGGCGCGGACCCGCGGTTGGAAGCGAAAGAGACCAAGGAACTCGGTACCGTCAACTAAGTGTCGGTGCACCACGATCCAACTGCAGGGAACGTTTCACGATAGTTTGGTGGCATGACCCAACCCGTTTCCAGCTACAACGACGACCTGCGACTGGCCCACGTGCTGGCGGATTCCGTGGACGCCCAAACCATGGACCGCTTCAAGGCCTTGGATCTGCAGATCGAGACCAAGCCTGACCTCACGCCCGTGACGGATGCCGACAAGGCTGCGGAAGAAGCCATCCGTGGCC
Source organism: Paenarthrobacter sp. YIM B13468 (assembly GCF_042788025.1). Lineage (NCBI taxonomy): Bacteria > Bacillati > Actinomycetota > Actinomycetes > Micrococcales > Micrococcaceae > Paenarthrobacter > Paenarthrobacter sp. YIM B13468. The sequence continues at coordinate 179,512 of NZ_JBHZPI010000001.1, read as the reverse complement.
AATTGTCGCGTTCCCGCCCCCGTGACGCCGTCCTCGGCGAGGAGTTCGGCAGCAGCGGCCACGGCTCCCGGCGTTGGATCATCGACCCCATCGACGGAACCAAGAACTTCGTTCGGGGCGTTCCCGTGTGGGCCACCCTGATTGCACTCGTTGACGAAGGCGAGCCGGTCGTTGGGGTTGTCAGCGCTCCCGCGCTGGGCAAGCGTTGGTGGGCAGCAAAGGACATGGGCGCCTATATGGGCCGCTCACTGGCTTCAGCCACCCGGCTCAAGGTGTCAAACGTGTCGCGGTTGGCGGATGCCTCAATGTCATATTCCAGCCTCTCCGGTTGGAAGGAACGCGGCAATCTGGACGAATTCCTGGGGCTGACGGAAGACATCTGGCGCACGCGCGCCTACGGCGACTTCTGGTCCTATTGCCTGGTTGCCGAGGGGGCTGTGGATATCGCCTGCGAGCCAGAGTTGAATCTTTACGATATGGCAGCACTCGTTCCCATTGTGACGGAAGCCGGCGGCCGGTTCACCTCGTTGGAAGGCGAGGACGGCCCCTTCGGCGGCAACGCCCTGGCCACCAACTCCATCCTGCATTCAGAGGTCCTCAAGCGGCTCAACCCTGCCCTGGATGACCTCCTCTGACCCAGCAGCACCAACAAGCAAACAGGCTTTGCACAGAATTTTCGACGGCGGGTGCCTCCTTTTCGGGGCATCCGCCGACTTTTCTTCGCCCAAAGCCCAGTTTGAAGACCCTTCGTAACAATGTGCTTAACAAAGCGGGCGACTTTGGAACAGGCCAGAGGCGTGACCTAACCTCTTTACAGGTCACGAGTGCCAGCGCTAAACCCCGGTTTGCTGGCCGGCAACCCTCCATTCGCGGTGGGGTGCCCCGGGTGACGACCCGGCCGGTCCGGAACGGATGCGGCAAGCGCGGATCCCCGTAGGGGGTCCCTCCTGAGTGAGGTCCCATGAGCACTGCTACGTTCAACTCCACCGATCTGACGTCCCTTGTGGTCGAAGAAGCAAGGCACGAAGCCGCTGCAGGCAGGCCCCTGGCCGCCGTCACAGGTGCAGAGCTGCAAGCTCCCCTGATCCAGGGTGGCCACGTCCGCTACGCCAACCTTGACTACGGAGCATCCGCTCCAGCCTTGACAATCGTTTCTGCGTATCTCAACGAGATCCTCCCCTACTACGCCAGTGTCCACCGCGGCGCGGGCTACGCTTCCCAGATCAGCACCTCGGTCTACGAGAATTCCCGCGACATCGTCCGGGAGTTCGTTGGTGGCCGTCCCGACGATTCCGTGATCTTCACCCGGAACACCACGGACTCACTGAACCTGTTGGCGGGCTGCCTCCCTCAGCTGGACGGAAAGCCAACGGGCGAGGTCCTTTACCTGGACATCGAGCACCATGCCAATCTCCTCCCCTGGCAGGGTGTCCCTCACCGCAGTGTCGTAGCTGCTTCGACACTGACAGCTACCGTGGCCAAGCTCCGCGAGGAACTCAGCCAAGGCGGCGTGTCACTGCTGGCGGTCACGGGGGCCTCGAACGTGACCGGTGAAATCCTGCCGATCGCGGAGCTCGCGGCACTTGCGCACGAATACGGAGCCCGGATTGTGGTGGACGCCGCTCAGCTTGCCCCCCACCGCCGCATCGACATCGCCGCAGCAGACGTCGACTACATCGTGTTCTCCGGGCACAAGCTCTACGCTCCGTTCGGCGCCGGTGTTGTTGTGGGTCGTCCTGACTGGCTTGACGCCGGCACTCCCCACCTTGCTGGCGGTGGCGCCGTTCGTGAAGCCCGCTTGGACTCGGTCAGCTGGGCTTCCGGTCCTGCACGCCATGAGGGCGGCTCCCCCAACGTCCTCGGCGCGGCAACACTGGCCCGTGCGACGCAGGTGCTCGCCGACTTGGATCAAGAGGCCTGGCACGCCCATGAAGCTGCCATCCGCTCATACCTCGTACAGGGACTTGAAGCAATCGACGGCGTGACCGTTCACCGGATCTTCAGCGACTCCGAGGACACCATCGGCGTGGTCAACTTCTCCGTGGAAGGATTCGACGCCGGGCTGGTCGCCGCCTACCTCGCCGCCGAACACGGCGTAGGACTTCGTGACGGGCGCTTCTGCGCCCATCCCCTCCTCAAGCGGCTCGGCCTCCCTTCGGGCTCTCTGCGAGCCAGCTTCGGCGTAGGCTCGCGTCTGGAGGATGCCACACGACTGCTCGCTGGTATCGAAGAACTCAAGCGCACGGGTCTCGGTTGGGACTATGTAGTGGATGAGGGCCGATGGGTACCGGCCAATGACCACCGCACCTATCCGGAATGGGCACCAAACACCCCGGGCACCGCAGGGGCTGCACCCTGCACGATCGACTAAACACTGCCACAGTTTGGTCAGCGGTGCCTTGGCCCAGGCCGGGATCATCATTGTCGCCCGTGCGGTAAATTCGTAGGGTAAATGGCGTTCGCGGTAAAGGAGTCAGTGCGTGGCCGTGCGTTCCCCTCGGGATTCCGGCGGAAGTGTTTCCGGCAGCCTTCTTTCCAGCAGCGCTGGCAGGCCGGGTGGTCCCAAGCTGCATGCCACGCGACGCCACGAACTGGGCCAGAGCTTCCAGGACGGCGGCGAACACTACGATCGGGTTCGGCCCGGATATCCCACAGACTCAGTGGATTGGCTTCTTCCTCCTGGAGCGAAATCCGCAGCTGATATTGGTGCAGGCACAGGAAAATTCACGGCGTTGCTCGTGGAACGCGGCCTGCAAGTGGTCGCCGTCGATCCTTCCACAGACATGCTGGAGCAACTTCGAAAGTCCTATCCCGGCGTTGAGGTGTTGGAGGGTACAGCCGAGGCCACGGGGCTGGGGGACTCAGCATTCGACGTCGTCAGCGTTGCCCAAGCATGGCATTGGTGTGACCCGATGAAAGCCAGCAAAGAGATTGCCCGGATCCTCCGTCCCTATGGAGTCCTTGGCCTCATTTGGAACCAGCTGGACACTTCCGTGCCCTGGGTTCACAGGTTGTCACGAATCATGCACGCCGGAGATGTGCACAAGCCCGGTTTCCGGCCAGTTATCGGACCGGAATTCACGGACTTGGAGAGCCATCTCACCAGCTGGGAGGACGCGGTGTCACCGGAGGACATCATGGAGCTCACAAAATCGCGCAGCTACTACCTCCGCGCAAATGAAGCCACCCGCGCAAAGGTCATGGGAAACCTGGAGTGGTACCTCTACGATCATCTCGGCCATACCCCAGGCCAACTAGTTGGGTTGCCGTACCTAACGACCACCTGGCGGGCACGCAAGATCCACGGCGTCCCGCCACGGTAGGCTTGGTGTGTGAAGACCAGTACGCCCTCCTCCTCGATCGAGGACTACGTTAAGGTCATCTACTCCTATACGGAGTGGCAGGACAAACCCATTACGTCCTCGCAGCTTGCCCTGCGGCTTGGCGTTGCCAATTCCTCGGTGTCTGAAATGGTCCGCAAACTCAAGGACCAAGGCTTGGTGGACCACCAACCCTACAGTGCCATCAGGCTGACTCCGGAGGGCATGCGACTGGCGCTGTCCATGGTCCGGCGGCACCGCCTGATTGAGACTTACCTCGTTGACGAACTCGGTTACAGCTGGGACGAAGTCCATGATGAAGCTGAGATGTTGGAACACGCGGTGTCCGATACCTTCATCGAGCGCATGGCCGCCAAGCTTGGCCATCCCCTCCGGGATCCTCACGGCGACCCGATTCCCTCGGCTGACGGATCGGTGGAACTCCCTCACGCGTACCGCATGATCGAGTTGGACGAAGGCCACTCAGGCCGCATCACCCGAATCAGCGACGAAAATCCAGATCTTCTTCGCTATCTCGCGTCGGAAGAGATCACCTTGGATGCTCCTGTGGAGGTGGTGGGGCGCAAACCATTCGGCGGAGCCTTGGTGGTCCGGATTGGCAGCGGACCCCAGCGGCGCGAATTCGATCTCGCGGACGAAGTTACAGCGGCACTTTGGGTCCAAAGCGCCGAAGTCCACGAAGGCTGCGTGCTTCCCGCGCGCTGACTGTGCTGCGCTGACTGTGCCGCGTTGACTATGCACAGTGCATCGGCTAGCTGTGCTGGTCGGCCGACCCGCCGTCGTCGGACGCGGTATCCGGGGCGCTGTCAGCGGTAACTGCCGCTTCGGTAAGCGGGTTACGGATCCCGACGGCGGACGCCACGCCCCCGACAACGAACAGGGCCGCTGTGACAATCAAGGCGTTGTACAAGCCCTCCCGTGTAAACACCGGACCAACGATCAGGCCGGCAAAGGCAATGCAGATCAGACCTGCGATACGTGCCACGGCATTGTTTACCGCGGAGCTGATCCCTGCCTCCTCTTGCGGTACCGCGCCTAGAATTGCGGCGGTGAGTGGCGCAACGAGAGTGGTAAGTCCCACGCCGAAGACGATCTGCCCCGGCAACACTTGGGTCCAGTAATTCAGAGGCTCCTGGATGGAGAGGGACATCAGAAAGCCCACACCGCATAACAGCGGCCCCACTGTCATGAACCATCGAGGACCATACTTTCCAGCCAGCCCACCGAAGTAGGACGCAGTCAGCATCAGGATGACGGTCGCCGGAAGCAGGGCGATTCCCGCTATGGTAGCCCCCATGCCCCCAACCTGCTGGAGATAGATGCCCAGGACAAAGAATCCTAGCGATATCCCACCGTAAATCGCGAGCGTTGCAAGGTTGCCCCAACCAAAGTTCCTTATGGCAAACAGCCTCAACGGCAACATCGGCTCCCTGGTCCTGGCCTCGTGGACCAGGAACAACACCATCGCCATGGCACCGACTAGGAGCGGCAGCCATACCTGGACGCTCATCCAACCCATCCGGCCCTGTTCAATGAATGCATAGACGGGACCACCTAGCCCAATCATGGCCAGCACGGCACCGAGGTAGTCGATTCGCTTGCTCTTGTCCCTGGCCGCATCCGAGGCGCGAAGACCTGCGAGCATGGGCCAGATAGCGACAGCAGGTATGACGTTGATGAAGAAAATAACCCGCCACGACAGCAGGTCCACGGAGACTCCGCCAATCAGTGGTGCCACGATGGCAGCGGCGCTCGTCCATCCGGACCATTGGCCTATGGCTTTGGACTGGGAGGGGCCAGAAAACGACGTAATGATCATGGCCAACGAACTGGGCACAAGGAGGGCGCCTGCGATACCTTGAAGCGCACGGGATACCACCAGGACCTCCCCGTTCCATGCCAGGCCGCACATCACCGAGGTCAGCGCAAAGCCCGCCAGCCCCCATTGGAGGATCCGCGCCCGCCCAAAATGGTCCGACAATGAACCGGCCACAAGGATGAGGGCCCCGAGGGTCAACAGATAGGCATCCACCACCCATTGCTGGATGACCAGGCCACCGCCGAGTTCGCGCCCGATGGCCGGCAATGCGAGGTTCACCACGAAGCCGTCCAGGATGGCGATAAAGGAAGCCACAATAGCCACCACGAGCACGCGCTTTTGAAGGGGCGTTCTCGGCAGCAAGGCCGCTGCGTCCGTCATGTGGACAGCTTACGCGGCATTCGTCCATGGCGAAGTCCCGTATCGTTAAACAGTGATTAGTAGACGTGACGCAGCATTGGCCCTTGATATCTCCATGGAAATGGCCCAGCGCCACGGCATCCCGTCACGGCTGTCAGAAGCGGAACTTCGTAGCCTCCAGGACAATCCACCAGCCTGGCTGGTCCAGTCACGTGCCAACCGGACGGGCAAACGGCCAGTTTGGGTGCATCTGACCTGCGCAGTGTGCGGGTACTCAGAGGCGGTGCGGCCCAAAAAGTGGTGGCCCAACTTCTCGTTCGTCTTTTGTGGGCACCATAAGAACAGTGAACTGCCGGAACTGTTCCTTGGTGACGTGCGCAGCGAATATGAAGGCGTCGGCAGCCGCTTTGTGGGCGTGGTCGATGTCCGCGAGGATCAGGCCTAGGCTCGGCTCATTGTTGCTGGCTCGTCATTGCTGGCTCATCTCCGAGGGAACGGCCATCAGCTGTACCGTTTTGCCGTCCCGCAGCACGGTCAAGGGGAATGGTTCGCCTATGGCCTCGGCAAAAAGCAACTTCTGCAGACTCTCTGCACTTGATACAGCCCTGCCCTGGGCCCGAAGCACCAGGTCCCCTGGCTGGAGCCCCGATAATTCCGCAGGCGAGCCGGCGATGACCTCCACCACACGGAGGCCCTCTTTCTGGCCAGTCCGCACCACCGCACTGGCATCGAGCGGGATCGGCGTACTCACCAAACCCAAGTAGGCGCGGCGCACCCTCCCATCCTTGAGCAGGGAGGCGATAATCCGTTGGGTTGTCCTATTAATAGGTACGGCGAGTCCAAGGCCCAGTCCAGCAATGGCCGTGTTGATGCCCACGATGCGGCCACGGGTGTCGGCCAGCGCACCACCGGAGTTGCCCGGATTAAGGGCAGCGTCAGTCTGGATGACATCCTCAATCACCCGCCGGTGCTCCCCTGCACGGACAGGGATGGATCGTCCCAGGCCGCTGACCACGCCGGCAGTCACGGATCCCGCAAGGCCCAGCGGGTTGCCCACCGCGATCACCAGTTGGCCAACCCGTAACGAATCGGCGTTACCCAAAATGGCGGGTGGCGGCGTGGGTTTGAGGCCTCGTACCACCGCAAGGTCAGACAACGGGTCCGCCCCCACGAGCTCTACGTCGGTCTGCTTGCCGTTCGCAAACACCGCTCTTCCAGACTGGATACCCGCCACCACATGGGCATTGGTGAGCATGTACCCGTCACCGGTGAAGACCACAGCCGATCCGCTGCCCACACGCAACTGCCCGTTCCGGCGCGCACTCGTCATCTCAATAGCGGCGACGTGCGGCGTGACAGAGTCCGCAACCCGAATGACGATCTGTGAGTACGCATCCAAGGCCGCGTCGTCGTCCTGCTCTGTAGGAAGTTCTGCATCCCGGCCGTCATCCGGAATTTCAAACTCTGGCTCGGTACTCATCACATGCCTCCTGCTACCGCGGTGCCGTGCACGTCCTGTCCAGTACAGTTCAGTGCCTACCCTGTACAACGGCCAGGTTAGGGCAGCTAGTCCACGTTCCCCTACGCCGTGGGTGAACGGTATGTGCGATCAGGTTCAGGCAAAGAAAAAGCCCCCGGATCACTAGGATCCGAGGGCTTTCCGGTGGAGATGGGGGGAATTGAACCCCCGTCCGATGTCGTTTTGTCAGGGCTTCTCCGGGCGCAGTTCGCGTCGGATTTTCTCGGCCCCAGCCATCCTGCGAACAGGTGGCTGATCCGGGCCCAGTCATCTAAAAGTCCCGTTTACCTCAATGACGAAGGCAAACAGCAGTGGCTATCTAAATGACGCCAGGAACCGGGGCGATAGCAACCCCGGGCTGACGGACTGTCTTACTGCTTAGGCAGCGAGAGCGAAGTCAGTGCGCTTAGATTCGGCACTTATTGGTTTGCAGACAGCGTTTACGAGATAATTCTGCATCCTCGGCCCGCTTCACCTGTCGCGACTAACATCGTCGAAACCGATCATCCCCGTATTCTGTTACCAAACCGGCAAGGCATTCATCAAGCGATCCCTACCGGACTATCCATCATAACGCATCCACCCGGAAGATCATTCCCGCGACACAAGTCCTGGGCGGGTGCATCTACGTTCGAACCTAGCGGCGGTTGCGCTCCCGCAGTTCGCGCAACGATTCGCGCTTATCCTGCTGCTCACGAAGCGTTTGGCGCTTGTCGTAGTCCTTTTTACCTCGTGCTATGGCTATTTCAACCTTCGCGCGGCCGTCCAGGAAGTAAAGCTGCAAGGGCACCACGGTGAAGCCGGATTCTCGGATCTTTTGGGAGATCTTGTCCAGTTCTTCGCGGTGAAGCAAAAGCTTACGACGGCGGCGCGCGGCATGGTTGGTCCAGCTCCCCTGGTGATACTCAGGGATATGGATGCCCTCCATCCACAGTTCGTCATTGTAGAAGGTGCAGAAGCCGTCCACCATGGAGGCGTGGCCTTCACGGAGGGATTTCACTTCGGTACCCATCAGCGCAATGCCGGCCTCGTAGGTATCCAGGACATGGTAGTTATGCCGGGCCTTCCGATTGGTGGCCACTACCTTACGGCCACTTTCCTTGGGCACGGTAGAACTCCTTGTTAGATGCGGATTTCAACTAGTGTACGCCAGAGCCCGCGGGCCCCCTGTTCCCTGACGAAGGGACGGGCCACTAGAGGAGGGTCATTGGATCCACTGCAGCGCCATTCAGCCAGGTTTCGAAGTGTGCGTGGCACCCCGTCGAGTTACCTGTGCTTCCCGAGTAGGCAATGAGCTGCCCCTGCGATACTTGCTGCCCGTTGGACACCACAATGCTGCTGTTGTGGTAGTAAATGGTCGTCAGGGAGTTGCCCTGCACCACACCGTGGGACAGCTTCACCCGCCATCCACCGCCGTCTGCCGAGTTCCAACCAGAGTTGAAGACAGTACCGGCAGCTGCAGCGTAAACAGGAGTGCCGCAGGCTGCACCGAAGTCGATGCCCGTGTGCATGTAACCACCGGTGCCGTAGAAGTCGATCGTTCCCGGGGGTGTTGCACGCCAACCAAACCCGGACGTAATGGGCACATAGCTTGCGAAGGGATGACGAAGTCCGAACGCTGACGGCGAACCGGCGGGCGGCGGGGAGTACGGGGGCTCAGGAGGCGCAGGCCTTCCTTGGGCGGCTGCCGCAGCGGCGGCCGCAGCAGCGGCCGCTTCGGCGAGCCGACGCTGCTCGGCCTCCCACGCCTCCCGAAGCTTGCGGTCCCTCTCAACGATTTCGGCCGCAACAGAGTCCTGTTCGGCCTTCACGCGGGCAAGATCGGCTTCAATGCCGGGCTTGGCCGCCTGTAGTTGTCCATTCAGGCGCGTAGTGTCCTCGATGAGCTTGTCGACTTCGGCTTTCTTGCTGGCAGCCTCGTCGCGCGCAGCCTTCTCCCGCTCAAGCGCGGCGTCGGCTTTGGCCTTCAGGTCCTGGATCTCAGCCTCGACGGCGGCCAGCCGGGCCTGGGAGTTTACGTTGGTGGCGTTCTGCTGGGTCAGCTTGGTCATTGCAGCGTTCTGGCTGCGCATTGCCTGATCGGCGAGGTCCATGGACTCCGTCAGGCTGCCGGACTCGTTAGATCCGAAGAGCAGGGCGATGTTGGTGGGCACGCCCCCGGATTTATAGGCCTGTGAGGCGATTTGGCCGATCAATTTCTTCGTATCGGTGATCTTCTGCTTGTCGCTCTCAAGCTGCTCAGTAATTTTGGCTTTGTTCTGCTGGGCGAGCTCCACCCGGGCAGCCAAAGCCTCGACCTCCTTGACAGCACTGGCCACGCGGCCCTGCGCTTCGAGAAGTGCCTGCTGGGCGCCCGGGAGTCGTCCTTGGTAGATGACGAGATCGCCCGCGGCCTTGGCGATCTTCGAGTCCACAAACTCCAAGGACGCCTGGACGCGCGCCGATTCGGCCTCGAGCGCAGCTTGCTGGTCGTCCAGGTTGTCCGCATGGGCCGTAGGTACAGCAGACAGGAGGCTAACGGCGAGGCCCAGGGCGAGAACGCCACCAAGAATCCTGGCCTGACCGGACGCAAGGCGCCGACGCAGGGAGTTCTGGTCCAACGTGGTCATCATGAGTCCTTTTCGCTTGTCAGCAGAGTCGTTCGCAGCCGCCCGTCCTTCATCACTAAACCTTCAAGTAACGCCGGAGGGTCAACAAGGAGGATATCCCGGCCAAGCCACCGCCGAGCGCAATCAGCACCGGTGCGATCACCAGGACCTGCGTCGATGAGATGAAGGGAGTGTTGAGGAATTGCCGGGACAGATCACCGTTGAGCCAGAAGTGTGCCATCAGCCACAGCGTCACGGAGGCCAACAAGGCGCCGACAACAGCGGCGATCACACCCTCCAGGATGAACGGCAACTGGATGACTGTCTTCGAGGCGCCCACCAAGCGCATGATCCCCGTTTCCCGGCGCCGGCTGAACGCTGAGAGCCGGATAGTAGTGGTTATCAGAAGTACCGCGCAGAAGATCATCACCGCGGCCACACCCATCGCCGCTACCGAAGCGCCGTTCATCCAGGAGAAGATCCGCTCCAGTACCTGGCGCTGGTCACTCACCGTCTCAACGCCAGGTTGCGAGGAAAATGTTTCGCTGATGATCTGGTACTTCTCGGGATTCTTCATGTTGATACGGAACGAGGCCGGCAACTGGTCCTGGGAGACGGAATCAACAATCGGCGAATTGGAGAACTGCTCTTTGAAGTGTTTGTAAGCTTCGGCTTGGGATTCGAACTGGAAATCGTTGATGTACTGCTTGACTGCGGGAGACTCCAACATTGCCTGCAGATTGTCCTGCTGTTCCTTGGTGGCCGGCCCCGAGGCGCAACCAACCGCCGTCGAGCCATCGTTGCAGAGGAAGACCGCAACCTGGACTTTGTCGTACCAGTAGCCCTTCATCTGGTTGATCTGCATCTGCAGCATTCCGGCTGCGCCCACGAACGTCAGGGAAACAAAGGTCACCAAGACGACCGAGATCACCATGGACAGGTTGCGGCGCAGGCCGCTGCCGATTTCCCCAAGGATGAAAAGAAGCCTCACAGCTGTGCCCCCTGTGCGCGGTTGAGTTCCTCGCCACTGGCATCCTTCAGCCGTCGCGATTCACCCACAACCGGGATCATGGACGTGTACAGTGCCTTCGCTTCGTCGCGGATGACCTTGCCATTCTTGAGTTCCACCACGCGGCGGCGCATTTCATTAACGATGTCGTCGTCGTGGGTAGCCATGACCACAGTGGTGCCGTTCTGGTTGATCTTGTCCAGGACGCCCATGATTCCCATGGACGTAATGGGGTCAAGGTTTCCCGTGGGTTCGTCAGCAAGGAGAATGCCCGGGCGGTTGACGACGGCGCGGGCAATCGCCACACGCTGCTGCTCGCCGCCTGAAAGTTCGTGAGGCATCCGCTTTTCCTTGCCCTCAAGACCAACGGTCTTCAATACCTCAGGAACCGTCTCACGGATGATGGAACGGCTCTTGCCGATGACCTGCATGGCAAACGCCACGTTTGCGAAGACGTTCTTCTGCGGGAGAAGACGGAAATCCTGGAAGACCACGCCGATACCCCGGCGAAGCTTGGGCACTCGCCAGCTCGAAATGTTGGCCACGTTCTGGCCGGCAACGTAAACCGAACCTGAGGATGCTTTGTCTTCCTTCAGGATCAATCTCAGGAAGGTGGATTTTCCTGAGCCTGAGGCGCCCACCAGGAAGGTGAATTCACCGCGGTTGATCTCAAGGCTTACAGAATCGAGCGCCGGTCGGGCATTCTGCTCGTAGACCTTGGTGACATTCTCAAATCTGATCATGGCCCTTTAGAACCCCGCCGGACCTGACGTACTCGCCCAGTCCAACAGCCGGAGCGCGGGCTTTCGATGGGGGAAGTGAGAGCACCGGCCACTCGACTATACGCACGCAGCAGCCGGGATTCCGGGGGTTTCGGGGGCGTGTCGTGGAATCGGACGCCCCCGGCAGGCGGACTGAGACCCTAGCTGGCAGCGTTACGGTTGCCGGTGCGCCAACGGATACCGGCGTCGATGAAGTCATCGATGTCGCCGTCGAGTACAGCCGAAGTGTTGCCTACTTCGTGTTCCGTGCGCAGGTCCTTGACCATCTGGTACGGATTGAGCACGTAGGAGCGCATCTGGTCTCCCCAAGACGCCTTGACGTCACCGGCCAAGGCTTTCTTCTCAGCGTCCTGCTGTTCCTTCTTAACAAGCAGCAACCGCGACTGGAGCACACGCAAAGCAGCGGCCCGGTTTTGCAGCTGGGACTTTTCATTTTGCATTGACACTACGATGCCCGTGGGGATGTGTGTCAGGCGAACGGCGGAGTCGGTCGTATTCACCGACTGGCCTCCTGGTCCTGAGGACCTGAAGACGTCTACGCGGATCTCGTTGTCCGGAATCTCAATGGAGTCGGTCTGTTCAATCAACGGGATGACTTCGACGGCGGCGAACGAGGTCTGCCGGCGGCCCTGGTTGTCAAAGGGGCTGATACGGACCAGCCGGTGTGTGCCCGCCTCGACGCTCAGGGTGCCGAATGCGTACGGCGCCTTGACTTCGAACGTGGCGGACTTCAGGCCTGCTTCTTCAGCATAGGACGTGTCCATCACGGTAGTGGGGTACCCGTGGCGCTCCGCCCACCGCAGGTACATACGCATGAGCATCTCGGCGAAGTCGGCAGCGTCAACACCGCCGGCTCCAGCCCTGATGGTCACAACGGCTTCTCGTTCGTCGTACTCGCCGGACAACAGTGTGACGATTTCGAGGTCCGCGAGAGCCTTGCGAATAGAAGTCAGCTCTTTGGCGGCCTCGGCCATTGAGGCTTCGTCGCCCTCGTCCTGGCCGAGTTCCACCAGTACTTCGAGGTCGTCAATCCGGGAGGCAAGTTTGGACAAGCGCTCCACTTCGGCTTGACGGTGGGACAAACGCGACGTCACGACTTGCGCCGATGCGGGGTCATCCCAAAGGTCCGGGGCGCCAGCCTGCTCACTCAATTCGGCGATTTCTGCCTTCAAGGCATCAACATCGGTGACGTTCTCGATGGAACTGTAAGTGGCGCGAAGCGCGCGGATTTCTGCGGGAAAATCAATCTCAGCCATGGTCTTTCCAGCGTACGCTATCAGCCGGACTCCCCCGACTGGGCGCCGTCATTGCGTCTCTATGATTGCGTCCTTGCGTTGTGCCGCTATTGGGTGAGCCGGGACCTGGCGGTGGATCTTGCTTCAACGGGGATTCCCTCAGGCAGCAGGAAGGTGACCAAGGGCGGATGGGCAACGGCAGTTAAGACCACCAGCGCTGTACCGCCGGGTGAACTACCCGTTTCAGGAGAAATTTCCAAGTGATCGTGCGTTGAAAAGGCTTCGCTGTTTCCCAGATACAGTTCAACCGCGCCCAGCACCCGCTCGTCCACCAGCGACGCCGAGGGCGCACCGCTTCCTCCGATGTCACCCACCACGTACGAGTCTGCAGCAGCAAGTGCGGCGCCATCAGCCAAGGACAGGAGTTTCTTATGCTCCAGGTAAATCGCCGAAGCAGCCATTACCACCGCGGCCAACAGGAGCGCCAGAAGTACGAATCCTACGATCAGCACGGTCATCTGGCCCTCTTCCGCTTTGCGCCCTATTCGCCCCATCACCATGTTTACGGCTCCTCCTCACGTTGACGATTCACTTAAAGCGGCCAACGACTTGTGTGGCAGAGGCATTGAGCACGGCAGCGTTCAGATGTAGGGAGTCGCCAAACGGCACCATCGGCAACGGGACAGTCAGTCGAACCCAAACTGTCACTGCTGCGCCCGCTGAAAGGCAATCTGCCCGGTCGCACGTGATCTCCATCTTGGCCGCTTGCGCCGGGTAGCCGTAGTCCTTCAACGCCATGAGGACGCTCTGTTCTGCGTTGGTCCTCGCCAGGGCGGGTTCAGTTTGGGAGACAAAGACCTTGGCCGCCTGATCCGCAGCACCCACCACCGCGAAGGATCCGCCTTGGATTTGGCCCACGGTTACCAGGAAATAGACAACCGGGACCATGAGCATCAGTGCCAGGAACGTAAACTCCACGATGGCACTGCCGCGTTGCCTTTCGACTTCGGTACCCACTGTGGATATGTCTTGATATGGTCCGAACGCCAACCGCCAAGCCTTGGTCAGCAGATGCCTGCGGCGGTTCGAGGGCGAAGCGGGAAACGGCGCCGGAGCCAGAACATCACTTTGGAAGGGCAGCATGTCCGGTAACCTCCATGACTCCACGCGGTCCGATAAGCCCCACGACTGGCATAGGCGCCCTCACGGTCACTTCCAATGCCCGAATTCCATCCAGATTCCTTTCGGCGGTGGTCACATCTGCCGCGAAATCGCCATTGAGCGCCGTTTCGATCAGTTCGGACGCCCTGGCCTCCGCGTCCGTTTCCGTTCGATCGGCAAGGGTTCCATATCGCGCTCCGGACGCGGCGGCATCAACAATCGTGTTTCGGACGTGAAGGACAAGCGTGAGCTGGACGATCGCCATGAATAGCAACGTCAACAGGGCAGCAACCATCACAAAATCGATAACCGCGGAACCTCGTTCCCCGCTATTAGGTGCGTCGGGACGTTTTAATTCACGGAGCCTTTCAAATGCGCAGGACAGGCGGAGTGTGTGATATTTTCTGCGGGACCAGGCTTGTCCCATCTCCTAGTTGCCCACTTTGGCCATGGCCTGCGTGAAGAGGTCCGCCAGCGCTGGCGATGCAATTGCGAGGAGTCCCGCGACCAATATTGCAGACATTAGTGTGATCATCACCCACCCCGGGACGTCACCGCGCTCACGGTGTTCCAGCGGCGCAACATTTCGCGACGTCACGGCGAAGGCCCATGAGAAAAAGGGCCAAGTCATCGTGTTTGCGGCAGAAAACGATCGTCCATGCTTCTTCATTATTTTCCCCAATGTGTGTGTTTGTATCGCTGGCATTAAGCGATGGGTGGATAGAGATAATTGGTCAAGGCGCCCGGCTTGGTCCCGTCAAAGGCTCAGCTGCAAGGCGGCAAGTGCTGGAAACGCTGCGAAAATTACCGTTAGTGGAAGGACTCCGAATACCAGGGGCACCATCATGCCGATTTCTTTTCGACCGGCTGATTCCATCAATTCCCGCTTCGCAGCGTCGCGGACATCGGCGGCTTGCGCCCGAAGTACATCGGCCAACGGAGTCCCCCGCTCCACGGCCACCACCAGTCCGTCAACGAATCGGACGAGGGGCGGCAGTTGCGTCCGGGTAGAGAACGCTTGGAGTGCTTGGACCAAGGACTTTCCTGATCTCGTATCCGCCAGAACCGCGGTGAACTCCTTGGCCAGTTCGCCGGTGGAGGTACGGGAGATCCTGTCCATCGCACCCACTGCGCTCTCTCCGGCGGCGACGGCCAGCGCCATGAGTTCGGCAAGGCTGGGAAACTCCGCGAGAATTACCGATTCGCGGCGCTTAATTTTTTGGCCAAGCACGAAATCGCGGAGCACGTACCCACAAAAGGCAGCCCCGATTACCGCCACCAGTGATGGAAGCGGGCTGAATCGTCCGGAGGCAGCACCCAGCCCTACGCCGACCACAGCAAGCAGGAAACCGGCTGCGGCCCACACCAGTTGCTCCGCCCTGAAATCCAACACGCTTTTCGCGGACCCGGCACGAGCGAGTCTCTTTCGCAACGCTGGGCCGCCGCTGTTAAAGCGGGACAAGTAGCCAATTCCGTCCTGGATAACCGGGCGGAGTATGCGTTCCAATGGTCCAAAGGGTGTCAGATTATGTGTAGGCGCCCGAAGGAGGCGCGACTCGAGATTATGCGACCTAAGCTGCGGGTGAATGCGCTCCGCGAAAGTCCGGCCACGCATGAATGGAAGCCGCACCAGGATCAACCATGTCCCTGAACCCAGGAGTAGTCCGAGGAGTGTTGCGATGGCGGTCGAGGTGCTCATCGCAGGACCCGCCCATCTTCGGGTAACGCCCCAATGCGCAGCATGACTGCGTAACACAAAACCGAGACGATAAGCCCGCCGAGTAGCACCACGGCCCCGATTCCGGAGTTGTAGGCAAGCATGGCTTCAGGTCTACCGGCCATGACCACCAAGACTATCCAGGGTGCTGCGACGGCAAGCCGGGCACCGTTTACGGTCCAGGACTGCCTGGCCTCGAGTTCGCTGCGCGTCCGGGCGCTTTCCCGAAGAAACCCGGCCAACGTACCCAACATGCGCCCGAGGTCCGAGCCACCCACCTCCCGGGTCATGCGAAGTGCCTCGATGATCCGGTCAGCCACCGGATCTGCCAGGCGGTCCTTGAGTTTGTTGACAGCCGCATCGAACTGACCGCCGGACCTATAGTCGGCACCAAAATCCAGGAACAGGCTCCTTAGTTCGTCCGGCCCGTTGTGTCCAAGTTGGATCAAGGCCTCTGGCAAAGCCAGACCGGCGCGAATGGCGGATCTGAGGTGGTCAACAACATCTGGCCACAGTTGGCGCAGGGTGGCACGGCGTTTCCGCGCCCGCCGACGCACGAGGCCAAAAGGGATCCAAGCGCCAAAGAGGCCGAAACAAAGGCAGACCGGCAATGACGCGGTCACAACGAAAAACAGGAGCATCGCGATGATTCCGCATCCAGTGCAACTGAGAAGGAGGCCCGCACTCGTGACCTTTTCTATGCCTGCTGAGAGCAAGAGATGTTCAAGCCGTCGTGGTCGGGGTTCCCTTGCCCTGACGCCTGGCGGATGCTCCCAGGTGGACCACCAGATAAGTAATGCTCCACCGCCGCAAAGGATCCCCAACAGCGGTGCCATTAGTTCAGTTCCAGCAGCGCGGCCACATCAAAACCTGCCACGGCAAACTTTTCGACCGCGGGCATGGAGTTGGCTTTGGGCTGCAACTGCCCTTCCAGCATGCGGAACACCACCGAGGATTCGATGACGCCGTTTTCCACACGGCGTCCCAACGACAGGATTTCGGTTACCTGCCTGCGCCCATTGGCCTGCCTGGCGCAATGCACCACCAAGTCAATGCACGAAGCAACTGTGGGCAGGACGAATGCACTGGAAATGTTCGCCCCTGCCAGCAAAGGCAGCGTGCAAATCTTGGTGACGGCATCATGTGCCGAATTGGCATGGACTGTGCACATGCCAGGCAGGCCGAGAGATGTTGAAACGCAACTCATGTTTCCCCAATTCGCGAGCATTATCGCCCGAGTTTCCGGCAATTACGGACAATTCCGCAGGTCTCGCCTGTGGACGACCGGTGGATTGAATAACATAATGGTTCTGTGGCACTTGACAGATCGCCGGTCGTCTGATCCGTTCGCTGATCCAGTGCTTGCACTACATGTACGGTAGTTATACGAGATCAAGGGAGAGACCCGCTCACGCTGGAGTCCCCCGCTCGCTGAGCGCCTACTCATTCCCATTGCGCCCATCAGGGCGCGCCCTTTCGTCATGCCCTTCCACGCCGTCCGTCCTTTCTGGCGACGGCCCACAACCACGGAGTTTCCCATCACCAGCACCATCCATGCCGTCTCCGCTTTGAGCTACGACGGCCAGACCGAGACCGACAGCAAGAACACCGATGCCATATATAACCCAGAGGCCAGCGACAGGAGTCCAGGCGCTCACAAAAACCCCGCCGACATGCCGGGGAATCAGGGGCAACCGGCAACAGCAACACCGAAAAAAGCGCTACAGGGCCAAGCCACCGCGAAGCCCAAGAAAGCATGCGCCTTGGACGGGGCCGACAAGCCGGTCAACTGCGGCAAGCCGATCCACGCACGGAAGCGCTGCAAGACCCACTACCAGCAATGGCTACGCAAACAGATCAAGTGCAGAGTGCCGGGATGCAACCGCGTCAAGGCCGCGCACTACCTGTGCCGCACGCATGAAAGGCTTGCGCTTTCCGAGCGCAGCCCCGAAGCCCAAGCAGAAACGCTGATGAACTTCCGGTTGCAAATTGAGCCAGACCCCGTAACTGGATGCTGGCTCTGGACCGGCACCAAGAATCCGAAAGGCTACGGCCATTCCGGCACGGTCGGCGGCACATGGCTGGCCCACCGCTTCGCCTACGTCTGGTTTTGTGGTGGCCACGCCCCCGGGAAAGTTCTTGATCACATCTGCAACGTGGTGCACTGCGTCCGGCCGGATCACCTATGGGCGATCACGAACACCGAGAATCTGAGGCTGATGCACGAGCGAGCCGCCGCCGACGATAAAGAGTTCTGGCGGCACACGCGAACCACACCAGTCATTGACAGCATGATCATTTGGGCCATTGATAATGGCCTCCCCTACCTCAAGCCAGAGCCGTCAAAGCACGGCACAGAGGCACCCAAAACACTGGTGCGGGTCCAGTTGGCCCTTGCGGCCTAATCGCCCCGCAGTGCCAACACCGGCACACCTTCAAGCGGCACTCACAAGGAGTTCCGCACACCACTCCAAAGGAGATACACCCATGAGCACCACAACCAACAACGTCAAGACCACAAGCGCCAACCTCAAGGCAGCGGAGACCAAACTGGCCGAGACCATGACCGCGCTGACAACGGCAGGTATGGGAGTTGTCAACGCCGCCAATGAAATTCGGCGGATTCAAAGCGCCATCGAAGCTGGCGACGACAGCATCCAACTGGACGATCTCACCAAGGCCAATGCCGAACTGAACTTTTACCAACTCAAGCAGCAGGCGAAAGCGCGCGCTGTCGAGGCTGCACAGCAAGCCGAGCGTGAGGCCAAGAGCGCTCACGTTGTGGCTCGCGTGGAGTCCGGCGAGTACGGCCTGTCTGCCGACGCATTGCGCACAGAGGGCGAGGCACTTGCTCAGCAGATCGCCACAATGCTGGCCGATCACAAGGCCAAGTGCGAGGCCCACAACGCCGCGCGGGCGCGGCTCATGGCCGATGTAAAGGAGATCACCAAGGGCGGCGAAACCGAGGGCGCTGCGCTGGCCTGGGGCAAGGAGTTCATGATGCCCGATTGGGTATCGGTGAACGGCGAACGAGTTCGCTACGTCTACGATTCCCGCGTTGAGACGGTCGCCAAGCGGGCCACCCAGACTGTCGCCCTCGGAGAGGAGTTTGCCGCCGAACACTACACGCTGTAGTGGCAGCAAGGGCGGGGCTGCGGCCCCGCCCGTCGACTTTCTAACCCGTACACGTGGGGAGGCGCTATCACGACCGGGGGCGGCTGGAAACCGGCAGGGGGTTACCCCCCCTCCCCTTTGCGTCTAAGCCTCCTCAAGCTGCTCCTTCCGGCGCGATGCCGCCACGGCACGCTCGCGCGCGCGTTTGCGCGATGCTTCAGCGAGGGAAGCGAAGTAACCATCGGGATACCCGTCAGCCGCCCAGCCTCTCAACATGGAGGTCAAGTAGCCAGCCTCCCAAGCAACCGCTTCAAAGTTTCCTTCGTCCTCAAGGTGCCAGATTTCATTGGCCTTGTCAGATGCCCACTCCGAGGCGTCCGAATACTCGGCCTCTCGGACGGAGAAGCGAATGAGAGCATGATTCAATTCCCGAGGGCTGTCCTGATCGCGGAGATCAAGCGCCGCTTGCAGAACGTCACCGATCGATTTCGCGGTCCTCTCTTTCCGCTCCTTAGCCTCCTCGGCCTCCCGAGCCTTCTTGTCCCGGTCGAGATCGTGACGACGCGTGAGCACAAAGGCGACGAGTACGCCGACCAAGGCGATAACGGCTCCGACTGATCCTTGTAAGAGATACACCCACCACGGCAAGTTCTGCATGCGCCCATCATGTCACCACTGGCACCGGCGTTCTCATGTCTCGCAAGCCAAGGGATTTAAGACACCTTGCCAGCGAGACACCATTCCCCATCCAGAGCACCATCAAAGTGTCTCGCTTGTATGTCTCGCAAGTGACTGTTAATTTGGATGTAAGCAAACACTGTTGCGAGACACTTTAGATAGGAGTTCCACATGGCAAAGCTGATCGGATACGCTCGCGTTTCGACCAAGGCACAGGAGACTGACCGGCAGGAGATTGACCTGCTCGCTGCTGGAGTGCGGCGAGATGACCTGTACGTAGATCACGGCGTGAGCGGAGCCAAGGCAACCCGGCTGGCGCTGGATAAAGCGTTGGCCGCGCTGCACGACGGTGACACTCTGGTTGTCACTACGCTGGATCGCTTGGGGCGCTCCACCGTGAACATGCTCAAGCTGGCTGAGGAGATCAAGGACAAGGGCGCAGGGCTGCGCGTGCTCAACTTGGGCGGCAGTGTGATGGACACCAGCACCCCCATGGGGGCCATGATCTTCACAGTCATGGCCGCGCTCGGACAGATGGAGCTTGAGATCAAACGCGAGCGCATCAATGACAGCGTGAGCAAGCGCCGAGCCGCTGGCAAGGACTTGGGCGGACGCAAGGAGCAGTTCACGGATCGCCAGATCAGGAGCGCTTTCCGCTTGATCCAGTCCGGTGAGCCAGCCGCTCAAGTCGCACGTGACATGGGAATGTCCAGGGCTACGCTTTATCGCCGGATGGACGCGCTTGGCCTCACGGATAAAGCCAGCGCCTAACTACACACCAACAGCAAGACCCCCGGTTTACGCCGGGGGTCTTGTCGTTTCTCAGAGTGCCCTCTAAACGCCGTGCCCGAGGGGCCAATTAGCGCCTATCGGGACCGGGGCGATGGTTGGGTACCCCTGCGCACTTTACGGGCGCCCTAATCTGCGCCCGGCCGCCAATGCATTATCCACGTCGCCGACTGTGGTGAGGAGGAGACTCGGGCTGATTGGAAGATCGCCCCATCCATTGGCCGTGGCGCGCCAGTCCGCCACGTGCTCTTGTGTGATCTCAGCATCGGGCGTCGCCTTGAGCGCCACCTGAATGGTGAGCGGATCAAAGACGCGGGCACTACCGCGCGCGTGTCGATGGAGCACAATCACCATGTTGGCCCGCAGCCATGCACGCTTACGCTCGACATGCAAGGCGCTCCAGTGTGCTGAGGCGTCGCTGTTCTTCCAATCCACCTGCCCAGCCAAGTCCGTTTCCTTGCTGCGCGCCGTCTCCTCATCCAGCGCCGCCAGCTTCGCTTGTGTCTCAGTAAGTTTGGCCCGCAGCCCTTTCGACATTGCCGCCAGTTGCTCGCTGTCGATGTCTCCACTGGCAAACATCCGCGCCGCCTCATTGAGCCGCTCGCGGTATGCCGACTCATCGGTGCGCAGTGCGCTCACCACCTCAGGATCAACCGCGTGCGTAGACTGGCGATCCGCGCTTGCCAAGAACCACAACACGCGCTCCTCAACCGCCGCATCTACGTACTCAATCCGCTTGTTCACGTGGCCGGGGCCACGCTCTGAACAACGGTAGATCATGTGCTTGACGCCCTTGCGGTCTACGACCTGACCGGACTTCACGGGGCGCAGACACTCACAGAGCGCGATGCCTGCCAGCAGGTATTTGACCTTGTTGGTGGTGGATCGTCGCCGTGCCGGGTCCGTGAGCACCGAGCGCGTTGCCTCCCACACGTGGCGCTCAACGATCGCCGGGAACTCGGACGCCCCCACGATCTCGCCTTTCCACTCAGCAAGGCCCGCGTTGCGGGGGCGCATCAGCATTTGCCGCAGCGTTGCATAGGACCAGGAGCCACCACGCGCGGTCTTGACGCCGCGCTCTGCAAGGCTGTCGATGAAAGAGCCAAGCGACAGGCCAGCCAGTACATGCGAGTGCGCCTCTCGGATGATCGCCGCCTCAGTTTCTTCAATGACTGGCTTGCGATCCACGAACTGCCAGCCAAAGGGGCGAGCACCTCCCGTCCACTGACCATTCATAGCCTTTTGCTGTTGCTCACGGCGGATGCGATCCGCCTTGTGCTCGGACTCCTGCCTACTGACAGCGCCGTGGATACGGGCTGTCATGCGGCCCGTTGCAGTGGACAGATCAAGCTCGCCAGCTTGGACGGTCCGCGTAGTCACGCCATGCTTTTCGGAAAGGCTAATGTACTCCTCAAGCTCAAGTGGGCTGCGATGCAGCCTGTCAGTGTGCCATGCCAACACCACGTCAACATCACCGGACTCCATGGCGGATAGCATTTCCCGGTAGCCGGGACGCTTCTTGCCTGAGTATGCACTTATGTCGTTGTCGGTAAACACCTTGGCGACGGTCCAGCCTTGCGAGGCTGCGAGCGCTTGGCAGTCCTCTAGCTGGCGTTGCACGCCAAGGCCCGCGCCGGTCTTGTCTTCGGAGATGCGGGCATAGATCGCCGCTCGTTGCTGTGCCATGAGGACAGCCTACGTTGTATTGCGTTTGAACGTATACCGGGAAGCCCGGAATTCAACGCGATCAGCATGTCCAGGCTTTCGGCTTCGCGGACTTCGCCAACCACCAGGCGATCAGGTCTCATGCGAAGGGCTTCCTTAACGAGCCTTCGCAACGGAATTTCTCCATGACCTTCCAGGTTCGGTTGCCTGCATTGCAGACCCACAACATCACGCAGAGGGAGTTGCAATTCAAAGATCTCTTCAACGGTCACAACGCGCTCACGTGAGCCAATGCTTGCCGAAAGGCAGTTCAACATTGTGGTCTTCCCTGCCTGGGTCGCACCGGAAACGAGGATGTTGAGTCCGCTTGCAACGGCTGCGCCAAGGAATCTGGCGGATTGGGGTGTGAGGCTTCCCAACTCGACGAGATGCTCAAGCCGGTTCGCCCTGGCGATGAACTTTCTGATGTTGACGGCCCAGTGCTTCCTGGTCACGTCTGGAATAGCAACATGCAATCGTGACCCGTCCGGCAGGGCCGCATCCACGAACGGTGACGACAAGTCCAGCCGCCGTCCCGAACTCTTGAGCATCCGTTCAACGAGGTCCCGGATTTGCTGTTCGCTCAGGGTGATGCCCGTCAGCTCGGACTCCCCATTACGCGCGACATAAATCTCGTGGGGCGCGTTGATCCAAATTTCCTCAATTCCGGGATCATCCAGGAACGGCTGCAGGGGTCCGAATCCCGCTACGGCGTCAAAGACGTGCCTGCGGGCGGTATCCAGATGTCCCAATGGCGGAAGGGGTCCAAGGAGCGCCCTCTCGTCATAGTCGTTGACCGCGTCCTCAACCAAACGTCGGACTTCCGCGGTCTGTTCGAAAGGGTCCAAGCCGCGGCGTCTGATAAGTTCGCGGACCTCACCTTCCACAATCCCAACGGCCTCCATATTTCCCCCAAAAAACCTTCGTGTCCGTATCCGAGAGGCGTATCTCGAGTGACCTACGCTAAGGGAGCCGCTGTCGAGGGCCAAGTTGTGCTTGGCGGGTTGTGGATAACTATTGGAACAAGAGTCCCTTCAGCATCGCCTGTACCACTAGTCACTCCAGTTTCCGAATGTTAGGGTAAAGCCCGTTAGGAGCTGGCCTTTGGTCCCATGCGCAGGCGCCCGCCCCGGAGCTTGTCAGCAAGCCACACCATGCGCCGCTGAACCGCGGCACAGGGCCGGAATTGGATATGACAAGAACCCCCATAGAGTTGGTCCGTCGCTTGCCGCTTGCAAGGACTGGAATCACCCTTTGCCTGGCCCTCCTTGCAGGGACTTTTTCCGGCATTCCTGCATGGGCGGAGGACTCCGGCCCACGCCCGGCTCCCGCCCCCATCGCTGAACAGACGCCGCCCGCAGCGGACTCGCTTCGTCCATCCGGTTCGGGGAGCACCTCGGACAGCGCCCCGACGGTGACCGACCAGCCGCAGGTGCCTACCGCCGTCGAGCCTTCACCTTCGGTTGCACCGCTGCCGGCCGTCGGCCCTGCTCCGGACGATCAAGCAACGCTGCCTACTACGAAAGCAATGCCTGGCAGTGCTCCGGATGCCGAGACCATGAAAGCGGCAATGCGCGCCGCAATTCCTGCTGGCGGGGCAGAGATGGGTCAGCGCTCACCCAGGGTCATTGCAGCAAAGCAAGGCAGCGGAAATTCAGGGCCTGCTGGCGCACGCACAGTGGGACAGGTGGTGCCGATGGACGCCGATCCAGGTCATTGGAGACCAACCATCGGTATCCATGGACAGGACGTCAGCGCGCACCAGGGCAACGTCGACTGGCAAAGCCAATGGAACGAAGGATCCCGCTGGGCTTACGTGAAGGCCTCCGAGGGCAACTATTACCTGAACGAAAACTATGCACAGCAATATAACGGATCCCGCAACGCCGGCATGGTCCGCGGCGCCTATCACTTCGCCATCCCCAACTGGTCTTCGGGTGCGGACCAAGCGAGATACTTCGTGGCAAATGGCGGCGGATGGACAGCGGACGGTTACACACTTCCTCCAGTCCTGGACATCGAATACAACCCCTACGCCGGACGGACCATCAATGGCTTCTACTTCGGCAACACGTGCTACAACATGTCCAAGGCACAACTTGGACAGTGGGCTGCCGATTTCGGCAACACGGTCAAAGCCCTCACGGGGCGTTTTCCCGTCGTTTACAGCACCACTGACTGGTGGAATACGTGTGTAGGAAACTCCACGTTCGGGAGTTACCCGCTGTGGATCGCCTCGTACTGGAACAACCCCACGAACTCCCCTGGCTCCTTGCCCGCCAGTTGGGGCAACTACACCATGTGGCAGTACAGCAGCACCGGGCCGTTCGAAGGTGATTCCAACATCTTCAATGGCAGCTACGATCAGCTGCGGACGTTCGCACGTGGCGCCTCAGCCCCCTCCAACCCGTCCATCAAGTCCGGTGCTGACCTCCTGGCTACAAGCTCAACCGGCAGGCTCGATGCATTTCCGGCGGACGGAAGTGGCCGGATCACTGGTCCAGTGGCCATCGGTTCGGGGTGGACGGGTGCAAAATCGCTCTACGTCGTCGATTGGAACCAGGACGGTGTTCAGGACATTCTTTCTCAGTGGTCCGACGGAACGCTGAAAGTCTTCCGGGGTGCTCCTGGCGGCAGCTTCTATGCTCCCATCCAAGTCGGTTCCGGTTGGCAGGAAATGTCCCTGACCGTGGGTTGGTGGAACTCCAAAGATGCCTATCCGGGCGTTATAGGACAGGACTATCTGGGCAATCTGTACAGGTACCCCAACACAGGAGGTGGAGCGCTTGGGGGTGGCGTCTTGATTGGGACAGGCTTCAGCGGCCACCAGCTGAACCAGATCGACTTCGATGGCGACGGCAGCCAAGACATCGTTACGCGCACTTCCGATGGCACTCTTCGACTGTACCGTTCGAATGGCTTGGGTAGCTTCCTCAACCAAGCCGCCCACGTGATCGGTTCCGGATGGAATGGCATGACGTCGGTAAGTTCAGCAATCGGCTTCAGCGGCGCCGGTTCCCAGGGACTCCATGCCCGCACCGCCAATGGTGACCTCTACTATTACCCAGCCGTCGCGGGTTCGTGGGGCGACCGCAGTCTCATCGGACTGGGCTGGGATGACGCGATCCGGATCAGCGACGCTCCCCTGGATGTTGAGACAACACTCGGCATCGACCCGGAGGATGTTGTCGCGGTCCGTGCCGATGCCAACCTCTACCGCTATCCCGGGACTGGTACCACTGCCCTTCTACCGGAAGACCTCATCGGAACAGGGTGGGCCGGCCTGAAGGCCGGGTTTGTCACGGATTGGAACGGAGACGGCGCCCTGGACATTGTGGCGCAGTGGGCCGACGGCCGGCTTAACGTCTACCCGGGCAAGACGGGCAGCGGTTTTGGGGCTCCCATCGCCCTCGGCAGTAACTGGAAGGACTGGACGCTAAGCGTTGGGACATGGAAAAAGGCCGATGCACATCCCGGAATCGTAGGATACGACTCCACGGGTCGCCTCTACTACTTCAGCAACCCCAGCGGAAAGACGGTGTCCACCGGTATCTCCATCGGAGTCGGTTGGACTGGCTTGGACATAGTTCAAATGGACTTTGACAAAGACTCCAATGCCGATCTCCTGGCGAAAAACGCAGCGGGCGATCTGAAACTGTACCGTTCCAACGGCACCGGCAACTTCATGCAGGAAGCTGCAGCGGTGGTTGGAACAGGTTGGAACGTCATCACAAGTTTCGGTGCCGTCCGCGGATTTGCCGGAGCCGGCTCCAGCGGTGTCATCGCCCGGACCACCCTGGGTGAGCTGCGCTACTATCCGGTGGGTTCGAACAGCTCGTGGGGAACACCAACACGGATCGGCACAGGCTGGAATTCCCTAACGATTCTGGCACCAGCGGCAAAATAGTACGCAAGCAGTCCAGTTTCGAGGGCCCTTTCGTGGAAATCTTCCATGAAGGGGCCCTCCCTTGATTCCCGGCAGACTGCCATGCCTGGGCGGGCGATAAATATCGCCCAGGAGCGGGCAAATTTCGCGGATCACATGGTCTAATGAAGGTGGTCTCACGTATTGGCTGTTCAGCGCTTTTTGGGATACGGACTTTGTTTGGGGGCAAGCGAAGATCACCCATTGCGCACAATCAAGGAGTGATCTTTTATGGCGTTTAGAGTTGGAACTGCAAGCGCTGACATTACGCCGTCGCTGAGCACCAATCCGTATATGGCCGGATATGGCACCACCGATGGCGGACGCGAGGCCACCAGCAGTTCACCGTTCGAGCCCCTGTATGCTCGGGCAATCCTCATCTGGGAAGACGCACATCCCCACATCATCATCTCGTTGGACGTTCTGGCACTGCCTCGGGCCATGCATCAAAGGATCCGCGACAGGATCATTCAACTCGCGGATTGGTCCAGCAGCGACATCCTGATCCAGGCGACGCACACGCACAACGGTCCAGCACTGATCGATACGTTGCATCCCTACATGGCGTATGGGTTGGCAGACCTTGGGTTGCTCCGCTCGTACAGCGCCGATCTGGAAGACACGATCGTTGACCTTGCCCAGGAAGCCCTGGATGCCAATGAAATTGCGGTGACTTTCGACTACAAAGTCTCAACACAGAATTTTTCCGCCAACAGAGTGGGGCTTCCCTATACAGAAACGGCCGTCCCCATTCTCGTGGCCAGGCGCGGCAACGGTACACCCGCGGCCGTGATTTTCAGCTATGGCTGCCACCCCATCAGTGCAGGCTTGCGCACGCTGTTTGACGGAGATTTCGCAGCAGGTGCCTGCAATTACATCGAGAACCGTAACCCGAATTGTTTCGCCATGTTTGTGCAGGGACCCGCTGGGGACCAAGACCCAGGCGGAGTCCGCAGCTGGGAGCTCAGGGACCAGCATGGGGACGCCCTCGGCGCGACCGTCAATTCAAACATGCAGTCGGCCGGACGAGCACTCAGCGGCCCGATGGTGACTCGATACCAGGAGGTCCAGCTTCCACTGGACATCACAGCGACGGCCAGCAACCTGGCTGCTGTGCGTGCCGCGTACGTGGCTCGTTTGGGGAACCCCAATGGCCAGCCGCAGTGGTATCAGCGTCATGCCCAGGTAATGATCGGCCGTATCGACAGCAACAGCTACAAGACAGCGGTGCCCTCCCCGTTCCAAGTGTGGAAGTTCAACGGAAGCCCCCAGCTTAAGATCGCCATGATCGGCGGCGAGCTCGTCAGTGGATATGGGGCCTATTTCCGGAATCGCAACGGCGGAACCAACGGCATCATCGTCGGCGGATATGCCAATGAGTCCTGCTGCTACATACCAAGCAATGAATTTTTTCCGCCCAACATGCCACTCGGCAGCTATGAGGGTGGCTGGGAGCCGGATTACCCAGGAATTGCTGGTGGCTCAATGACCGTCTATGGACATCTGGCCCATTTCAAGGCGGGTACGAATGGCGTGGAGACCACACTTATCAATGCGATGAATACCTTGCTTGCCTGACTGGATGGACTGTGTGAAGGCGCGGATCCAAGAGGGTCCGCGCCTTTCCGTGTCTGCCCCTTCAGGGAGTCGCCTACTTACACTTCCGTCTTAAGCCACTTGGTGAGCACAGCCGCCTGCGGCGCCAACGGCGCAAGCGTCAGGGCCCCTTTCACAACAGGAACCCCATAAATGCTGAGCGAGGCTGCGATTGTCCTGGGATCCGTCCGGGTGCAGGCCTTAATGATGCGCAGACAGAGACCAGACGCATCGCCTGATGCAGCACCCGCTGCCAGGGCGGCATTAACGGCTGCTGTCTCCTCCGGAGTCAGGATATGTGGTCCTTTTCCGACATAGTCGACTTGGCAGTCAGTGACGTGCAAATACCGAGTGGATGCCCAGACTTCTTCAAGGCTCGAGAACTTGCCTATGAGGCTGCCATCGGCCGCCGTACACGTGAATTGATACCGGGTCAGGGGCTCCGGACGTTCCCGGGGGATTTTGTCCTTGTTGTCGACCACAGGCGCCATATCAAGTGCGGCTGGTTGGGAAGTATCTATATTGGTTCCTGAGCAACCGGCCAAGGCAATAGCTGCCACACCGAACTGAAGAACACTGCGCCTGCGCATGTCCACCGAGGGATCCCCACTTCATTCGGATGCTCCCCAGCTCCGCATGCATTGGTTATTCGCCCCAAGCCGTTTCCGGCTGCGTCTTAGTACATCTTCCCCCAAATTCCGCATTTGTCACTAGTAAAGTTTTGGCCGGCAGCAAGATCGAGGCCTTCGCCCACCGCTGGAAGTCCTCCCTCGGCGGCAATGGCACCCCCTGCGCCGGTTAAGGACCACCTGCAATCTGCTGCGGACGGGCCCTGCCTGACGACTTGATATTTGCCGGGTTGCACCGAATCGCCCACGAGGTGGCTGCCGTCAGCCATCCTCGTACCCTCGGCCCATGCTGCGATGATTTTGCCCTGCGGAGCATCCGGGCAGAGTGAGGCCGCGGCAAGCAACGTCCCGCGTCCGGCTTCCTCAAATCCGCCCGGCCCGCTTTCATCACTGATCCGCGTGCAGAGGCGGAGGACGTCCAACATCACTGCCAGTCCGTCATCGTCGCCCGCTCCTTGCGGTGCCGCCGTCGAAATTGCTTCGGTTTCACGGGGCGTTGGCTCGAACGGTTGCGGCCCTGTGTAAGTGACCTCACAGGAGCCCATCCGCGTGTAATTGGTGGCGGCCCAGACCTCGGCGAGGCTCGACAACTGGACTTCCGGCGAGGCGTCCAGGCTTGTGCATCGGTACGCGTAGCGGCCAGGTTCATCACCGTCGCCCAATGGCTCGCCGCCATCGGTGGTGCCACTACTGGGAATCGTCGACGGCGAGTGGCTGGGCTCCGCTGTGGCGCTGCTGTTTGCGGTGCCGGTTGTCGTGGACGAGGTACTCGTTCCCGGCAGTGGTTGGGCCGATGGAGTACAGGCGACCAAAAGCATCACCAGCGGCACCACCATCGGAAACAGTCTGCGCATTATGACCTCCATCTCCATCGTGCGGGGCTGCGCATGCGCGGTCAAGACGTCCGCCGGGGCAACGTTGCGGGCAAAAAATGTCTCGCATCAAAAAGTACCTAGTGACAAATGTGAAAATTGGGGGAAGATGTACGTAGACGCAGCCGGAGACGGCGTGGGGCGAATAACCAATGCATGCGGAGCTGGGGAGCATCCGAATGAAGTGGGGATCCCTCGGTGGACACGCGCAATCGCAGTGTTCTTCAGCTTGGTTTGGCGTGCCTTGCCTTCGCCGGTCGCTCAAGAACCTCTCATGTAAACTCCCATCCCTCCGCGTTCAGCGGGAGAGTTGGAGGACGGCGTCGCCATAGACTCACCGCATTGATCGCCTCGGCGAGCCTGGCTACGGCAGCGCTCACAGGTGTATTCACAGCGGGGGCTGCCAACGCCGACCAGGCCCGCCAAACTGTGGCAGTGGGTCTTACGAAGGCAGCTGGATCGGTGGTGGACCCGGCCGGAAGGATCTGGGTCTCAGATGCGCGTGCCGGATTCTGCCGG
The DNA here is from genome assembly GCF_042788025.1 of Paenarthrobacter sp. YIM B13468. Lineage (NCBI taxonomy): Bacteria > Bacillati > Actinomycetota > Actinomycetes > Micrococcales > Micrococcaceae > Paenarthrobacter > Paenarthrobacter sp. YIM B13468. The sequence continues at coordinate 150,155 of NZ_JBHZPI010000001.1, read as the reverse complement.
GTGACCGAAGCTGCAGGGACCACCCCGGGCGGGCTCGAAACGGGCACCTGCCTCGGGGGCACGTTGGCCGGCCACAAAAAGGGCCCCGCGTTGGCCGGAACTCCTGCCATGATTGATCCGTCTCCTGCCAATCACGGCTCGGGCGACGAAATCGCGTTCATTCCGGATGCCGCCGTCGGAAGTTCCGAGGTAGTTCGCGCGGTTTGGAAGCCCAGCGCAGGCATATTCGACTATGACAGCCAGTTGACCATTTTCGACGGCGACCTCCGTCCGAATGCCGTCAGTGACGGCCCCGATGGCAACATCTATCTGTCGTTCGCAAATGCCCGGTCGATTGTAAAGATCGCGGATCCGACGGCCCTCCATCCGAGCATCGAATCAATCGCTTCGGTTAACTCAAACTCCCTGAGTCTTGCCGCCACGCACCGCAACAGTGCCGGCAACGTAGTGGTTTATGTCGCTGAAACCTCAGGACTGACGGTATTCACGGCACCCGATGATGGAGTATTGACCAACTTCGTTCCAGCACCGCTATATAACGTCGGCAAGCCCACAGCCATCTACTACGACTGGCAGACGCCACTGGTCCTGTACACGGGAACGGGTGGGGGAACCACTACGGCCGACGCCGGCAAAGACACCGTCTCGCGCATCGACTTGAGCACCGACACCGTAGACAACCAATGGGCCCTCGGTTTCAGCAAGATCGGCGGACTGAACATGCGCGACGGCAAACTACTGGTCATGGAAGATCCGGGACAGCTGGATCCTGCCAAACCCGCCCAACAGGGCAGGTTGCTCACCCTTGGTGGCGTCGTACCTTCGATTGTGAGTGGTCCGACGGCAGCAGACGGAACCCAGGCGGCCAACCCGGCCTTCACCAATGATTCCACTCCTACTTTCACCGTGGCCTCCACGCCTCCTGGCAGCGCCCTTGAATGCAGTCTCCAATTAAGTGCCGCGACACCCGTCTGGCAAGTGTGCACGAGTGGCACGTTTACGCCCGCCACTGCCTTGACCAACGGCGCCTACACATTCTCCGTCCGAGCGGCGCCAGCAGGGCTTCCCGTATCGCGGGCATTCACGGTTGATCTGACTGCCCCCGCCGCTCCCGTGATCACCTCACCGGCTGCTGGAGCAACAGTCAACGGTGCGCCCGTCCTGGGAGTGACCTCGGAGACTGACACTGTCCTGTCCTGCTCGGTCGATTCCACGACAACTTACACGGCCTGCAGTAACGGATACGTCTTCAACCTCAGCACCGAGGGCCAGCACGTCCTTCGGGTTCGGGCGACAGACATGGCAGGCAATATCAGCACTGTGGCATCGGTGACTGTTACCACTGACCTGACCGCACCGCAGGTGTCCATCAGTTCTCCTGCAGAAGGCGCAACAGTCGGCATCTCGCCGTCGTTCGTCTTTGCCTCAACGTCCACGGACGTTGCCGGGTTCAGGTGCAAGCTGGGCGCAAACGCCTTTACGGCGTGCACGTCGCCAAAGTCCTACACCAACGTACCCAATGGACCTATCGCGTTCACGGTGGAAGCCCGGGACAATGCGGGGAACACCTCCACCGCAACCAGAAACGTCACTGTCTTCGCTCCCGACACCACGCCACCTGTGGTCTCTGTCGATCCGGTCGGAGGAACGTACGGGCCAAACAAAACCATCAGCCTCACGGTGAACGAAGCAGCCACCATCTACGTGACCACCGATGGCACGACGCCGACAACGTCCAGTCCCGTCTACTCCGGGCCGATAGCGTTGACGTCATCGATGACGTTGAAGTATTTCGCACGCGACACTGCGGGCAACTCTTCAACGGTAGCGACGCAGACGTACGTCCTTGACAACACCGCCCCGGTTCTAACGGTTGCGCCCGCTGCCGGAGCCTATGCTTCAGGGCAGCTTGTCACCATGACCTCCAGCGAACCTGGAAGCATCCTCTACACAACGGATGGCACGACGCCCGCTACTGCAGTTGCAGGAAGCACGAAAGCATACTCGAGTCCATTCGCGCTCACGGCCAACACCACCGTAAAGGCCCTAGCTGTCGACGCGTATGGAAATGCTTCTGCAGTCACTACCAGTGCCTACACGATCTTGGACACCACCCCACCGGTGGTCACCGCGACTCCATCCGGGGGCAGTTACCCGGTGAACCAGCAGATCACCCTCACGGTGAATGAAGCAGGCTCGAGCATCTACTTCACAACCAACGGCACCACTCCGACTGCCACAGCCGCCAACAAGTACTCCACACCCATCACGCTGACGGCCGCGATGACCTTGAAGTACTTCGCGGTTGATCCGTCAAACAATAGTTCGGCGATCATCAGCCAGAACTACACCGTGACGGCGCCACCGGCCAACACATGGAAGGACTACACCGGAGACGCAAAGAACGACGTCGTGGCGCGGGACAACGGCGGCACGCTCTGGCTCTACCCGGGTAATGGCAGTGGTGGTTGGTTGACGCAACGCTCGCTGGGAACTGGTTGGAACTTGCTGAACGCGATCATTCCCACCAAGGACTTCAACGGTGATGGACGCAGCGACGTCCTGGCGCGCGATACCAATGGCGCCCTCTGGCTCTATCCCGGAAACGGGGCTGGCGGGCTTCAGCCCAGGGTGCAGGCCGGCACAGCTTGGTCGGGCATGACGCTCATCCTCGCGCCAGGGGACTTCAGCGGTGATGGGAAGGCTGATGTGTTGGCGCGGGATTCAGCTGGTGTCCTGTGGCTGTACCGCGGAAACGGCACGGGAGGCTTCGCGTCAAGCGCCCAGGTCGGGACTGGGTGGAACTCCATGACGGCCATCCTGAGTACCGGCGATTTCAACGGCGACAGCAAGACGGACGTCCTGGCCAGGGACACGTCCGGGATCCTATGGCTCTATCCAGGCAACGGCACCGGCGGTTGGCTGAGCAGGGTCCAAGTTGGAAGCGGCTGGAGCGGGATGACTGCAATCCTGGGCCCCGGCGACTTCAACGGAGACGGCAAGAACGATGTGCTTGCGCGCGACTCCGGTGGCAACCTCTTCCTGTATCCCGGCAACGGTACATCAGGATGGCTCTCCCGGAGCCAGGTCGGGTGGGGCTGGGGAGGGTTCACGTCGCTCCCCTAGCAGCAAAGACGTGACCCCGGCAGGAAAGAGAAGGGAGGGTCAGGACGCCAAGCGTCCTGACCCTCCCTTTCTTGTTGCGGGAATTCGCTACGTACGTTCCTTCATGGGATGCATCGTCGGTCTGTTTGGACTTGCCTGTATATCCAGTTGGAGGGACACCAACAGCATTTGAACGCCCAGCACAAAGGGCACGACAGCCAACATCACCGATCCCGCGGTAGGAGACCCTACGCTTGCGGCGAGAACCCATATCCCAGCCACAAGACCCATGACGATAAGAGCGATTCCTGCGATCAACAGAAGAGCCACTGCTGAGAAGGACCAGACCATGTACTTCCACCAAACACGGCGCCAGAAGCCGCCAAAGAGCATGGCCAGCAGCTCGGGGATCACCTTCCGAAGCTTGATGCTGGAAACTTCATTGCCGTAGACAGCGGGAATCGGGACATCCACAATCGGTACATCGAGGATATTGAGGTGAATCAGGAGGTCGTTCTCAAAGCTGTAGCGTGCGGCCACCTTATTCATTGGCAGGCGACGAAGAACTTCCGTCCGGATCGCCGTGTAGCCATTCTGGGGGTCGAAGATGTGCCAGTAACCCGAGGCCAGCTTTGTCATGAACGACAAAACGATGTTGCCAAAGATGCGGTAGCCAGGCATACCGGCAAAGGACTCACCTGAAAAGAAGCGGTTGGCCTTGGCAAAGCCGTAACCATCCACCACGGGATCGAGCAGCTGGGGCAGGTACTCCGGATCCATCTGGGCATCGCCGGCCATCACAACGTTGATGTCGGAGCCCAGCTCCATTGCCGCTTTATGCGCCGTCAGGACAGCGCCACCCACACCTTGGTTGACCTCATGCCGAATCAAGGTGACCCTGCCGTCGTCCGCCCGAAGGGCAGCCCCGGAGGTGTCGTCAGGGCTGCAGTCATCAACAATGACAATGTCATCGACGAAATCAGGCATCGTTTCGATCACCTGTGCGATGTGGTTCTCTTCTTTATAGGCCGGTACTACCGCGGCAATTCGAACGCCTCGATACATCGATTATCCTTCGCTGCTGTTAGGTGTGAATTTCTGTGCTGGCGCGTCAGTTTCCGACGCGCCATCTGTCTGTCCGCTGGCGCTCTCCGGATGCTTCTTTTGCGGGAAGATCCAGTGCTTGTAAATGAAGTAGTTCCATCCCATGGTCACAATCGTCGCAACCACTTTACCGGCAACATATCCGGCACCCAGGAACTGGAAGAGCTCCACGATTCCCATGACCGCCAAAGTGTTGAAGGCCAGGAGTCCGGAGTACCGCAGCACTCCACCCAGAGCCGTTCCGCCTCCCCCAAAAGCAAAGTGGCGTTGCAGGAAGTAGTTGAAGAAGAAACTGCCCCAGAATCCTGCGCCCGTGGCCAACCAAAGGGGCCATCCAAACACTTGGAAGCACAGCGCAAGCAGACCGAGGTCCACAATGAAGCTCAGACCGCCCACCACAAGGAATCTGAACAAACTGGACGAGAAGAACTTTTTGATGAATGCCTTCATTGGTTAGCAGATCCTTCCAAGCGGGGCGATGCCATCGGGTTTCCGGTTCTCGAGGATCCCTGGGACTCCGTCAAGCTGCACGCGGTCCTTGGAAGCTGCGTCGAAGGCTTGTTTGCCACCCGGTAACTGGGACCAATCGATCCGGTACAAGGCTGCGTTTCCATCTCGCACAACAAGCTTCAAGTAGGGGATGGAATCAGGATGGGTCAACCCCGCCTTGGGCTCGTCCCAGGCCCGGATCCGACCGTCGGCGATGTACACCCATTCGATACCAAGCTCGGAAGCGGCCGCCTGCGCGTCGGGATCCGTCGCCAACTCAGGGAGCTTTTGAAGGACAAGCAACTGGCGGTTCGTGGGAAGTATTTCGAAGTGCCGGATCATCGGCATTCGGTTCCCGAGTGCATACATCCATACGGAGCCATCACAGGCGTCGTTCAGCACTGTGGCGTCCTGGGGAACATATTGGTCAATTTTGCTCAGCAGATCCACTTCGGATGAGCTGAGGGTGAGGCCATCAATCTTTGTATTGATGTTGATGCGTTCGGCGTTTTGCTTGAAGTATGGGATGGCGCCCACCCCGCATACCAACAAAACGGCGACGGCGGCCGCTGCCGTGATGACGTGGTTCGGCCTGCGCCCATTCTTGCCCCCGGATTCCTGGGATTCTGCCCGACGATTGCGGAAGCGCCGGACGGCCCACTCGATTGCCTCGCCGGCCTGGGCAACACCCAAGCCCGCAAGCGGCACGAGGAGCATGACAAGGATGCCGAAAATGCGCCATTGGTCGTCGTAGAAAGGTGCTGTCAGGTTCAGGAAACGGGGGCTGTCGCTGCCCATGGTGTAAACGGACAGAAACGCAAAAGCCAGGACCGGGCCGAAGTACCACCACATGCGGATCCTGAACGCAACAGCAAGGCAGCCAACGGCAACAAGCGTTGTCAGGATCGGCATTGCCATGGAGCCATGGTTCAGGAAAACAATGTTCTGAATGGCACCGTTGCGATCAGTATCCGGTGCCCACATCATCTTGGAGACGCGCTCAGATTCCTTGAGCATCTGGGTAATGATCGGCAGACCGATGATCGCCGCGAGAACCCCGGACACTGCCAGATAAACAGTAATGCCCAGGATCCTGCCCTTGCGACGTATCAGCGCGGAGAGCAGCCAGAAGAACAGTACCGGCAGTACGACGAAAGCCAGGGAGGGGTGCACGGCAATAAGTCCCACTGCGCCGAAGGCAATGCCCAGGACCCAGAACTTTTGCCGCTCCAAAGCACCTTTGACGGCCAGGAAGACGAATGGACCCACCAACAGCATGCCAGCGAAAAATGGAATCAACGGGCCACGCCACAGTAGGTCGTAGGGGTAGACCGTGAACCATCCCGAGACTGCGGCCGCGGCGGCGACGGCAACCGGGCGGCGTGTGAGGATCATGGTTAAGGCCATGGCGCTCAGGGGCAACTGAACGGCCATCATCACCAAGACGAAAGCATTCAGGAACACCGGGATGCTGACAGTACTCATTGGCCAGAAGAGCGCGAGCACGGCGTGGAAAGCGATCGGGTAGCTCCTGATGGGTGCATCAGAAATAGTGGTGTCGTAGTAGGCGAAGTTTCCCGCTATGGAGGGATCCCATTCATGATTCACCGAGATAAGCCGGATCATGTTTGCGTGCCAAGGAATGTCCCAGTCCTGGTTTATGCCCAGGAGGCCCTCGGTGCCAACAAACCATGACACGGCTGCTACGGCGCCGCCCGCAAGAAGGCCTACCAGCAGTATCCACCAGGAGCCGGCAAATCGGTGCTTACCGAAAATGCTTGGCTGTGTTCGGACGCGAGTCTGGAACTTGTCGGGGAATCTACGCCTCAACAGGAGGCGTAGACCAAACAGGACAGCAGCCAACACCAGAAGGACGAGGGATACAGGAAGCAGCTGCCAGCTCAACCCCAAGGAATTGCCCATCACACCGATGACCGTCAGGGCACCCATGCCCAACAATGGTGCCACCACGGGCAAGAGGGTTCGGCGCACTCCCAGTGCTTCACCGAGAAGCCAACCTGGACCCCACCACAACACAACGATCAGGAGTACACACAACAGCAGCGGGCCGATACCCATTCCTACGATCGCCTTTCTTAGATGCTTCCACTAGCCATCTCTTGACAGACGACTTTTGCTATTGGATGCCGGACTTAGTTGCGTTCCCGCAGCCAGGCGACAGCCTGGTCAGCCGGACCTTCGAATTGGACAGTTCCGGAGGATAAGACGACTCCCCTGTCGCAGATCCGCGAAATCATGTCCAGGTCATGGCTAACAACCACGAGGGTCCTGCCTTCGTCGGACAGCTGCTTAATCTTGGCCAGGCACTTGCGCTGGAAAGGTTCATCGCCAACAGCCAGGATCTCGTCCACGAGGAAGATGTCCGGCTGCGTATGAACAGCCACCGCAAAAGCAAGACGCAGGAACATGCCGGAAGAATAGAACTTCACTTCCGTGTCGATGAACTGCTCGATTTCCGAGAAAGCGACGATCTCGTCGAATTTCTCGTTGATCTCCTGCTCTGTCATTCCAAGGATCGCGGCGTTGAGGAAGACGTTCTCACGGCCGGACAAATCCGGGTGAAACCCCGCCCCAACCTCAATCAGGCCCGCGACGCGGCCTTTGGTCCGCACAGTGCCCTTATCCGGAAGGATGACGCCGGAAATCAACTTAAGCAACGTGGACTTACCGGAGCCATTGAAACCCAGAAGGGCCACGGTCTCCCCATCCTGTATCTCGAAGCTGACATCGTGCAGCGCATCGAACTTCTTGGTGAGGTCACCCTTGCGTCCCTTGACGAGCCACACAAGCGTCTCTTTAAGGGAGTGGGAGTGACGCAGATTGAAAGTCTTTTTCAAGCCTTTGACTATGACGGCGGCGCCCACTCAGACCTCCTGCGCAAAGTGGCCTTCGAGCCGGCGGAACACCAGCTGGCCGATAATAAGGAAAACTGCGGCCATGCCCAGTCCAGCCAACCCTGTCAACATCAGATGAGGGGGCAGTTCTACAGGCTTGGTGACGGTCGGGTACCAGAACGCCCAGTGGAACAATTCCACGGCTACGGTCACGGGGTTGAGCTGGTAGATCGTCAAGACCCAATCCGGGGCAAGACGACGGATCATGGTCCAGTCATATAGGACGGGTGAAGTCCAGGTGACGATCATCATCAACATGTCCACGATGTTCTCTGCATCGCGGAAAAACACGTTGATGGCACCTGCCAGGAGGCCCAGGCCAGTGGCGGTTACGGCCACGATGACAAAGCCCAGCGCTGCGCCCACCAGCTGCATCACATCTGGTCGCCACCCGCTGAAAAGGGCAGCAGCCAGCAAGACGACAAGTTGGGGAAGGAAATGCACTGCAGCGACCCAGACCGACGCCACGGGAAAAAGTTCCCGTGGCAGGTAGATCTTCTTCACCAACGCGGCATTCCACACTATGGAGCGCGTAGCGTTCGAAAAAGCTTCCGTGAAGAAATTGACCACGATGACGCCGGAGAACATGTACAGGGCGTAGTTGGGGATCTGGTCCCCCACGCGAAGTACGATGCCCAAGGCAAAGAACAGAACCAAGTACTGGACCAACGGCTTCACGTATGACCAAGCCAGACCCAGCACGGAGCCCCGGTAGCGGACCCTGAGTTCCTTGCGGACGATCAATTTGAGGAGGTACCGGCGCCGGAATACATCCAGCAGACCGGCACCTACCCCTGGAACAGCATAAATATCAGTGGAGTTGGCCATCGCTACTTTTTGGGCTCCGAGGCATCGAACGTCTCTCGCCAAGACTCCATCGATGTGATCTGAGGCAGCGCCTCACGGTACTGGGCGCGGAGCGTCTCCCAATTCGAGAAAAGCTGCGCGTGCAGCTGCGCTGTCTCAACCAAAAGCCGGCGCGCCAGCTTGGGGTCACGCTGGTACCACGACGCTCCTGTGCCATCAGCGTTGGAGACCACTGCACTGTCAAGATGCGCCAAACTCCACCATTTGCCGTCCTGATGCGCTACATGGGCTTCGGGGTTGGTCTTGGCAGAATCGCGAACCGGAGCAAGGGTCTGCTTAAGGACAGTCTTTACCGCCCAAGGCAGAAGGCCAAGCGCACCCGGCTGCTTGTAGGTCTGCGGCTTCTTCGGGGGACGTTTACGGAAGGACTCAGGGAAGGCGCCAGGGTCGGTCTTGACCTGGGAGTCAACAAATTCCTCGCGCATTGCACGGAGTTTGGGCATCGTGGTGGGCAACTGCTCGTGGAGCTTGCCTGGCCCCTCCAAGACATCCCGGAGAGCCATGACACGGGCTTGCTCGGGGTAGTACTGCATCGATACCAAATGCTTAATGTCCGTGTTCAGGCTTTCCCGGAAAATCCGGCCACCTTTGGGGAACGGCGAATGCAGAAGAGTCGCGATGAGCCTGTTGCGTTCGTGATAGTAAGCCTGCCAGTCCACGGAGTCATCTTTATCAGCCCATGAGACATGCCATACCGCTGCACCCGGCAAGGTAACGGTCGGGAAACCTGCCGCGCGGGCGCGCAAGGAGTACTCGGCGTCGTCCCATTTGATGAACACGGGAAGGGAGAGTCCGATGTTTTCCACGACGGTCTTGGGGATGAGGCACATCCACCAACCGTTGTAGTCAGCGTCCCAGCGGCGGTGCAGCAGTGGCGTTGAGCGAAGGCCTTCTGCGGAGAAGTCGTGATTTCCCAGGCCCTCCACGGGTCCCCAAAGGAAACGGTAAAAATTCACTACTTCGGCGTAGGCGTGCAAAACGGACTTGTTATACATGTCGAACATGTGTCCGCCGACGATGGTGGGCTTACGGCATAGGTCGGCAAATGCGACCGCTCTGAGCACACCTTCGGTTTCAAGTTCAATGTCGTCGTCGAGAAGCATGACGTAGTCGCTCTTGTCAGAGACGAGCATCTCGTACATGTTGCGGGCGAATCCACCCGATCCACCAAGGTTGCCTTGGTTGATAATGCGCAACTGCTCGCCCATGGATGCGGCGACGGCGTCGAACCCGTCTTCGTCGGCAACCTTCTTGTTGCCTTGGTCCACGATGATCAGTTCCGCGAGGATTTCACGGAGACCGGAGTCGGCATCGATTGACTTGATGGTTTCAAGGCAGTAGTCCGCACGGTTGAACGTTGTAACACCCAGCGTGACTTTCCCCTGGGGCCTGCCCTCATCAGGAACAGCCCAGTGCGCGCTCTTAAGTGTCATTCCATCGCCGCCGGCAATGAGGTCGAACCAGTACCAACCGCCATCACCAAAGGGAGCGAGCGTAAGTTCGAACTCGTTCGACGCAGTTCCCTCAACAAGGATCGAGTCGACCCGCTGCGACGCGCCGCGCGCATTCGAGCGGTAAACGATGACCGTTCCTTCGCCCTCGGTCTCGATGTGGAGAACCGTCTTTGTGGCGATGGTCCATTTCCGCCAGTAACTGGCCGGGAAGGCATTGAAGTAGGAACCAAAGGAAAGACGCTCGCCCCGTCGAACCTGCACCGACCCGCGGTCCAGGATGTCCTCCGGGTGGAGTTTGCGGGCCATGCCCACTGCCTGCACAACTGCTGTGCCGTTGTCGTCCTGCTTGCGGACCTTATTGGTGTCCGGATCGACATAGAGCGGCAGGGTGTCGAGGTCGCGGTTGGCTGGGAAAACCACACGCTGGACTATTCGAAGGTTCTGCTCAGTCGACGCCGGGCTGTCTGCGACTGTTGTGGCCGTCATGGCAGTCTCCTGGCTTTCATTTGTTGTGGCGGTCATGCGTCCACTCCACCACTTTCCAGCTTTGCGCCGCCCGTAAAGTGCGGCTTGATCTTGTTGTCGAACATGGACAGGGCCGAACCGATGGCCATGTGCATGTCCAGGTACTTGTACGTTCCAAGACGGCCGCCAAACAATACAGATTTCTCGCCACGTGCAAGATCACGGTAAGCGAGCAGTTTGCTGCGGTCATCTGATGTGTTGACGGGGTAGTAAGGCTCGTCGCCCTTCTCAGCAAAACGCGAGAATTCGCGCATGATGACCGTCGCGTCCTTCGTGTAGTCGCGCTCAGGGTGGAAGTGGCGGAACTCGTGGATGCGGGTGAAGGCAGTCTCCGGATCCGGGTAGTTCATCACCGGGCAGCCCTGGAAATCCTCAATCGGCAGCACTTCTTCTTCGAGGTCGATCGTGCGCCAGGAGAGATCACCCTCGGCGTAGTCGAAGTAGCGGTCTACGGGGCCTGTGTAGATGACCGGAACCTGCCCAAGGACGGATGACCGGCCGAACTCGCCATCGTCAAAGAAATCGGTGTTCAGAACGACTTCGATGTTGGGGTTGTCCGCCATGCGTTCGATCCAGGCCGTATAGCCGTCAACCGGCAGCCCTTCATGGGCGTCATTGAAGTAACGGTTGTCATAGTTGTAGCGAACCGGGAGCCTGGAGATGATCTCCGCGGGAAGGTCCTTCGGATCCGTCTGCCACTGCTTGCCGGTGTAGTGCTTGATGAATGCCTCGTACAGGGGCCGCCCGATCAGCTGAATACCCTTGTCATTCAGGTTCTGCGGATCAGTGCCGGCAAGCTCGCCCGCTTGCACCGCAATGAGCTGGCGCGCTTCGCTGGGGCTCATTGCTGCACGGAAGAACTGGTTGATAGTACCGAGGTTGATCGGCATGGGGTACACCTCGCCCTTGTGGCTGGTGTAAACCTTGTGCTGGTAGTTCGTGAACTTGGTGAACCTGTTCACGTACTCCCAGACACGTTCATTCGACGTATGGAAGAGATGCGCGCCGTAGCGGTGCACCTCGATTCCCGTCTTCTCTTCATTCTCGCTGTAGGCGTTTCCTCCAATATGGTGGCGGCGATCAAGAACCGCGACCTTTAGCCCCAACTCGGTAGCGGCGCGTTCTGCAATGGTCAGGCCAAAGAAACCCGAGCCGACGACGACGAGATCAGCGTTCACAAACTCTCCTGTGTATTGGCGTGCGGGCACAGAAGTGCCCACGTCTACTGGTCAAGGCTACCCGACATGGCTTGCGTTCCCCGTATCCGGGCCCATGGCCAAGCATGGGCGGCCGGGGTCCACAAACACCAAAGGGAGGCTGGCACATGGCCAACCTCCCCCAAAGACGATGCTTGATTTGGCGTATCAGAGGCAGATGACGGAGCCCGACTTCGCCGAGTCCAACACGGCCTCAGCAACCCTCAGGGTCTCCAGGCCTTCCGCCATCGTGACGATATTCATCGACTTTCCGAGGATTGCGTCACGGAACGCCTCGTGTTCCATCTTTAGCGGCTCCCGCTTGGCAAGGGCGAACCGTGTCGAGGATCCCTCCGACACTCCCCGGAAGGCTGCGACGGAATCCCAGTCTGTCTGGAACGTTCCGTTCTCCACGAAGGTCAGGTCTGCAGAAATGGTGTCTGCGATGAATGCTCCACGTTCGCCCAGAACTACCGTTGTACGTTCCTTCATGGGTGACAACCAATTCACGATGTGATTGGTTACAACGCCGCTCTTGAGGTGGCCAATGGCTGTGACCATGTCCTCATGTTCGCGGCCACTACGGGAGGTTGTGTGCGCTACGACGTTCACGAAGTTGCTCTGCGCGAGCCAGGCGGTGAGGTCGATGTCGTGCGTGGCAAGATCCTTGACCACCCCGACGTCGGCGATGCGTGCAGGGAAGGGTCCCTGGCGCCGCGTGCTGATCTGGTAGACGTCACCGAGGTCACCGTTCCCGAGCCGCTCGCGGAGGCTTTGCAGGGAAGGGTTGAAGCGCTCGATGTGGCCGACGGCGCCGATGAGGCCCTTGGCTTCGAAGGCCTGGGCAATGCGTCCGCCCGACTCGGAATCGTTGGCAATCGGTTTCTCAACGAGGCAGTGGATGCCAGCTTCAGCCAGCCGCAAGGCCACTTCCTCATGCAGGATGGTCGGCACGGCAGCCACTGCCATGTCGATTCCTTGCTCAATGAGTTCCTCGACTGTGTTGTAGACAGTCAGGCCATCAGCAACGTTGTGCGGATCGCCGAACGAATCCGCGACAGCAACCAGGTCAACGCCATCAAGCTCGCGGATAACCCGGGCATGGTGGCGGCCCATCATACCCAGTCCGATGAGGCCTGCGCGGAGGTTTGCCACTAGCTTCCTGCCTTTGCGATGGCGTTGACAGCCGTCACGATGCGGTCCAGATCGTCCTGGCTCAAAGATGGGTGCACCGGGAGGGACAGCACGCTGGCCGCAGATTCCTCAGTTACGGGCAGCTCATCCGATGTCTGGAAAGGCGCAAGACGGTGGTTCGGGATGGGGTAGTACACGCCACAGCCGACGTTGTATTCCTCACGCAATGCCTTAGCAAAACCATCACGGTCCTCGGAAATGCGGATGGTGTACTGATGGTAGACGTGCTCATATCCCGCGGCTACCTTCGGCGTGATGACGCCTTCGATGTTCGCGTCAAAGAACGCTGCGTTTTCCTGCCGCGTCTTCGTCCAGCCTTCGACCTTCGTCAGTTGGACTCGCCCGATGGCTGCATGAATGTTGGTCATGCGGGCGTTAAAGCCAACCAACTCATTCTCGTACTGGCGCTCCATGCCCTGGTTGCGCAAGAGGCGGAGGCGACGTTCGACGTCGGCAAGGCCTGTGCTGACCATGCCACCCTCGCCGGAGGTCATGTTCTTCGTGGGGTAAAGGCTGAACATGGCGAAGTCGCCGAAGGTTCCAACCTTCCGGCCGTTGACAGCGGCACCATGGGCCTGGGCCGCGTCCTCGAACACCTTAACCCCGTGCTTGGCAGCGAGCGCGCCAATGGCATCGACGTCGAAGGGGTGGCCATAGAGGTGGACCGGCATGATCGCCGCCGTGCGGTCGGTAATCTTCGACTCAACAGAGGCAGGATCCAGCGTGTAGTAATCCGGGTCAACATCGGCAAAGACTGGCGTGGCTCCGGTCAGTGCGACCGAGTTTGCCGTGGCTGCGAAGGTGAAGGAAGGAACAATGACTTCGTCGCCGGCGCCTATGCCGGCGGCCAGAAGGCCAAGGTGCAGCCCTGAGGTGCCGGAGTTGACGGCGACAGCTGCGCGGCCGTCCAGAAGTACTTGGGAAAATTCCTGCTCGAATGACGCAACCTCCGAGCCTTGGGCAAGCTGGCCGGAGGCCAGAACTGCCTCTACGGCCTTGCGCTCGTCATCGCCAATGATGGGTTTGGCGGGGGGAATGAATTCGGGGCTCATGCCTCTACCTCTCGAAGTGTCTCGTTCTGTTCAACATATGTGGCGCCGGTTTCCGGGCATACCCAGTTCCCGCCAATGTTCTGCAACGGGAAGCCCGCCTTACCGACCCAGCCCCGCCGCTTGGCCGGAACCCCGACCATCAGCGCGAAATCAGGGACGTCTTTGGCCACAACCGCTCCGGCGGCTACGGTGGCCCAGCGTCCGATGGTCACGGGAGCGACGCATACGGCGCGGGCACCAATGGACGCTCCTTCACGAATAGTGACGCCCACAGGCTCCCAGTCGTGCGCACTCTTCAGGCTTCCGTCCGGACCTACGGCACGGGGATAAGTATCATTCGTCAGCACTACTGCCGGGCCGATAAACACCCCGGCTTCCAGTTCTGCGGGCTCGTAGACAAGTGCATAGTTCTGGACTTTGCAGTTGTCCCCCATCTTGACGCCAGTGCCGATGTAGGCACCACGTCCGACGATGCAATTGACGCCTAATTCGGCTTTCTCGCGGACTTGGGCCAGATGCCAGATCTTGGATCCATCACCAATTACCGCCTCGTCTGAAACATCGGCGCTCTCTGCAACCACTATCACCGGTGAAGGTCCCTTCTCATTGAGCACACGCGACAACGAGTTTCATCTTAGCCGAGACGCCATGTCCTCGCGTCAAGTCAGCGCCTTCAGGTGGTACCGCCAAGAGTTATCCACATAGCCCAGGAAAGGGGCAGCCGCCTGCCCGGGAATTCCATAGCCTCAGTTCTGGACGGCTGCGGGATTCCAGGAAGGAATGGGCGAATGAACTTTGAGTGCACACTGGTCCGCGGCCCGAACGCCGCATCACTGGAGCCACCGGAAGAGCTGACAATCACCGTCGACGGCGGAATGCCGGGCTCAGAGCTCCAGCGGCAATTGCACAAGGCCCGTGGGGTTGGTCCCCTCTCAGTTGCGGGGGAAGACCTATCCACGCTGACTGTCGGACACCCGCCACTCGTGGCCGGGGCCGTCCTGGTGGACGGACACCGTCCCGCGGAAAAGTCCGACTCTCCGGCAACGCCGCTCCTGCTCCTGGCACATACCGGGCCGGGGGCCGGCACAGTCTTTGCACTCCAACGCGGTCACCACCACATTGGCCGGGGCGATGTGGACATTCGCATTCCTGATCCGGGGATGTCCCGCGAGCACGCCGTGTTGGGGGTGTCCAGCACCGCATTGAGCATCACGGACACAGGGAGCCGGAACTCGGTAGTTGTTGATGGGGAGCGTGTCCGGGAAAAGACTGTGACGTCGTCGTCGAGAATTCGCTGCGGCAATACAAGCTTCACTATCGTTACGCCAAACAGCTCCACTCCCGGGATTCATGCCGACGCCGGCCATTCCGTTGAAGTGCCACTTGAAGTCCAGCGTCAGGCGGGCTCCTTGAGCCGGTGGTCGGTTGCCGTTGCGGCGGGCCTCCCGCTGGTAGCAGGCGTTGGTCTAGCACTCGCAACGGGAATGTGGATGTTCCTTGGATTTACGGCCGTTTCCGCGCTGAGCCTGCTTGTTCCGATGATCACCGGAAGGAAGGGACGCAGGGAGTTCAGGCTTGCCGTCGCAACGGCGGCCCTGCAGGACGCCGAACGCCGCCGCCGATGTTCGCCGTCTGCCGCGGAGATCATCGTTGCCACGTTGGCCCCGGCGGCAGGCTTGGTCCTGAACCCCCAGGCACCTCTAGCATTGCCCCGCCCTGGGGCGGGATCGCCTGTTGCGTCACGACAAGGTACGGCCGCCGGGCCCGAAACATGGGTCCGTCTAGGTACGGCGCCCACTCTGGCCAACGTGCGGCCCGTCCCTGCAGATCCCCATTTCCGTCCACCAGCAATCGGCTCCATGCCAGTGACGCTAGGCTTGCACCCCGGGATTGTTGAGCTGCACGGCCAGACCGAGCACGTCGATGCCCTGATCCGTTTCATCGTCATGCAACTGGCAAGTTTCCCAGGGTCGTCGGCCAAGCCGATCATTCTTCTTGGACCAATAGGGCGCCTGCCTCTCAGCGCCCGGTTCCTGCCGTACCTGACGCTTGCCACGAATCAGGCGGCCGCGACAGCAGCTCTTCGAAGGTCGAAAGGAACCAACAATGGCAGGCTCATAGTTCTCGATGACCCGCCGGGCGGGGATGACGGCAATACCAAACTCCTGGATGCCGCCTTGGAGGCTTCCTGGCAGGTGTTGCGGCATTCCGGCCCCTACGCCGGGCCCACCGGAGTTGTCATTGAGATCGGACAGTCTGGTACATCCGCTGTTTTGCAGTTCCCCGGTGGCCTGCAGGAGTTCATCCCGGACATGGTTCCGCTAAAGGCTTTCGATCAGTTTTGCCGCACAGTTGCGTCCACTCCGCACCGGGACGGTCCTGCCGACGACGGCATACCAGGATTCTGCTCTCTGAATGACCTTCTTCCCGGCGGACCTCGAGGCATACTCCGGCGATGGGTTGGCGAGAACGGGTCAAACGAGCTCCAGGCAATTCTGGGGCAGGGCCAGGACGGGCCCTTGACCTTTGACTTCCATGTCGATGGACCACATCTCCTGGTAGCCGGAACGACCGGCGCCGGGAAGTCAGAACTCCTGCGGACGATCGTGGCATCCATGGCCCTGAATCATTCACCGGACCAGGTGACATTCCTGTTTGTCGATTTCAAGGGCGGCTCGGGCCTACGCCCTTTACTTGGGCTTCCACACTGCGTGGGCCTTCTTACTGACCTTGGAAGTCATCATCTTGACCGCGTGCTTACTTCCCTGCGAGGCGAGATCCGCCGTCGCGAGGAGTTGTTCGCGGACCTTGGGACTTCAGACTTGGCTGCATATCAACGTTCGCCCGCGGCTACAGAGGCGGCGGTCCCCCACCTGGTCCTTGTTGTGGATGAGTTCCGAATGTTGGTCGACGAAGCCCCCGGGGCACTGCGTGAGCTGATGCGCGTGGCCGCCATTGGACGGTCCCTGGGCATTCACCTGGTCATGGCTACACAAAGGCCACAGGGTGCATTGACTGCCGACATCCGCGCCAACGTCACCTCAAGCATCGCCCTGCGTGTTCAGTCGGATGCGGAATCAATGGACATCATCAATTCCAAAGCTGCAGCTTCCATCGGCGTCGATGTCCCTGGGCGGGCATATCTTGTGAGGGCCACCGGTGACCCCGAAGAATTCCAGACGGCGTCCCTTGCCGTGCCAACCACGATCAGCCGGCGGACCCCGGGGGCAGCAATCGTGCAGTCGGCGATCGGTGCCTTGAACCCTCCCCCGGACAAACAGCCAGTGGCCGGGAAGTCGACGGCACAGGCGGAAGCAAGGGCGGAAGGGGTGGTCTCGGCGACCCGAACCGCTTGGCGCTCGCTGGGGCGGGCCGACCCCAGACAACCTGTAGCCCCACTGTTGCCGGTCTCCATTGGGTGGAGTGAAGACCTGTCCACTTTCCGTGTGGCGGGCAACGACGGTGAAGACGCAATGGACGCGTCGATAACCCCTGTAGGTCCATTGGGGATCGTGGACAGACCGGAACAGCAGTCAGTTGATGTCCTGCAATGGTCGCCTTCCGAGCACGGTCATTTAGCCATGATTGGCAGCAGTTCCAGTGGGATGCACGAATGTTTCAAGGCTGCATCGGCGATGCTGGCAGCACATGGGACCCCACCGCATCTGTACATCCTGGATGCAGCTGGAATGCTGGGAAAGCTCCGCCAAGGCGGCAGCTATGGCGCCACTTTGGGCCTGCATCAGTTGGCGTTGGCGGTACGGGTCCTTGAGCGGCTCGCTGAAGAAATGGCACGTCGCCGCGCGGCCGGCGAGGACGTGTCCACAAGTCCCCGTTTGGTCCTGGTGGTTACTGGCTTTTGCTCATGGGCCGCAGCGCTCCGATCAGGGCGTTTCGCGTGGGCGGAGGACCTTTTGAGGGACATCATCCGCGACGGGACGCCCCTTGGCGTCACAGTCCTGATCTCCGGAGAACGTGAACTAGTCAGCTCACGCTTTTTCGGCGCAATCCCAAACCGGGCATTTTTCCCAACGGGCGCCACGGAGGAATCGCGTTATCACTGGCCCCGCCTTCCGGAAGTCGAGTCTGTCCCAGGGCGCGCTGTTGCCATGGGCGGATTTGTTCAGGGCGCAGCCACCATGGTTCATTTCCGCACTGCCCCAAGCGGGACGGACTGGCCGTTCGTTGATCTTCAACCTTCGTCGGAACCACCTTTCCGGATCCGGCCCCTCCCGGAATCCCTCAGCACGTCTGATTTCGATGTCGCCGTGGCAGCTACCCCAAGAGCATCGCGGCGATCCCCCGAATCGGCGCAGTCCGGTAGCTACCGCGCTGCAGCTGAAGACCTGGAGTGCGGGATATCGCCGGACTTCGTTCCCCTTTGGATCGGCATTGGGGGTGACGAATCGGTCCCCGTGTCATTTCCCCTTGCACCGAGTGGTGTCAGCATCATCATTGGGGGTCGTGGCTCCGGCAGGACTTCGGTGTTGACATCCCTGATGTCCCTTAATCCCCAGGTTCCATGGATCTTCCCGGGGGCTGGAACTACCACGGGGGCTTTCTGGGCAACCGTGGCCGACTCAGCCACTGCTGGATCACTGGATCCTGCGAGCATCCTCTGTGTCGATGACGCCGATCTCCTGGATCCGGAGGGACGGGCAGCTCTCGCCGCCCTGGCTGGCCGGACACGAGGAGTGATCATGACCGCCACGTCAGGTCCCGGATTGCTTCAGCGCTTGCCACTGGCGGCAGAGGCCCAAGCCAATGGCAAGGGCCTCATTCTGGCTCCGAGGACTCCTCTGGACGGAGACATCCTCGGCGTGAGGTTGGAAATAGAAAACTCACCGCGTGCCGGTCGGGGCGTGATTGTCTGGGGAAACCGTGCAGTCCAGGTGCAGGTGGCGTTCACTACCGACTCCGCGACGCACATCAGCACCATTGGAAGTCAGGGCAGCATTGACTAGAGCGCGCCCTGCGTCCCTCCCGCTCGTGACGCATAGGCGATAACGCTCTTTTGGAAGAGAAACACGATCGCTGCCAACGCAGGCAAAATCATAGCCAACCCTGGCAGAACCAGGCCGCCGGTCATGGTTGGGAAACCGATGGTAAGGACGAACAACTGGGCCACAAGGGCGGCCGCGCGGGTCCATCGGTAGCCGCGGAACAGGAAATGGCCCACTGCGAACAGCCACGCGGAGAAGGCCAATAAGAGGCCCAGCGTAAAGACCGCTCCCCAAAAAGTCAGGACAGGGGCTCCGGTCAATAGTTCGAAGGCGTACCAGGCCGCAGCGCCCAGGAGCGCCAGTGCTTCCAGCACGACAACGATCGAAATAATCAGGATTCCGGGGGGTTTCTTGCCTCCGGATTCCAGACCCGGGGTTACGGGGCCGTCGGACGCAGGTCTAACTGGACCGTTGTTTCCATCTGATCCAGAGTTTGGTTGGGCCGGGTTAACAGGAGGTCTTGACACACTGGCACACTACCGGACATAGTCATCTAGCAGTGAGGGCACTGGCGGCTGATGTGATGCATCGCTCACGGATTCAGGGCATTTCAACGACTAATACCCCTTGTTTACAAGGCGTTAACATGAAACGCTTGACTCAGACGACCAAGGGGGCCCATGCGGGCCCCTTTCCTTTGGAGCCTCTCGTGAATGTTTTCACAAAAGGCTCAAACTAGTTCTCACGAATGGAGTGACTGATCAGCATGGATTGGCGTAATCGCGCAGCCTGCCTCGACAAGGACCCGGAGCTCTTTTTCCCAGTCGGCAACACGGGACCAGCACTTCTGCAGATTGAGGAAGCAAAGAGCGTTTGCCGCCGGTGCCCCGTAGTGGACACTTGCCTTCAGTGGGCTTTGGAGTCCGGCCAGGATGCAGGCGTCTGGGGTGGCATGAGCGAGGACGAACGCCGCGCACTCAAGCGTCGCGCAGCACGAGCCCGCCGCGCTTCTTAGCAGCCCAGCGCGCTTCTTCGTAGGCAGTACAAGCACCAAACGCAGAAGGCCGCGGACCACATGGTCCGCGGCCTTCTGCGTTTAAGTCAGCTGCCCGTTAAACCCCTCTACCTCCGGAAGGCCCTATGCGCGCGCGAGGTTCAGGACAATTTCGACGGCGGTGCCGCCACCGTCCCGGGGGCTCCATTGAATGGATCCCCCAAGCTCGCTTGTGACCAGGGTACGCACGATCTGCAGACCCAGGCCTTCCGTGTATTGCCCGTCCGGCAACCCAACGCCATCATCGGCAATTGTCACTGTTAGGAACTCGTCATTTCCGTCTCCCGCTGCACGGTCAGCCAGCAGCCAAACGGTTCCCGTCCGTCCCTCCAAACCGTGCTCAACAGCATTCGTTACGAGTTCGTTGATGACCAGGGCCAGGGGCGTTGCGAAATCGCTCGGCAATTCGCCGAACATCCCGGACCTTTCCGTCCGTACTTGCTGGGAAGGTGAAGCGACTTCGGCAGAAAGCCTGAACTGGCGCCCGATGAGTTCATCGAAGTCGACGCTTTGAGTCAGGCCTTGGGACAGGGTCTCGTGAACAAGCGCGATGGTAGCCACGCGCCGCATGGCCTGTTCCAGTCCCTGTTTTGCTTCGTCGCTGACCATCCGTCGGGACTGCATACGCAGCAGGGCGGCAACGGTCTGGAGGTTGTTCTTGACTCGGTGGTGGATCTCGCGGATCGTTGCATCCTTGGTGACCAGCTCCATTTCGCGGCGCCTCAACTCGGAGACATCGCGGCATAAAACAAGGGCGCCAAAGCGATGTTGCTCGTCGCGCAAAGGAATGGCACGCAGGGAAAGGCTGACCCCTCTGGACTCAATCTCGCTGCGCCATGGCATTCGGCCCGTGACAACCAACGGCAGTGTCTCGTCCACCATGCGCCGATCCTTCAGTAGTCCGGCCGTCACTTCAGCGAGGGAACGTCCTTCCAGGGACTCGACCTCGCCCAACCGCCGGAAAGCAGACACGCCATTGGGACTCGCGTACTGCACAATGCCTTCAGCGTCGAGCCGGATGAGTCCGTCCCCTACACGGGGGGCACCTCTGCGGGATCCCGTCGGCGATGCGAAGTCGGGCCACAACCCTAGAGTTCCCATGCGAAGGAGATCGTAGGCGCACTGCCGATACGTGAGTTCCAGCCGGGACGGCATACGGGAACTGGATAGGTCCATATGGGACGTGACAACCGCGAGAGTCCTGCCGTTGCGCACCATCGGCACGGCTTCGACACGCAGCGCCATCTCGCTGCTCCAGCTCGTCTCACTGGAGCGCTCAATGGAGCGGCTGTTCCAGGCCTTTTCCACGAGCGGACGAAGATCCGAGCGGATGCCCTCACCCACGAAGTCCGCATGAAACACCGTGTGCGATGTTGACGGACGTACGTGGGCGAGGGCGATGTACCCAAACTCCGGATGCGGAAACCACAAGGCGAGGTCGGCAAACGCCAGGTCGGCGACCATTTGCCAATCGCCCACCAGGAGGTGCAGCCATTCAGCATCTCCAGGCCCGAAATCAGCGTGTTCCCTGATGGGGTCTGTAAAGATTGCCACTGCACCTCCATTTGCGACGCGGGACCAGCCCCTAGCGTCGAACGATTGACCTCAAGAGCCTTAATGCTACCGATAGTGAAGCCATGTCATCGGCCTCGAGAGAATTGACCTCATCAAACATGGTCTTCGCCCGTCCAAGTTGTTCGGCATTCAGGCCTTCCCACGCCCTCAGGCGATCCTCGGCAGGGGTGCCGGGCGTGCTCGACTCAAGAACCGACGTCGTCATATCTGCGACGGTTGAGTAGAGATCGTCCCGGAGCGCCGCACGGGCAAGTGCCTGCCAGCGGTCGTCGCGGGGCAGGGCGCTGATCCGTTCCAGCAGCGAGTCCACGTGGAAGCGGTTGAACACCGTGTAGTAGACATGCGCTACTTCCTCGACGCTGTTGGTCCCGGTCTGGGCGATCCTTGCGATGTCCAGCAAGGCATAGCTCTCGAACAACTCGGCCCACCTGTGGGCCAAGTGATCCGGCAATTCCCAGCCACGGGCTTTTTCCAGCCAGCCGCTGATACGAACTTTGTCATCGCCACGCAGGTAGTCCAGCAATTTGGCCCGAAGTGGCGCCATCATGGGCTTGAACGACTTCACGACGTCGGCAATCGGGCGGGACGCCATGCCCTGCCCGAGCACCCACCGGACTGCGCGGTCCAGGAGCCGGCGGACATCCAGATGGACTTCGCTCCAGTGCTCGGTGGGGAACGATGCCGGAAGGGCATTCAATTCCTCAACCATCGGATCGAGATCGTAGATTTCACGCAGCGCCACGAATGCCTTGGCTACCGCTACCTCGTTGGCAGATGTTTCTTCGATCGCCCGGAAGGCGAAGGTAATGCCACCGAGGTTGATGATGTCGTTGGCCACCACCGTAGCGATGATTTCTCGCCGCAGCGGGTGGGTGTCAAGTTCGGCGTCGAACCTCTCCCGCAACTGCTTCGGGAAGTAGGCCCGGATCGTGTCCTTGAACCAGGGGTCGTCGGCCAGGTTGCTGTCCCGGAGGGCAGCCGCCAACTCGATCTTCGCGTAGGCGGCCAGGACGGACAGCTCGGGAGATGTCAGTCCCTGTCCCTGTTCCAGGCGCTGGCGCAGTGTCTCGGTAGTGGGCAGTGCCTCGAGGTCACGCTTGAGGTCGGCTGATTTTTCCAGCCAGTCCATCAGGCGCTCGTAGCTGGGGCTCCAGTCCGCAACGCGGGTCCGGTCGTTAAGGAGCAAGATGTTTTGGTCGATGTTGTCCTGCAGGACCAGGCGGCCGACTTCCTCGGTCATGTCAGCCAGGAATGCTGCGCGTTCTGTGGCCTCAAGCTTCCCTGCCGCCACCATACGGTCAACGAAGATCTTGATATTGACCTCGTGGTCGGAGCAGTCAACGCCCGCCGAGTTATCGATCGCATCCGTATTAAGGATGACGCCCTGCAACGCGGCTTCAATACGTCCACGTTGGGTCAACCCCAGGTTGCCGCCTTCGCCGACTACCTTGACGCGGAGGTCCTTCCCGTCCACGCGGATGGCATCATTGGCTTTGTCTCCGACAGCAGCATGTGTCTCCGTGCTGGCTTTGACGTAAGTGCCGATGCCACCGTTGTACAGAAGGTCCGCCGGGGCAAGCAGGATTGCCCGAAGCAATTCGGGAGGGCTCAGCTGGGTGGTTCCGTCCGGCAACCCCAGCGCCTTACGCACCTGGTCCGACACGGGGATTGTCTTGGCTTGACGTGGGTACACGCCACCGCCCTCGCTGATGAGTGTCCGGTCATAGTCGTCCCACGAGGATCGCGGGAGCTCGAAGAGCCTTTGCCTTTCTGCGTACGATGCTGCGGTGTCCGGGTTCGGGTCCAGGAAGATATGGCGGTGGTCAAAGGCTGCCACGAGCCGGATGTGGCGCGAAAGCAACATACCGTTGCCGAAAACGTCCCCTGACATGTCTCCCACACCAACAACGGTGAACTCTTCGGTCTGGGTGTCCAGGTCGAGTTCGCTGAAGTGCCTCTTCACAGACTCCCAGGCGCCACGGGCGGTGATGCCCATGGCCTTGTGGTCGTATCCCACGGATCCGCCCGATGCGAAGGCGTCGCCAAGCCAGAACCCGTATTCGGCAGCCAATCCGTTGGCCGTGTCTGAGAACGTTGCGGTTCCCTTGTCGGCGGCCACCACCAGATAGGAGTCATCGCCGTCGTGGCGGACAACGTCCGACGGCGGCACAAGCCTTTCGCCGTCCGTTGTAGTAACGAGGTTGTCGGTGATATCCAACAGCCCGCGAATGAAGGTCTTGTAGCTCTCCACCCCTTCGGCCATCCACGCGGCGCGGTCCACTGCCGGGTTGGGCAGCTTCTTCGCGAAGAATCCACCCTTGGCGCCGGTCGGTACGATGACGGCGTTTTTCACGGTCTGTGCCTTCACAAGGCCCAGGATCTCAGTACGGAAGTCTTCGCGGCGATCGGACCAGCGAAGACCGCCGCGGGCCACCTTGCCGAAGCGAAGGTGGACGCCCTCCACGCGCGGAGAGTAAACCCAGATTTCGAACATGGGGCGCGGGAACGGCAGACCCTCGATGGTGATGGGATCCAGCTTGAAGCTCAGGTATCCCTTGTTTTGGAAGAAGTTGGTGCGCAACGTCGACTCAATGAGGTTGACGAAGGTCCGAAGCACGCGGTCCGCGTCCAAGGTTGCGACTTGCTCGATAGCTTCTGCCAGGGCAGCCCTTGCGGCACCTTGCTGTTGGGGACGCTTGCTTTCTTCGACGTTGGGATCAAAGCGGGCGGCAAACAATACGGTCAGACCCCGCGCCACATCCGGATTGGCCAAGAGGGTATCGGCGATGAACCCAAAGGAATTGGTGTTGCCCATCTGGCGCATGTACTTGGCGTAGGCCCGGAGGACTACCACCTGGCGCCAGTGCATGCCTTCGCGAAGCACAAGGCGGTCAAAGTTGTCCGACTCGACGGCCCCTGTGACCGCAGCACCAAACGAGTCAGCCAGGAGATCTCCGGTGGCCAGCGGGTCAATGCCGGCCGGGTACTTCAGCCCAAGGTCATACAGGAAAAAGTCGCGGTGATCCGCGGTTTCGATTTCGAAGGGCCGTTCGTCCAGGACTTCGAGGCCAAGGTTGTGGAAGTAAGGAAGGATCTGGCTCAGGCTCTTGGGCTCCATCAAGTAGAGCTTGACCCTCGCATCCTCCTCCAGCACGTCACCGGCACCTTCGGGAAGGTACACGTGCACGCCGGGGCGCAGTTCCTTGCTCGCTTCCCCTGCCCGTTCGGCCTGGGCTCCATACTTTTCAAACCGTTCGATGTCCTCCAGCGCGTCCTCAACCTCGTAGTCGACGCGGTAGCCGGGAGGGAATGCCTCAGCCCACAAGGCGGACAGTACGTCAGCACTCTCCGCGGGACGGTTCTCACGAAGTACCTCGGCGATGCCTTCGCTCCATGACCGTGACGCCCGCATTAGCCGGTGTTCGAGTTCTTCTGCGTTGACATCGGCAAGTTCCGCGGTGCGTGGCAGCCTGATCCTGAAGAAAACGCGAGCAAGGGCCGACTCCGTGATCCTCGCTTCGTAGTCAATGCTCTCAGCTTGGAACGTCTCGCGCAGTTCCTGCTCAATACGGAGCCTGACACTCGTGGTGTACCGGTCACGCGGCAGGTACACGACTGCGGACATGAAACGTCCGTAGATATCGGGGCGCAGGAAAAGCTTGGTCCGGCGCCGTTCCTGGAGTCGCTGGATCCCGGTGGCCGTGGCCGCAAGATCCGGGATTTCGATCTGGAACAGTTCGTCGCGTGGGTATGTTTCCAGGATGCCCAGAAGGTCCTTGCCCGAGTGGGAATCCATGGGGAAGCCCGCATTCCGCAGCACTGCGTCCACTTTGTCGCGGACGATGGGGATGTTGCGGACCGATCCCGTGTAGGCACTTGTGGCGAAAAGTCCGATAAAGCGCCGCTCACCGTTGACGTTCCCTGCCGCGTCGAAGCTCTTGACTCCGATGTAGTCCAGGTATGCGGGACGGTGGACGGTTGAGCGGGAGTTGGCCTTTGTGATCACCAGTGCCCGCTTTTCACGGGCGCGCTTGCGGCCGGCGTCGGTGAGGTGCTGGATCTGCCGGGTGTTGTCGCCAGCGCGGAGCAAGCCAAGTCCGCTGTCCTCACGAAGTTCCAGGACGTCCTCGCCGTCTTCATTGACGAGGTCGTACTCGCGGTAACCGAGGAAGGTGAAGTTGCCGTCATCCAGCCAGCGCAAAAGGTCCTGCGCCTGCCTGAGTTCGGCAATCTGCTCGGGGTGGGAGACGCTTCCAAGCGTCTCTGCAAGTTCCAGTGCCTTGCTACGCATTTTCGGCCAGTCTTCAACGGCGGCGCGAACATCCCCGAGGACACGTTGGAGCCCCGCAACCAATTCTGCGCGGGCTTCTTCGCTTACGCGGTCAATTTCGACGGCGATCCAAGACTCCATGTGCGACGAATTGTCGTTGTCGCCGAGCAGGTGGGCGACGCTGGGCAGTGCCGCGGTGTCGCCACTGGAAATGCCGATATTTGACGGGACTCTGGAAACGCTGCTGAGTTCGCCCGAGACCCGGTCGCGGGTAACCACGAAAAGCGGGTGCATCACGAGCCGGATGGCGCAGTTTTGGCGAACGAGTTCGGCGTTGACGGAATCAACCAGGAACGGCATGTCGTCAGTAACGATGTAGACCACGTTTCGGTCAGCCTCGACGCCGATCTCCACGATGGCATTTCCAGGCCGCCGGGACTGCGCAACTTTCTTATGTGTGCTTGCCCGCGAAATCAGCAGCTCGGGGGCATACGCCCGGGAGTCCTCCTCTGCGAGGTGCTCATAGTAGTCACCGAAGAACCCCTCACGGACAACTGCTGCATCGGACCGATCCTCCACGCTGGATCCTGACGACATCTACAAACGCCTCCATCACATGTTGATTGCTGCGACTCTGCAGCCCACATAGCGAGCCTAGCGCTTAAGCAGACCGAAAGGTCTGGTAGATCGGCCAAGGGATTTGCGATTTTGCTGGATAGGTGCACAGACCAGCCCCGCAATGGCCTTACGCAAGGGAGAGTCGGGCGATGATTCCAGCAAGACAGACCCCGACAACAGTGCGGCATCGCACGCTTCCGCGTCCGCAGGTAAGTAGGCATCAACGCCATGGCCAGGGCCGAAGCGCTCCCAGGCCTCGGATAACTGCTGCCTAGGAGAACGGCCCGCCGACGCCTGCTTAACCTTATTCAGGAGCACACGTGGTGTTGCCTGCGGAACCGCAGCTTCGAGCTCGGCAAGGCCACGGACCAACCGCGGAACGCCGATCGCGTCCGCAGCCCCGACGGCAAAAACCTCGTCTGCCAACTCCAAGCTGCGCAGGGTAGCGCCATTGCGGCGTGGCGCCATAGTGTCAAAGCTCAATTCCTCGTCTGCTTCCAGGCAGAAACCGGTGTCCACGACGACTACATCGGCGACCTGCGTGGCCCTTTCAAGGACAAGCGAGAGCGCAGAGGCCCTCAGTTCAGGCCAGCGGTCCGCCCTTGTAGTTCCAGTGAGTACGCGAAATCCACCACTCTTGGTGAAGACAGGCGTAGCAGCCCGGTCCAGTGCATCCGAATCCAGCAATCCTTGGTCAGCGAGCCTGCAGGCCTGGGCGAGGCCAGCAGACTCCTCCAACAGCCCCAGCATGGCCGACACGCTCGCACCGTAGCTGTCAGCATCCACAAGAATCACGGACTTGCCTTCGGCCGCCAACTCGGCAGCCATGTTTACCGCAACCAGAGTTCTTCCCGGCGCGCCTGTTGGTCCCCACACAGCTATTACCCTCCCTGAGCCGGCCGCTTCGGGTACTCGGGTTTCCGGCACCAATTGGAATCCCGCAGATGAGTCTGCGAAGCCGGCGTCTGGGAAGGTGCGCGCGCCTACATGCCCACTGTGGCGACCGACTGCCTCGGAAATCCTCACGGCAAGGGCAGCGGGCTCAATATCAGTAGATGCCGTTACTACACCAATGGCGGTGAGCCTCGAGACCTCCACCGGGTCCACGGTCAAGGCGAGAATGGACACGCCTACGGCAGCCAGCCGATCCACCAATGTAGCGGTTAGTTCTTCGCAGCCCTCGGCAACGACTGCCGCCAAGGCAAGGCCGCTTTGGCAAGCAGCCATCAACTCCGCAAGCTCTGAACACCGGCGAACCACTGTGACGGGGCCATGCAAGCGCTCCAGCCCACCAACCACCGCTTCCTGTGCCTGGCCAACAGTTATGACCGGGATGCTCATTGATTGATGCCCGCGGGGTTCCAAACAACAGATACCTTGGCGGCGTTTGCCTTGGCACCCAGCAGCTTGGGCATCTGCTTGTCCGTGACCAGCACCAGCACCACCGTTGTCTTTGAGGCGCCGAGGGCACCGGAACCCACAGTTACCTCTGCAATTTCGGCACCAGGCAGCAATAGCTGTGGTTCTTCAAAGGCGTTTTGCGAGCCCGGCATGGCGACCCAGACGTCCACCTTCGCCCCGGGAACTGCCTGCGCTGGAAGTGACTCATCCATTGATATGGCAACGGGCTTGCGATTCAGGGCGTCAGCCTGCCCGAGGCTCTTCCGTGGAACGAGTTGGTCCTTCTCAATTCTCTGTAGCGCCACCTTGCCCTGGGCAATTCCGCCCTCCACGGTTACGTAGCCGGACTCGACGTCATCCAAGCGAACCTGGACGACGGTTAAATCCTCTGGCCCCACGGTTTGGCCAACCGCGATACCCTCCCGTGCGGCATAAACCTGTGTGGTCCGGTCAGCGGTACTAACGACTGAGATGACCCCGGCGACGGATACAAGCATGAGCAGCACTCCCACCAATAGGCGTGGATCCTTCCAAGACGGCTTCTTCAACCTGTTGCTGGCGACGCCTGTACTCGGATCCATTTTCCCGCTCCCCCATTGAAGTTTCATGGCACGGTTACCCGCGCCTCTTCATTGTTGCCGTGACCCGGCGCAAGCCAAAGTCAAGAACCCCAAATCAATGGAAATTGTGGATAACTGTGTCAAACGGTGCCAACAAATGCCAAAATAGTCACATGCCCCGATTCCTGACTCTGGCGGACGTCGCCGAACAACTGCAGATAAATTCGCCGCAGGCCTACGCCCTGGTCCGCAGCGGTGAGTTGAAAGCCATTCAGGTCGGAGGACGCGGGCAATGGCGCATCGAGGAAAAGATGTTGGAGCAATACATCGAGGAGCGGTACGCCGAGGCCAGCCGCATGATTGAAGAGGCCAAGTCCAAGTCGAGCTAGCGTTGGGCGGTCAAACACGCCTATGAACGGCTAGAGTCCCTGGTTCCCGCTTGAGCATAGGGCCGCGAGTGATGTGAAGGGAATCGTCCTCACGGCAGCCACTGCACCGCCCCGCCGCGCCTCGCCCCGCGTATCCGCAAAATCGAAATGGTCCCGCCCAACCCTGTCGATGACACCATGGAGCCTCTGGTCTCCCCCCGGACCAGCGGCCAGGACGACTGTCACCGGCGCCCTGTCACGGGAGAGTCCCCGGAGGGCGCTGGCAAGCCTTAGCGAACTTTGGACCTGGGAGGCGGGTTTTCTAGCCAATCTTCCGAGTCCGTCGTAATGACTTACCGATGCGCATGGAATGAGCCATTGCCGTCCGTTGGCGACCAACACAAACCAGTCACCGCCAATGTGGCCCAGGGTCCCTTGGAGAGAAATACCGCTGCTCAGCACCAAAGCGATCTCAGCTCCGGCGAATCCTCGAAGCCTGTCCGCAAGGTCCAGACCGGCAAGCTCGACCCGCACGCGTTCGGATATTTCCGATTCACGGGCCAAGGTGCGCTCAGCAGAAAATTGCGCTTCCAGATCTTCGAAGAGAGAGTCCCATCTCATATGGTCACAATAGGACCCGTAGCGCGTGGCGCCAACCGCAATGGGATTTTCCCGTCATGATTGGACAAAGCCCTTCGACTGTGCTCAGAATTGGCAAACAGCACCAAATGATATCAAACAGCATTAAAGAGCCGAAAGGGTAAGAATGAGCAGCGATCCACCAAGGATCCGCCACGATGCCGCCTTCGCCGCCGTGCTCCTCGCGCTGGGGCTGTTGCTGGTAATCGTCGGGCAGAGCCTCTTGGGGCAGTGGCAGGTGGATGTGTCCCACGGACAGACAAGTACGTTCGAGCACCTCCTGGCCCTCGCATCCAGCGCCTCGGGAATTGCCATTGTGTCTTGGTGGATCCTTTCACTTGGCCTCGCAGCCTGGGCTGCAGTTCTGCACGGCGCGGGAAGGAGCGGGAGGGCCGACGCCATCGCCAAGTTCAGTCCAGGTTTCATGCTAAGGCTGGCGTTTGCCCTTCTAAGCCTGAATTTCCTCGGAATACAGGCCGGACAGGCTGCCGCAATGCCGGAACCACAATGGCAAGCCACCTCCAATGGCGCCGCGGGCATGGCAGCGTGGCATCCATCAGCTGGCGTACAAGGACCCGTGCCCGCTGTGGAAATGGTTCCAGCGGTAACCACCGAAGAAAGCCGCGAGGCAACCCGGACAGGGCCTGCATGGCGGCCACATCCTCCCATAGTTGAGCCTGACCTCCTGTCGCGCCCAGGCTCTCGCGAGATGGCGTTTGAACACCCCGTGTCACCCGGCGTTGCCGTCAAGCCGGGTGACACGCTGTGGTCCATTGCCGCGGACCACCTTGGACCCTTCGCGACAGACGTTGACATCGCGCTCCATTGGCCGAGCTGGTATTCAGCCAACCGAAGGATCATTGGTGACGACCCCGCGTCCTTGCGCCCGGGGCAAGTACTGCAGCCCCCAACGCCGGACTAAGGTCCTCGCGGCCCGTAAAGAATCCGCCAGTAAAGAATCCGACTGTAAAGAACGGCACCCACTCAGGGGCACTCGTTCAAGACGTAAGACAGTCCCATTGTCATCCCAGACGTAGCAACCTGAGCCAAGCGATGCCCGCGCAACGGCTCACAGAGTGAACTCATGAGGATTGACCATGACTGTTGCAACTGCACGCCGCCACGCAGACCGCCAAAGAACCAAACGTCCCGCACCGAATGCCGGTGCCGACGCCTCTACCCTGGACGTAAGGCTAGTGGCACGAAGCATCGCCCAAGCTGCAGTAGAGGTACTTGCGGGGACCAGGCCTGCTCTCCAGTTGTCCAGATCCCTCGATGCGCAATGCTTTCTTTCGCTTCAGCATCGGGCTGCCCTTACACGCGAACACGCTGCACGTAGCCGCGGCACGGTTCAGGTCCACAGAAGCCCAATGGTCCGTTCCGTCCGTGCTTGCGCCATTTCAGACTCCATCTACGAGGTCAGCATCGTTGTCTCTGAGGAGCAGCGCTCGCGCGCAATTGCCATGAGGTTGGAACACTCCGACGGGACATGGCAGGTCACCGCCCTGGAGATTGGCTAGGCACCCGTGAGCCAACCAGGTTGCCTCAACCGGGAGGCAGCAGATCTACGAAAAAAGACCCCGGACTTGTGTCCGGGGCCTTCTCTCACAGGGTGGCTGGATCAGCGCCGCTTCTTCTTGGCGGTTTTGCGCTGTTCCTGGGTGGCTGCTTTAGCAGGATTACCCGATCGGCCCGAGGAGCGGCCTTCGATGCGGGTCTGGCTCGCCCCGTCCTCGCCTGGGGCTGTGTACTGCAATTGCGCTGGCTTTTCGGGTGTCTCCAGACCGGCAGCGCGGATCTGGGGATCGTGGTGCTCGGTGTGTGCACCTGCCGCAGTATCGTCGGCAACAACGACATCTTCGGCGGGGGTCACCTCAACTTCAAGGTTGTAGAGGAACCCGATGCTTTCCTCCCGAATGGCTTCCATCATGCTTTGGAACATCACGAAGCCTTCGCGCTGGTACTCCACCAGCGGATCGCGTTGAGCCATGGCCCGCAGCCCGATGCCCTCTTTGAGGTAGTCCATCTCGTACAAGTGTTCTTGCCATTTACGCCCAAGCACCGACAGAACCACCCGGCGCTCCAGCTCACGCATACTTTCGGAGCCAATTGCTTCTTCACGGGCCTGGTACACCAGCCGCGCGTCAGAGAGGATCTCTTCCTTGAGGAATTCGGCAGTGACCCTGGACTTACCGCCGGCTTCATCAATGATTTCCTGCGCAGTGACGGTGGCTGGGTAAAGCGTCTTCAGGTTTGACCAGAGCTGGTTGAAGTCCCAATCATCGCCGTTGCCTTCTGCCGTGGCGGCTTCAATAAGGGCGTTGATGGTGTCTTCCAGGAAGAACTGAACTTTTTCGTGGAGGTCATCGCCTTCGAGGATCCGACGACGGTCCCCGTAGATCGCTTCACGCTGGCGGTTCAAGACGTCGTCGTACTTGAGGACGTTCTTGCGCTGCTCCGCGTTGCGGGCTTCCACCTGACCTTGAGCCGAGGCAATGGCACGGGAAACGAGCTTTGATTCCAGCGCGACGTCGTCCGGCACGGAACTGTTCATGAGTCGCTCGGCAGCACCGGAATTGAACAGCCTCATGAGGTCGTCGGTCAGTGAAAGGTAGAAACGGGATTCCCCGGGATCGCCCTGACGTCCGGAGCGGCCGCGCAACTGATTATCAATCCGGCGGGACTCGTGGCGCTCGGTGCCCAGCACGTAGAGGCCGCCAAGGTCCAGTACTTCCTCGTGCTCGTCCTTAACCGCCTGCTTGGCCGCTGCGAGTGCCTCCGGCCATGCTGCTTCGTACTCTTCCGAGTTCTCCTCGGGGTCGAGCCCCCTCTTGGCGAGCTCTGCGATAGCAGTGAATTCGGCGTTGCCACCAAGCATGATGTCGGTACCGCGGCCTGCCATATTGGTTGCCACCGTGACGGCACTCTTACGTCCGGCCTGAGCCACGATGGAGGCTTCCCGTGCGTGGTTCTTGGCGTTGAGAACCTCGTGGCGGATTCCTTCCTTTGCCAGCAGCTTGGAGAGATATTCGCTCTTCTCGACGCTGGTGGTGCCAACAAGTACTGGCTGGCCCTTTTCGTGGCGTTCCGCGATGTCCTTGACTACGGCGTCAAACTTAACGATCTCGTTCTTGTAGACGAGGTCCGACTGGTCAATGCGCTGCATGTCCCGGTTGGTGGGAATGGGTACAACTCCGAGTTTGTACGTGCTCATGAACTCGGCTGCCTCGGTCTCGGCCGTACCCGTCATGCCGGACAGCTTCGAATACATACGGAAGTAGTTCTGCAGCGTTACCGTTGCCAGTGTCTGGTTTTCGGCCTTGATCTCGACGTTTTCCTTGGCCTCGATGGCCTGGTGCATGCCTTCGTTGTATCGTCGCCCGGCAAGGATACGGCCTGTGTGCTCGTCAACAATCAGGACTTCGCCGTCGAGTATGACGTAATCCTTGTCGCGCTTGAAGAGTTCCTTCGCCTTGATGGCGTTGTTCAGGAAACCAATGAGAGGGGTGTTGGCCGATTCATACAGGTTCTGGATACCGAGGTAGTCCTCCACCTTTTCAATTCCGGTTTCCAGGACGCCAACAGTCCGCTTCTTCTCGTCGACTTCGTAGTCGACCTCCGGCTGTAACCGGAGAACGACCTTTGCGAATTCGCTGAACCAGCGGTTTGTGTCGCCTTGGGCCGGACCCGAGATGATGAGTGGGGTACGCGCTTCATCGATCAGAATCGAGTCAACTTCATCCACAATGGCGAAGTTGTGCCCCCGCTGAACGAGTTCACTGGCGTCCCAGGCCATGTTGTCGCGCAAATAGTCGAAGCCAAATTCGTTGTTTGTCCCGTAGGTGATGTCTGCGGCGTACTGCTGCCGACGCACTGACGGATCCTGGTTGGAGAGGATGCAGCCGCTGGTAAGGCCAAGGAAGCGGTAGACGCGTCCCATGAGCTCGGACTGGTATTCGGCAAGGTAATCATTCACCGTGACCACATGGACGCCATTGCCCGTAAGGGCATTGAGGTAGGCCGGCGCTGTTGCCACGAGGGTCTTGCCTTCACCGGTTTTCATTTCGGCAATGTTGCCCAGATGGAGGGCGGCGCCACCCATAAGCTGGACGTCAAAGTGCCGCATGCCCAACGTTCGGGATGAGGCCTCACGGACCGCAGCGAATGCCTCCGGCAGGAGGGCATCCAAGGTCTCGCCGTCCTGATGCCGGGAGCGCAGGCGGTCTGTTTCCTCCCGAAGTTCAGCGTCAGAGAACGTCTTGAAAGAGTCTTCCAGGGCATTGATGGAATCGGCATAGTTCCGCAGTTGCCGGAGTGTTTTCTTGTCACCCGTGCGGAGAAGTTTTTCGATTAGTGATGCCACGTGAAATTGCTCCCAGTCTCATGCTGCCGAATTCTGGCTGTTTCAGTCTACGGGAGAGAGTATCGCCACGTTATCCGGTTCCCCTGTGAGCGGACTGCTCTGCCCATCTGGTTCACAACGCCCGATAGGGCCTCTGGCCACAGCCTCGGAGAGTGAAACCGCGAGATCCCCCACGGGCCACACAACAACTTCCTGAAGGCCGAGCCATTGGGCCATGAGCCACAATTCGGCGGAAAGCTCGACGGCGGTATCCGGTGGCGCTCCTGGCTCACCAAATGCGGATCGAACCAAGAGTTGGCCTGCGGCCCTGTCAGCCTTCAAATCGACCCGGGCCACGATGCCTTCCCTGAGCAGGAAGGGCAAAACGTAGTAGCCGAAACGGCGCTTGGCAGCAGGCGTGTAGATCTCAATCCGATAGTGGAATCCGAACAACTCTTCCAGGCGCCGCCGCTCGAAGACGAGCGAGTCAAAAGGGCTCAGCAGCGCCCGGCCTTCGGCCTTGCGTGGCAATCTGGCATCGATGTGCCGGTACGTTTCCCGGTCCCAACCGCGAACGGAAACGCGCTCCAGCCGGCCTGCCTGGAGGAGTCGCTGCACCGACGCCTCCCCAGCCTTCAGCGGGGTCCGAAAATAGTCGGCAAAACACCGGACCGTTCCGATGCCATGTGCCAAGGCAGCTGCATCCATGAGCCGGTCAAGGGCGGTATCTGCATCCATCCCGCTGTGTACCGAACCCGGCAGAACCCTGGAAGTAAGTGTGTAGAGACGTTCGAATTGGGGTGTCCGCGAAGCCGCTGAAACGCGGCCTTCTTCAAACAGGTGCTCTAGAACGCGCTTTACGGTGTTCCAGTTCCAGCCCCAATTTGCGCTTTCGGTGTCCTGGGTGTGCCCAAGTTGTACAGTCAAGGCAGACGCCGTCATCGGCGGTCCGGCCTCAAGGGCTGCGAGGATTCGTTCCTCCATGGCGATCCGCACCGCGGGCTCCATGTGATGTGCCCCCACCCACGCCCGCTTTTGCCAGAGAAGCAGGTCGGGATAATGCTCCGGACGGATATAGCTGGCCTCGTGAGCCCAGTACTCCATCATTTTGCGCGGTTTTCGGCCTGCCATGGAGTGAAGGATTGCGGGATCATAGTTTCCCAGGCGGGAAAAGAATGGCAGATAGTGGCTCCGAGCCAGCACATTCACGGAGTCGATCTGGACAAGCTGGATCCGGGCAAAGGTCCGGCCCACCGCCCGTGGGGTCACGGGGCCGGCGGGCCGGACTTTCGCCAATCCTTGGGCTGCCAATGCGATCCGCCGTGCCTGTGACAGGCTCAGCGAAGCGGTCATTGAAGTCCTTTCTCGTGCGATTAAGCCTTACTTGGCGGTGGCCGCCTGGTCATCCGAGCGGTACGCGTGGATCTTCTCCTCCACGGCTTCCTCGCCGGGCTCGCAGGTGGAGTCGAGGGTTATGACACCATAAGTCCAGCCACTGCGCCGGTATACAACCGAGGGCGCATTGGTTTCCTTATCCAGGAACAGGTAGAAGTTGTGCCCCACCAGTTCCATGTTGTCCACTGCATCATCGAGTGTGAGGGATGCGGCGGGGAAAACCTTCCGTCGGATCAAAACGGGTGAATCACCTGCTGGAATATCGTTCTCGATGTCGTAGGGCGACCGCTCATCGGCCTGCGGTTCAGCCTCTTGGTGGTTGTTGGCGCCTGCGTAAATTGGCTCACTGGCACTCGCGGGCTCGAGGGAGGCCGTTGCTTCCCGAACGGCCTTGGGCGTGTGGCGCCCGTGGTGCACCTTCTTCCTGTCCTTTGCGCGACGCAACCGCTCAAGCAGCTTGTTGTACGCAAGATCGAAGGCAGCAAATTTGTCAGCGGCTGTGGCCTCGGCACGGATAACAGGGCCTCGGCCCAGGACGGTCACTTCAACGGTGAGCTGTCCCGGCGTTTGCCGGGGGTTGGTCTCCTTGGAAACCTTGGCGTCGACTCGCTGGACTTTGTCCCCCAGCGATTCAATCTTTGAGATTTTCTCGCCGGCATATTCGCGAAAGCGGTCAGAAACTGTCAGATTTCGTCCGCTGATCATGAACTCCATGGTGCCCTCCAAATAACTCAGGTGACACGATAACGACGCTGTAGGGGGCTGGTCTGACGGACAGTCGAGCCCCTTTCCGAGCCGCTATCGACAGGTACATCTGTTCTTGGTACCCACAACCGACGTTAGTTCATCGGCACGAGTTATTCACCCTTTGGTCACTTATTTTTTGTTTGCGTCTTAACCCCACCAGGGGGCTCGTCCCCGGGGGTATGGGAGGCGTAGGCTGGTGGCCTCGTTGCCGCGAGAACAACGGCGCCGCAGACTATCCCGCCAGCCGCAGACACTGCCCGGGCAGCCTCCGCGAGGGTGGCTCCAGTGGTGAGAACATCGTCCACAATCAGGCATCTTTGTCCGCGCATCTTTTCCCTACAGCGGGGTCGAACCCTCATGGAACCCCGGACACGCCTGGCACGCTCACCCCTGCCGAGTCCTTTTTGGCCTGTGGAACCATCTCTCCCCTCGGTGCCAAGGATGGCCCTGACGCCACTACCGATCAGGTCTTTGCACGTTGCGGCCAGCCGTCGGCTTTCCAGGCGGCTCCCGGTCTTCTCAAGCGCATCGAAACCCGGGCACCGGGACAACATCCCCCGTCTCTTCATGCATCGGAGCAGAACGTGTACGGGGCTGAAACCGCGGCTTCGGAAGGCCTTGCCGCTGCTGGGAACGGGAACAACGCAAAACCCCGGCTGGTCACCAATGGCCAGACGGAGTGCGTTTCCGAAGCAGGGCGCCAACACCTCAGCCAGCCGCCACTGGCCGAAGCTCTTGAAGGACAACAGGGACTGCGAAAGTTCATCCCTATAGGGCCCTGCGGCCACCACACCGAGCTTTACACTGCCATCAACATCGACCAACGCAGGCGATTCCTGTTCGGCCCTGAAGGGGTTCCTGCAAAGCTGACGCACCCGCTTCGCACAATCCCTGCACAGGACGGTATCTTCCACACCGCAGCAGACGCAATCAACGGGAACCAGAAGTGCAACCAACTCCATCAGTGCCGCTTGCAAGTTGGCAATCAGGCGCCCAAGCAGGCGCCGGTCCTCTCCGCGTCGCCGGGGTCCTGAGGGGTCCGGGGCACCGACATCCGGGTCAATCCGGCGCTGGATGAGTTGGGCAGGTCGAGGACCGTTGACGGCAAACGGGAGGTTGATCACGAAAACATTCATGCTGGTAGCCTTAGCCACTTTTTGGTCCGGTAACAGCCCAGCAGCCTGCTATGTGAACAACCACGGTCTTGTGGGGCGGCGCCTCCAGGGTGTCTGGCTCCCGGTCAGCCCGGGAAGGCCGGCTCCGTAGGGCCCTTGAGCTGAAGTTCCCAACCATTTCCGACACGTTGAAAGATTCCCGCTGTGGACTGGCCGTAGATCTGTTCTGCCCCGTTACCTGCGCTCAGACTCATGAGGCCGTCCCACGGCGCCAGTTGCTGCGGCTCCCCCGAGGTCAGCGAGAGCAACTCCGGAACCACGGTAGCCGTTGCCGAACTGGCCATTACGGCAACGGTGGATCCGTTGACCCACACCCCCTGGTCAGGCGAGGTGGAAGTGAAAAGAGTGATCGGAGTCGTAAGATCCTTCGGCGCGCCGTCTGCATTCCGGACGATGCCCGTAACCTGAACCACTGATTTACCGTTAGCTTCGGATATCACCAGCGCCCGGGTACCTTCGCGTGAGATGCGGAAATCCTTGACAGTCCGTCCGGAAAGCCACGTGGGAGATATGGTCGCCGTGGGCACAGCCATGCCAGGGGCAACGCCAGTGGGCTTGAAAGCCACAACCTCAGTATTCCCGCTGGCGCCTGGTCCCGCCGTCCAAACCCAATCATGAGGACTGAACGAAGGCCCGGTCAAAGTGCTTCGGGTGGTCAGTTGCCGGGCCGGTTGACCAGGCTCGATGGAGTACAACGTGGTTTTGTCGCCGTTGAGGAAGGCAACGGTTTGGGATACCGGCGACTCGGCGGGCGAATGGGGGCCGAGCCCCGCAACCGACTGAATGTCAGGTAATGGCGAAACGCGATTGTTCTCATAGCGGACCAAGTCGCCGTTACTGACGGCGATCTGGCGGGCAGGCACATTCTTGTCCACAACCGGCGGCAGAACTGTCCCATTGTCCTCGACGCGGACCAGGTCCTGGTCTGCGCGAAGCTGGACGTTGATGACGTCCGGTTGCCCCCTGAAGGTTAATGCCAGCTGGTTTTGCATCCGTTGGCGGTCTTCTGCCGATGCATCGAACAGTTCCTTGGCCGACAAATCCACCTGGGCTGCCCCTGAAACTACGGGGACAGATTCCCGGGCCAACTTCATTCCGGAGGGAAAGGCGCTCACCACCGCCCCACGCAAATACGGCGCAGGCCCGGCAAGCAGGGCGCTGGTCATGGACTTAACAGTCTTCTTCTTGATGAACCATCGGTAGTCCGGCACCGCATACGTGAACGTCGGATCATAGAAGTAGATCGGAAAAGCGCCGTAAATGACTTTGAACGTCTCTTCCGGAATCGCAGTGCCATCCGGAACCTTGGAGATCCGCCACTCCCCCTCCACTTTCTCCAGCGAGACTGGGATGGTCTCCTTGGTCCCCGGTGGGAACTGCGTCGCTATTCCGTCCGCATCCACCGTGTAGGCAAGGTCCACCTCGTAGAGGTACTCATTCTCCACGGCCGTCTTGACCACGTGGGCTCCGCGGAAAACGATGGCCCGCTTATCCGGCTTCCACGTTACGGCTTGGGCTTGGGTCAAATATTGCCGCGCTACGGGATAGTCGTCCTCATAGCCGCTGCCAGCCATATAGAAATCCTCAATGACGGCTTCCGGTGTGGAGCCTGCACGCGGTGCTGCGGGGAAGAATACAGGGGCGTTGGGGTTTCCTGCTCCCTCATCCTGGCTCTTTCCCACTGGACCGGACCGGGGAATCTGGGCGCACGAGGCCAGCAAGACCATCAGCGCCGCCAACGCGGCAACGAAGGCCCGCCTGCGTCCGGTGCAAAGGAACCTCATGATGCACCGCCCTTTCCCTCGTCATCCGAAGGAGGTGTTCCGACGTCGGATTTGCCGTCTGTGGTGCCAAAACCCGTACCCAGGACAAGCATCTGGCGTTCGCTACGGGCTCCGGGCAAGTCGATGTCCGCAGGTTCCAACTGCAGGGGCGACTTGAGGATGGTTCCACCTTGCTTGAGCGGCAATGTCAACCTGAAGTTTGAGCCCGCCCCTTTGCGACCCCATGCTTGAAGCCAGCCGTTGTGGAGCTTGGTGTCTTCGGCGGCGATGGACAATCCCAGTCCGCTTCCACCAGTAGTTCGGGCGCGTGCCGGGTCAGCCCGCCAGAAGCGGTCGAAGACCCTGGCAGCTTCCGCTTGGCTCATTCCAATGCCGTGGTCCCGCACGGCCACAGCCACGGCGTCGTGGTTTGCTGCCACAGAAATGTGGATCGGCTTTCCCTCGCCGTGCTCAAGGGCATTGAGGAGCAGGTTCCTCAGGATCCGGTCGATCCTGCGCGAGTCCATTTCGACAATGATGCTCTTCTGACGGGCGTTCAGGCGGACCTCAGAACCGTATTCGGAGGCTACGGGTGCTGCGCCCTCCATGACGTGCGAGATCACTTGGAATATGTCCTGGGGTTCGGCGTCCAAGACGGCAGCACCGGCATCGAAGCGCGAAATTTCCAGCAGGTCAGACAACAAGGACTGGAACCGTTCCACTTGGTGATAGAGGAGTTCGGCCGAGCGTTTGTTCATAGGATCGAAGTCTTCACGGGCGTCGTAAAGGACCTCCGCGGCCATGCGAACGGTCGTCAATGGGGTGCGTAGTTCGTGCGAGACATCCGAGACGAACCTTTGCTGCATTTGGGACAGCGTGGCCAACTGGGTGATCTGTTCCTGCAGGCTGGCCGCCATATGGTTGAACGAAGCACCAAGCCTGGCAACCTCATCCTCACCCTTGACCACCATGCGCTCTTGGAGTTGGCCCGCCGCCAGCTTTTCCGACACCACGGCAGCATGGCTCACAGGGCTGACCACATTGCGCGTGACGTACCAGGCGATGGCACCAATCATGAGCACGAGCGCCGCACCACCGGCCCACAGCACGTTCTGGATTTCGTCCAGGGTCTTCTGTGCAGTGTTCAGGTCATAGATCAAATACAACTCATAGGCAGTGCCGTTAAAGGTGACTTTGTTTCCGACAGCAATACCGGGCCGGTCCTCGTTTCCAACAGGGAACTGCATGGAGGCCCAGAACTGTTGCTTCCCGCCGTCCTGGACAGCCTTTCGCAATTCCGGCGGGATGACGCGGACGGTGAGCTGGTCCGAGGCTCGCGACTCCACCCAGCGGTTACGGGGTTTGGTCTGTTCCGGGACGGCTTCAAAGACGTAGCGCCGCTGGATCACCGAGCCCCGGCCCTCTACCGCGGTTAACGTGTCGTAGACCAACGTGATGACGCTTGATTGATCAGTAACCTGTGCGCCGTCGAAGGTGTCCTGAACCTGTTTTACGTTGTAGCGGGACTCCGACTCCGCTTGGGCCAGCCTCTCCTGGAAAAGGTTGTTGGCGATCTGGTTGGAAAGGTACGCACCGACGATCGCAAAGGACGTTACGGCAAGCAGGAGCGTGGTCAGCACGGTCCTGAACTCCAATGACCGCCGCCATCGCCTCAGCAAAGAACGCCAGAGGAAGCGAAGACCCGGCCGTATCTGCCGGACACCGATCGAGACGAGGCGGGAAACCCTCAGAACCAGAATTAGGCCACGTCGAGTCCATATCCGGGC
The DNA here is from genome assembly GCF_042788025.1 of Paenarthrobacter sp. YIM B13468. Classification (NCBI taxonomy): domain Bacteria; kingdom Bacillati; phylum Actinomycetota; class Actinomycetes; order Micrococcales; family Micrococcaceae; genus Paenarthrobacter; species Paenarthrobacter sp. YIM B13468. The sequence continues at coordinate 109,617 of NZ_JBHZPI010000001.1, read as the reverse complement.
GCGCCACATCAGCCAGGGAAGGTTCCTTGGTAGTGGATCGCTGGGAGTAGAGGGTGAATTCCCGGACGCCGAAGTCTCCGCGGTCTGCTCCAAGGATGTCGTCTTCCCCTGGGCGCGCTGCTCCGGACTGTTCGGACTCTGGTCCTTGCCTGTGGTGCCGGTCTTGCCGGCGGGAGACTCAGGAACCTGCTTTATACCCGACACCACGCACCGTCAATACAACCTCGGGCGCTTCCGGATCCCGTTCAATCTTGGAGCGCAAACGCTGAACATGGACGTTGACCAACCGGGTGTCGGCGGCATGGCGGTATCCCCACACCTGTTCAAGCAAAAGTTCGCGTGTAAAGACCTGCCACGGCTTGCGGGCCAATGCCACCAGGAGGTCGAACTCCAACGGTGTGAGCGAGATACGCTCTCCACCGCGGGTGACCAAGTGCCCTGCGACGTCGATGGTTACGTCAGCAATCCGCAGGGTTTCCGGAGCCTTTTGTTCGCCCGGCCGAAGGCGCGCACGGACCCGCGCCACGAGCTCAGCGGGTTTGAAAGGCTTGGGCACGTAGTCGTCAGCACCGGACTCAAGCCCGCGGACAACATCCGAGGTGTCCGATTTCGCCGTAAGCATGACGATGGGAACGTCCGATTCTCCACGAATCTGCCTGCAAACTTCAATGCCGTCCGAACCCGGCAGCATGAGATCCAAGAGCACCAAATCGGGTTTGGACGAACGGAACACTTCAAGAGCCTGGCCGCCGTCTGCGCAGAATACGGGCTCGAAGCCATCATTGCGCAGGACAATACCAATCATCTCTGCGAGCGCTTCGTCGTCGTCAACTACCAGAATGCGTGCCTTCATAGTTATATATTCCCTTATCGCCAAGCCTTTGTCCTGTTGGGCGGGCGCACGGCATGGCGTCCCCCAAGGCACTTCCACCGTACTGTACGGCCGCGATTTGCTCGACGTAGACCTGCGGTCCGGGCAGTATGGGCTCAGGCTATGAGGGAGGACACCGGGACTATAGGCTTGGGGCGAAGGTCCATGTGGGGGACGTCGGATGTCGGCGGGCCGGATCTCTTGGGGAGGAAATCGTGTCACAACCAGAGCACGGCCAGCAGCCATATCCAGGCGGTCAGCCTGCGTGGGGCAACCAGCCCCAGTGGGGCGGTCCGCCCGCGTGGGCAGCCCCTCAGGGCGGCGGCAACAACTGGCCCGGCTACCCTCCGGGAGGACCAGCGGGTGTATGGCCTTCGGCTGCGCCCGGCGGACCACCCTATGGCCAACCCATGTATGTTGCCCCACCCAAGCCCGGTGTCATTCCCCTACGACCCCTGCAATTCGGCGAGCTGCTCGACGGCTCCTTCCAGACCATACGCCGGAATGCCGCCTCCATGTTTGGTTCAGCCCTGATCGTCCAGGCCATTGCCGCAGCCCTCCTGGGCGTTGTGACCGTTGCCATGTACGAGCTCATGGATTCGTTGGAATCGACGGATTTCAGTGAGGACGCGGCTGGATTCTTCGGCCCGTTCCTGGCCGTCATGGCGGGTTCGGTGGGAGTCTCCGTGCTAATCGGCTTTCTCGGCGCCGTTCTCCAAGGCGTCATGGTCATTCCGGTTTCCCGTTCTGTCCTGAACCGACGAACAGGCTTCGGGCAAATGTGGAAGCTGGCCGTCGGGCGGATCCTGCCTCTCCTGGGGGTAGCAGCCCTCCTCACTATCGGTGGACTGCTGGCCGCAGCCGCCGTCGTCGGGATTGCTGTGCTGTTGTTCACAGCCTTGGGACCGGCTGCCTTGTTGATTGTCATCCCCCTGGGTTTCGGGGCCATCATTGTCTTTGTCTGGATTGGGCTGAAGCTCATGTTTGCTCCCGCCGCCATCGTCGTGGAGCGGATCGGCGTCTATGACGGACTCTTGCGATCTTGGCAGTTGACCAAGAGCAATTGGTGGCGGATCTTCGGCATAACCCTGTTGGTGAGCATCATGGTGGGAATCATCGCGCAGATAGTGCAGATTCCAGCTTCTCTCGCCGCGACCGCCATTGGATCGGTAATCTCCCCCCACCCGGACGCCGAAACAGTGGCCTCCACTCTGATCCTCACCACCGTGATCTCGATGATCATTGGGGCTTTGGTGGGGTCTGTGACATTCGCTTTCCAAACATCCGTGTCCGCGCTCATCTATATGGATCTTCGAATGCGCCGGGATGGGCTGGACGTGGAGTTGATGCGGCTGATGGAAAGCGGTGCAGATCCGGACGGAATTCCGGGTGGTCCCCCACAACAGGTACACGTCAACACGTGGCCCCCGGGCGGGGGCCACTGGCCAGGCACTCTTCCTGGCCGCTGGCCGCAGGCATGAGGGAAACATTAGGCCATTCCATTAACGCTTTGGCCGGCATGGAGCCGCCGGTGACGCCTGACGGTGCGGAAGCACGTCGTTGGGCGGAGGAGGAACTATCCAAGGCGCAGTATGCCCAAGCCCGACCCAGTTGGCTGGACCAGCTTTGGCGGGATTTCCTGGACTGGCTCAACTCCCTGGAAGGGGACGGAACTTCCCCGGAAAGCAACTTCGCTGTTCCCGTCATCATCGCCTTGGCTGTGGTGCTCATTGTGGTGGCTATCTTCGTTGTCCGGCCCAGGCTGAATGCCAAGAGAAAGACCTCCGTTAGCGGCATGTACGGCAGGGACGCGGCTGGGGATGCTGCGACGTACCGGAAGCGCGCTCTTGCCGCGGCCGACGACGGCGACTGGCCTAACGCCGTCGTCGATCAGTTCCGGGCCTTGGTGCGTTCCGCGGAGGAACGGGATGTCATTGAAGCGCGGGCCGGGCGGACGGCCGATGAGGCCGCAGGCCACTTGGGCCTGGCCTTCACCCCTGCTCAACACCGACTGGTCGATGCCGCCCGCCTGTTTGATGCGGTCCGCTATGGAGAACAGGCGGCAACACGCTCGGACTATGACGAATTGCGCAAGCTGGATATGGACCTCCTCGCCCTGACACCTGACTTCAGTGACCAGGAGCAGCAGGGATTCGCGGTGCCGCGATGACCCTCAAGGAACAGGTGCCAGAAGCTTTACAGGGAGGAACTCCTCCTCATCGGCGGGTCAGCGCATTGTGGAGTTGGTTCCGCAGGCACTTGGTTTGGATTGCGCTGGGGGTGGTGTTTGCCGCATTCGTGACGTTCCTGGTAGCGGAGCGGTTCTCGGCACCCAAGGATTCACGGTCCTTATCTACCCGTAATCCCGCTCCCGACGGGGCCATGGCCTTGGCCGAAATACTGGGGCGCCACGGTGTGGGCATAACTCCCACCGATACCCTCGAAGACACCCTGGCCGCACTTTCCGACGACGACTCCACCGTGCTGCTGTATGACCCCCGCGGTTTCCTGGACAGATCACAGTTGCAGGATGTGAGGGCTGCAGCCGGGCGGGTGGTGGTGGTCGCACCGCGCCTACGCACGTTGAACGGCCTCGATCCGGACTTCCGTCCCGGCGGGGTGGTTCCCGAAGCGACAAAAAACCTTGAACCAGGCTGCGGCCAGGAAGACGCGGAGCAGGCGGGACCCGTTGCCGCACAAGGACCGGTGTACCTGGGGCCCGTAGTTTGCTACGCCACCCGCAGTGATGGACCAGGACTTTACGTGTCCTCGGCCGATGGGCACGTCGTTGTTTTGGGGAGCACCGAGTTGCTGGAAAACCAACACCTCGCGGCCGCTGGTAACGCCGCATTGGCGACGCGGACCTTGGGAAGCGCCCCCAACTTGGTCTGGTACACACCAGGCCTCGCGGATGTAGCGTCCGATAGATCCGCCCCGACGCTCAACGAGCTTGCACCGCCGTGGGTGGCGTTTGCGGGTCCATGGCTGGCCGTCATAGCTATCCTTGCCATCCTCTGGCGCGGACGACGTTTGGGACCGTTGGTCTTTGAACCGCTTCCCGTGGTGGTTAAGGCCGCAGAAACAGCCGAAGGGCGTGCACGTCTATATCAGGATTCACGTGCCGTGGAACGCGCCGCCGACAATCTACGGGCAGGAACCCTCGCCCGGTTGGCCAAGCATTTCAATCTGGGGACGGACGCCACCGCGGAGGCCATCATCGACGCCGTGGCCCGGCGCCTTGGACGGCAGTCCCCCGCGATCCGGTGGGCGCTCATTGATTCCAAGCCGCAGACAGAAGGACAACTGGTGCAGTGGGCACAACAGATCGAACGAATCGAACAGGAGGCGACGGCCCGATGAGCAACCAGCCGAACAACTACACGGACAGCACCAACCAATACTCCGGTGGCGCGGCCCACCAGGTAAACCAGGCGCACGCAGGCGATCCGCATGTGCATGGAGCAGAGGTAAATGGAACACAGCTAAATGGACCACAACAGGGCGGCCACCGCAGCGGTACGGAGGATCCTGCCCGACAGTCCCTGCTGAACGTCCGGAACGAGGTTGGGAAGGCTGTGGTCGGGCAGGATCCCACAGTTACGGGCGTGCTGATCGCCCTTCTTTGCGGCGGCCATGTCCTGCTGGAAGGCGTGCCCGGCGTCGCGAAGACCCTGTTGGTCCGGGCGTTGTCCACTGCCCTGAGCCTGGAAACCAAGCGCGTACAGTTCACCCCGGACCTCATGCCCGGTGACGTCACGGGCTCCCTGGTGTACGACTCGCATTCATCGGAATTCACTTTCCGCGAAGGGCCGGTTTTCACCAACATCCTGCTGGCCGATGAAATAAACCGAACGCCACCCAAGACGCAGGCCTCGCTCCTGGAAGCCATGGAGGAACGCCAGGTTTCCGTGGATGGCGTATCGCGGCCGCTCCCTGCACCATTCATCGTGGCAGCCACCCAGAATCCCGTGGAATATGAAGGAACCTACCCCCTGCCCGAGGCCCAATTGGACAGGTTCCTTCTCAAGCTGACCATGCCCTTGCCAGGCAGAGCCGAGGAAATCGAAGTGATCCGCCGGCACGCCGGTGGCTTCGACCCCCGAGACCTCGCTGCGGCAGGCGTGCGGGCGGTGGCTGGCGCCGTCGAGCTTTCCAACGCTCGTGCGGCTGTAGCGCAAGTGGCCGTCGCACCGGAAATCCTGGCCTACATTGTGGACGTAGTCCGGGCAACCAGGTCAGCCCCGTCCTTCCAACTGGGCGTCTCTCCTCGCGGCGCTACTGCCCTCCTGAACACTTCGAAGGCATGGGCCTGGCTGTCCGGGCGGCCCTTCGTGACACCGGACGACGTCAAAGCCTTATCGTTGCCTTGCCTCAGGCACCGGGTAGGCCTGCGTCCTGAGGCCCAGATGGATGGCATCCACGTTGACGACGTGCTCGGAAGCATCCTCGCGTCCGTTCCGGTGCCTCGTTGATTCTGCCGGTGATGCAGATGACAGCAATGGCAAGAGTGCCCTGATGGCCATCACGGGTCGTTTTGTGTTGCTGGCAGTTGCCGGGCTGGTTCCGTTGCTGCTGTTTCCGGCCTGGAGCACGGTGCTGTTCATCGTTATCGGACTGCTGCTGTTCCTGGCTCTTGACCTTATCCTGGCGGCTTCCCCAGCCAAGCTGGGCTTGGCACGCCAGCAACCGGGCAACGTCACTTTGGAGAGTCATGTTGATTCCGTCCTCACGGTGACCAACTTGGGCCGCCGAAAGCTGCGGGCGATGGTCCGGGATGGTTGGCAACCCTCCGCTGGAGCCCTTAACCCAGCCCAGGCGCTTGACGTTCCACCCGGCGAACGTCGCCGCGTGACGGTATCCCTAATGCCACGGCGTCGCGGCGATCTTGAGAGCCCACATGTGACGATCCGTTCGTATGGACCCTTGCGGCTGGCCGCACGGCAGCGGACGAGGACACTTCCCGCCCGCCTTCGAGTGCTGCCGCCTTTCCATTCCAAACGGCATCTGCCATCGAAACTTCGCAAGCTGCGCGAACTTGATGGCAGGGCGGCTGTGCAAATCCGGGGCGCGGGAACGGAGTTCGATTCCCTGCGGGACTACGTTCGCGGCGATGACGTCCGATCCATTGACTGGCGTGCAACCGCCCGCCGCACATCTGTGGTGGTGCGGACCTGGCGTCCGGAACGGGACAGGCGGGTTGTGATCGTTCTGGACACCTCCCGAACCGCAGCGGCCAGGATTGACGACGAGCCGAGGCTCGATACCGGGATTGAGGCTGCGCTGCTGCTCGCGGTTCTAGCGGAACGGGGCGGGGATCGGGTTGACTTCCTCGCCTACGACCGGATGCTCCGCGCGAGGGTCGAATCTGCTTCGAAAGGCAACCTCCTGGCCCAACTCGTTCAAGCCATGGCGGCGTTGGAGGCCGAACTCATAGAACTGGACTGGCAGCAGATCCCAGGCCAGGTACGGGCCGTATCGGCGCACCGCTCGCTGGTGGTGCTTTTGACAGCCCTCGACGGCGGCGCCCCCGAGGAAGGCCTTCTCCCCATGGTGGCCCAACTGGTCCGCCAGCACGTAGTGGTGGTCGCATCTGTCCGGGACCCCTTGCTGGCAGCAATGAAAGCCGGACGTTCCACCGCCAGCCAGGTTTTCCGTGCCGCCGCCGCGGAGCGCGCCCTGCTGGAACGCGCTGCGGTCACAGAACAATTGCGGCAACTCGGGGCTGAAGTGGTGGACGCCGAACCCTCTGAAGTCCCTCCCTTGCTTGCTGACACCTACATCCGGCTTAAAGCGGCCGGGCGGCTCTAGGAAGGACTCCAATGAACGAACCTATCTACCAGCTCGCCCTGGGCAATGATTTCACCAAGTTGGCACCCGAACTCCAGGAGTACTTCTCCCTGGCGGCAGGCTCCGGGTCATATGGAATTGGTGAGGGGGTCTTTGACGTTGTAGGGTGCCAGCAAAAATGGTTGCGTCCTTTGCTGGCCCTGACGGGAAGCGAAGAGGCCTTCTTCCCTGAATACGGCGAAGGCATACCGTTCCGTATTGAGAACCATGCCCACGTGGATCCCTTTGGCCGGCAAGCCCTCACGGCACGGCGTGAAATCTACTTCCCCTCCGGGACGCGGTTGTTCCACGACACCACGAGCGCTATCATCACGCCGCAGACCGGCTCCGTCACGCCCGCACCGATCCGGTTGGTGGACCATGTTGGCCGTTACCGTCGCCTCGTCACGGACCTTGACGTATCTGCCCTGCCCAACGGCCGGCTACGAGGTGTGTCGAAAGCCAGCCGGCTCTTCCTGGGTCCATTGCGCATTCCGTTGCCGGCAGCCTTGGACGCAAAGGCCTTTGCGGAGCAATGGTGGGACGAGAACGAGGGCAAGCACCGGATCCAGGTCAAGGTCATCCAACCCCAGATCGGCGTAGTGCTTGTCTATGCCGGCCGCTTCGATTACCGGTTGGCGCCTTACCTGGCCGGGGCTGCCCAGGGCACATCGCTCCCGCGCTATGCAGAACCGGATCGCTGGGAAAAGAGGATCTAGCCCTCGCCAATCATCCCTGCGACAGGCCAATCAACCTGTGACAGCCCGATCAACCCTGTGACAGCTGATCAAGGCCATCGGCCACTTGGGTGAGTCGGGCAAGGACTTCCTTCGCTGTGGAGGGCTTCACGTGGGCGAGTCCCGTCGCCGGCGTTAGGCGCAGTGCCGGCAAGGCAGACGCCGGGAGGCCCAGTTGGCTCCAAGGCCGCCAAATGCTTTCCACAATGTCCGCGGTCCGCGGAAGCATGGCATCAGCATCCGCTGTGGGCATCGCACCGGCCCACACGCGTTTGCCCTTTTCCACTGCTCCGGCAAGGTGCTCCCACTGGCGGGTAGTCAACGCCTTCAGGGGAACAGCAACGCCATCGGCGCCCGCATCGAGTATGCGATCAATCGGGGCCTCGATCTCCGGTACGGCCACCACAATTTCGACGGCGCCCGCTGCCCTGAGCGCCTCGATCACCAACCGCCAGGCTCCCGCAACTTCCTCGCCGGGGATGGACCGCAGAGTCCGGTAACCACTCGCCGTCGGGATTGTTCCGCCCATCACTGCAGCAATATCCGGCTCGGCCAACTGGACCACAACGCCCGCTCCGGGCACCGCTCCCGAGATCCGCTGAAGGTGTTCTGCGACTCCGGCTGCCAGTGACTCTGCAATGTCACGGCGTGCCCCAAAATCGAGGAGGGCTCTTTCGCCGTTGTGGAGGTACAAACCGGCTGCGAGGCTCAGGGGGCCCATCAGTTGGACCTTGATCCCGCTGGCTGAAACTTCTTCCGTTCCAGCGACATCAGCCAGGATGTTAATGTCAGTCGCAAGCGCAGACCGTGCCCGCTGGGCGTCCTTTCCCGGCCGGTCCACCAATCTCCAACCGTGGGGTTGAACGTCCACGGCCAAGTCCACCAGCAGCGATGCTGTCCTGCCTACGGCATCGGATCCGACACCACGGTCCGGCAGTTCGGGCAGGAACGGAAGGTGGGGGTCCCCCAATTCGCCCCGGACGATCCGCAGGGATTCTGCAGGGTCAGTCCCTGGCCATGGGCCAAGAGCCGTCGCGCTGACCCGTTGCACTTCACCCGACATACTTTCAGGCCTGCTGGCTGGAGATCTGGTGATCCTCTGCGATGGCCTCATGATGGCGGATCACTTCACTGATGATGAAATTCAGGAACTTCTCGGCAAATGCGGGGTCAAGATGCGCGTCCTCGGCCAGGCGGCGAAGCCGGGCGATCTGGGCTGCTTCCCGTCCGGGGTCGCCAGCGGGAAGCTTGTGCGTGGCCTTGAGGACCCCTACTTTCTGGGTGGCCTTGAAGCGTTCCGCGAGCAGGAAAACGAGTGTGGCATCGATGTTGTCGATGCTGGACCGGATGGAGAGCAGCTCATCCATGACGCCGCGATCCACCTGGCCCGCGAGGGAGCTCGCTGACGGGTTGAAGGAATCGTGGTCTTCGGGGAGGGCATTGTTCTGCTCGGTCATGTTCCCCAGTCTATGGGGTGCGGCGGTAGCGTTGCCGGTGTTACCTGACGGCATCCCGTAAGCAGTGTTCCTGCCGCGGGAATCGGTGCAGAATGGCAGCATCACTGCACTCGACCAAGGGAGCTTCCATGAAAATCGCTGTCCTGGGAACAGGAATGGTGGGGCACGCCCTGGCTGGCAAGCTGGTGTCGTTGGGCCACGAGGTCATCATGGGTTCCCGCGAATCCGGCAATCCCAAGGGCGAAGAGTGGGCCCGACAAGCTGGTCCACGCGCCCGTGCCGGCTCTTTCGCGCAAGCGTGCGCAGAGTCCGAGCTGATCGTGAATGCCACACCCGGTACTGTGAGCCTGGCCGTCCTCGCTGAAGCCGGCGAGGCCACCCTGAACGGCAAAATCATCTTGGACGTAGCTAATGCCCTGGATGGATCCAGCGGCTTCCCGCCATCGCTCACAGTCTGCAACACCGACAGCATCGCCGAGACCATTCAACGGACCTACCCCGAGCTTCGGGTAGTGAAATCCCTTAATACAGTCAGCGCCCCCGTGATGGTGGATCCTGGGCGGCTTCCGGGCCCACATGACATGTTCATGGCGGGAAACGACGCGGATGCCAAGTCCACAGTGTCAGGCCTGCTGCAGGAGTTTGGTTGGGCGCCCGAGCACATCAGGGACCTTGGCGGACTCGACGCTGCCCGTGGCATGGAAATGTGGCTGCCCTTATGGCTAAGGATCTTCATGCAGCAGCCGAAGGGAAAGATGTTCAACATCGCTATCGTCTCGGAATAGCTCAGGAACCACCCTCCGCAATGGAGACACTAAAGGCCCGCTCCCCAGCGTGGGAAACGGGCCTTCGGTGCATCATCCGGACTTTCTCAGCGCCGGGCTAACTCAGTGCCGGGCTTTCTCAGTGCGGGCCTTTGGGACTAGCCGCGCAACAGCGCGCGGTGGGCTTCCCGGCGTCGTGCCTGTTCGTCTGGGTCCGGAACCGGCAAGGAAGCGATCAGCCGCTTGGTGTAGTCGTGCTGGGGCGAGCTCATCACATGGTTGCCGATGCCCTGCTCCACCAACTGTCCCTTGTACAGCACGCCAACCCAGTGCGACAACATGTCCACCACCGCGAGGTCGTGGCTGATGAAAAGGGCCGCGAAGCCGAACTGCTCCTGGATGTCCTTGAACAAGTCCAGAACCTTGGCCTGCACTGAGACGTCCAGCGCGGAGGTTGGTTCGTCGGCAATCAGCAGGCGTGGGTTGAGCGCCAACGACCTCGCAAGAGAGGCGCGCTGCCGCTGTCCACCGGACAGCTCGTGCGGGTAGCGTTGCGCGTACGACGCCGGCAACTGGACCGACTCGAGCAGCTCGCCTACCTTTTTCCGCGCCTCAGCCGCGCTGGGCTTCGTGTGGATAATCAGCGGCTCAGCCACGCACTCGCCGATGGTGAGATGCGGGTTAAAGGAGGCGGCAGGGTCCTGGAAAACAAAGCCGATCTCCTTCCGCAGCGGACGGAAAGTGCGCTCCTTGAAGTCCAGCATCTCGTAGCCAAGGACTTTGAGACTGCCGCCCGTTGTCCTGTTCAGGCCTGCGATTGCCCGGCCAATGGTGGACTTTCCGGAACCGGACTCGCCCACCAAGCCAAAAACCTCGTTCTCCGAGACCGTAAAGGTGACGTTGTCCACGGCTTTGAAGCCATGGCGTCCAAACCGGCCCGGGTACTCAACGGTGAGGTTCTTCGCCTCGACGAGGACCTTGCCGTCCTGATGCAACCGGCCACGGGCGCCTTCGGAGGCGGAGTTCCGGCCCAGGTGCGGGACCGCTGCAAGGAGCTTTTTCGTGTAGTCCTGCTTCGGCTCCGCGAACAACACCCTCGAGGGCGCTTCCTCCACCACATCGCCTTGGTACATGACCACCACGCGGTCAGCGAGGTCGGCCACTACGCCCATGTTGTGGGTAATCAAGACGATGGATGTGCCGTAGTTATCCCGCAAGTCACGGAGTAATTGCAGGATTTCCGCCTGTACCGTCACGTCCAGGGCTGTCGTTGGTTCATCGGCCACAATCAGGCCCGGGTTCAGTGCCAATGCCGCGGCAATCACCACGCGCTGCTTTTGCCCACCGGAAAACTGGTGTGGGTAGTAGTTGACCCGGGTTTCGGGGTCCGGAATACCCACCTTTCGCAGGGCTTCCGTGGCCCGTTCCTTGGCTTGCTTTGCAGAAACGCGGTGGCCGTCCTTGGCGTGCGCACGGATCCCTTCGGCAATTTGCCAGCCCACCGTGAACACAGGGTTCAAAGCGGTGGAGGGTTCCTGGAAGACCATCGCTACGTCGCGGCCGCGGATCCTTCGCAGTGCGGATTTGCTGACACTGATCACGTTGCTTCCATTGATCACCACGGCGCCGGAACTGATGGCGGTTTCCGGAAGCAGCCCAAGGATGGTCTTGGCCGTCACGGTCTTGCCGGAGCCGGACTCCCCCACGATCGCCACTACTTCCCCGGCTTTGACGTCCAGGCTGACATCCTTCACGGCATAGACGTCCCCGCCGTCCGTGGCGAAGGTGACTTTGAGCCGGTCAATGGTGAGGACGGGTTCGCTGGGAGCCGCGGCGTCGGAAATGTTTCCGAGGTTGGTGGTCATGGCTTACCTGCCTCTGAAGCTGTAGGGGTTGCAGGGGTTTTCGTGGCGCCTGCGCGCTTGCGGCCACGGATCCGCGGATCGTTGAGGTCGTTGATGCTTTCGCCAACCAGCGTCAGGCCCAGGACTGTCAGCACGATTGCGATGCCAGGGAAGACACCCGTCCACCAGATACCCGAAGAGGTATCGGCGAGCGCCTTGTTCAGGTCAAAGCCCCACTCCGCAGCGGATGTTGGCTCGATGCCAAAGCCCAGGAAGCCAAGGCCTGCAAGCGTAAGGATCGCTTCGGAGGCATTGAGCGTGAACATCAGGGGCAGGGTCCGCGTTGCGTTTTTGAAGATGTGCCGTCCGATGATACGCAGGCTGGACGCACCCAGTACCTTGGCCGACTCGACGAATGGCTCAGCCTTGAGCCGGATGGTTTCGGCGCGGATGACCCGGAAATATTGGGGCACGAACACCACGGTGATCGAGAACGCACAGGAGAAAATACCGCCCCAGAAACTGGACTGGCCACGGCTGATCACGATCGAGATGACTATTGCCAAAAGCAGGGTGGGGAACGCATAGATGGCGTCCGCTACTACTACAAGGATCCTGTCCAGCCAGCCGCCGAAGTAACCGCTGAGCAAGCCCAGGGCGACGCCGAGGAAAAGTGACATCGCCACGGACACGATGATGACGGTCACGGCCGTCTGGGATCCCCACAGGACGCGGGACAGGACGTCATAGCCGCCCACCGTGGTGCCAAGGAGGTGTTTGGCCCCCGGTGCCTGCTGGGTGGGGAAGGAACCGGACGCATCGCTGAGTTGGGAGTAGCCGTAGGGGGCCAGCAGCGGGGCGAAAATGCTTGTCAGCAGGAACAACCCGCTGAGAACGACGCCCACAATCAGCATGCCCCGTTGGAGGCCAACGCTCTTCCTGAGGTGGGACACCACCGGAAGCCGGGAGAAGAGGGGCTGCTTGGGAGCAGTCAGTGAAGGAGTGCTCATGGTCAGTACCTCACTCGGGGATCGATGAGCGCGGCAATGATGTCCACGATGAAGTTGGTCACGGCGACGATGATGGCCAGCAGCACGACAATGCCTTGGACAGCCACAAAGTCACGGGCGTTCAGGTACTGCACCAACTGGTACCCCAGGCCCTTCCACTCGAAGGTTGTCTCGGTCAGGATGGCACCGCCGAGCATGAGCGCAATTTGCAGGCCCATGACAGTGATGATGGGGATCAGTGCAGGCTTGTAGGCGTGTTTGGTCACCAGCCGGAACTCACTAACGCCCCGGGAACGGCCGGCCTCAATGTAGTCCTTTCCCAGTGTGCCAATGACGTTTGTCCGTACCAGCCGCAGGAAGACCCCTGCGGTCAGCAAACCAAGGGCCACGGCCGGCAGGACAGCGTGGGATGCAACATCTCCAAGAGCAGCGAAGTTGCCGCTGCGGAGCGCATCCAGCCAGTAGATGCCTGATGGCGCTCCCAAGGTGCTCATGGTCAGTTCCGTGCGGGTGGAGGCGCGTCCTGCTACGGGGAACCATCCGAGCCACACCGAAAATGTCAGTTTGAGAAGCAGGCCGGAGAAGAACACGGGGGTGGCATAACAGAGGATTGCGAAGAACCGCAGGACGGCGTCGGAGCTCTTGTCGCGGTGTTGGGCGGCGATGAGTCCGAACGGGATACCGACTGCGAGCGCCACGATCAATGCGTTGATCGACAGCTCCAGCGTTGCGGCACCAAAGGTAGTGAGTACCTCCACGACTGGTCGACGATCAGTGATCGTCGAGCCAAAGTTGCCGGTGATGAGTTGGCCGAGGTATTCAAAGTACTGGATCAGAACCGGGCGGTCATAGCCGGCATCGTGGATTCGCTGGGCCAGTACATCCGGTGGGAGGCGTCCGCCTTGGGCAGCTGTGATGGGATCTCCAATGACCCGCATCAAGAAGAAGACCAGCGTCACCAGAATGAAGACGGTGGGGATGATCAGGAAGAACCGGATCACGATGTATTTTCCAAGGCCTCCCCCGGCCTTGGACTTGCTCTTGGGAGCTACTATTCCGGGCTCGGCCTCGGGTACCTCTATAAGTGTTGTCATTGTTACCTGTATTTCCTGCCCGTGGATTGCGCGGGATTGGCTCATGCATGCCGGCCACGATCGTGGTCAGCAAAGGAGGCGGGACACCGGATCAGTGTCCCGCCCCTTTCCATCACATGGTGTGGTTACTTGGAAACAGTCCCGAGGCGGAACTTGAATGAAGCGTCCAGTGTCTTGTCGACACCGTTGACACCACTTCCGACCACCGCCACCTGTGCGCCCTGAAGCAGCGGCAGTGTGGAAATGTCCTTCGCAAGGGCGTTTTGGACGTCCTTGATGGCGGTTTCACGGGCCGACTTGTCTGCCTCTGTAAGCTCCTTGTTGATGAGCTCGTTCACAGCATCGTTGTTGTAGTGGTTGTTCAGGAAGCCGCCCTTGGGGAAGAACGGCGTCAAGTAGTTGTCAGCGTCACTGAAGTCCGGGAACCAACCGAATTGGAACAGCGGGTACTCATCGGCGCGGCTGGCCTTGGTATACGTGACCCATTCGGTGGACTGCAGGTTCACCGTGAACAGCCCGGACTTCTCCAGCTGCTCCTTGACCATGGCGTATTCGTCACCCGACGACCCACCGTAGTGGTCCGGGTTGTACTGCAGGTTCAGGGCCACTTTTTCAGTGATTCCGGCGTCTGCCAGCACCTTCTTGGCCTTGTCGAGGCTTGGCTTTCCTGCGTCGCCGTAGGCATCCTTGAACGACTCGTTGGCGCCCAGGAATCCGCTCGGAACGTTGGAGTACAGCGGCAGGTAGGTGCCCTTGTAGACCTGGTCCGCAATCGCCTGGCGATCGACAAGGTTGGCTATTGCTTGCCGGACCGCCAGGGCCTTTGCCGGATCTGCGCCCGGCGCCTTGGTGCCGAAAGGCATGGTGTCGAAGTTGAACGTGATGTAGCGGATCTCGCCACCTGGACCGACCAGAACCTTGACCTTGGAATCCTTCTTGAGGTCGTCAACATCGGTGGCACTCAGGCTGCGGAACGCCACATCGAGGTTGCCCTGCTGGATATCCAGCTTCAGGTTCGTAGGGCTGGCGTAGTACTTGATCGTGGCGGCGTCATTGGCCGGCTTGCCAAGGACACCCTTGTAGTCGGGGAATGCCTTCAGGCTGACCAGTTCATTCTTCTTGTAGCTATCGATCGTGTACTGCCCGTAGAACGCTTTGGCCTTGATGATCTCGTCGTCAGGAAGGACCTTGTCCGCGGGGAAGACTTCATCGTCCACAATCGGCGCAGCTGGGCTGCTGAGGATAAACGGGACGGTCTGGTCGTTGGCCAGCTTCGACTTGAACACCACCGTGTTGGCATCCGGGGTGGTCACGCTCACAATGTTGGCCAGCAACGACGCCGGGCCGGAGGGGTCGTTGATGGCGACCTGGCGGTCAAAGGAGAACTTGACATCCTTTGAATCCAGCGTGTGTCCATTGGCCCATTTCAGACCGGACTTGAGCTTGACGGTGTATTCGGTAGGTGCCGTGAACGACGACGACTCCGCAAGGTCCGGGACCGGTTCTGCACCGCCTGGCTTGGAGTTCAGCAGGAACGAGTAAATCTGGTTCATCACCATGAATGAACCATTGTCGTAGGATCCTGCCGGGTCCAATGCGGTGACTTTGTCTGTGGTGCCGTAGGCGATCGGGCCGCCGGCAGCCGGGGCGGACGATGAACCGCCGCCGGAGGGGCCCGTGCATGCAGTCAAAGCGAGGGCGGAAACGCCCGCCAGCGCGATAACGCCATGCAGGGCCTTCTTCTTCAGTGCCATCTGTGAACCTTCTGTTCGATGGATTAGGCGAACCGCCGTGGGATATTTGTGACGGAGCGCACTCTTGATTCCACGATTCAATCAGACTTCCGCGCCCCGGGGCCCTTGATTTTGTGATTCGAGACACAATATTTACCAACCAGTAGGTTTTCCAGGGGACGCTAAGGCATTGCCCCTGAAGAAGCGCCGGAATATCTTTATTCCGAGTTGATAAGCGCTGGATCACGGACAGGCAGAACACGGCCGTGGACAGCATCCAGGCGGCGGTTCAGGGGGCCGCCGAGGTAATGGGTGCAAGGACCAGTCCTAAGGACGGGAACATGAGCAAGGCAGCCCTCTGTGTGGGGATCAACAAGTTCAAGTATTTACCCGAATCGAGCTGGCTTCACGGTTGCGTTAATGACGCTGAAGACCTGGCCGCCCTCCTTGGGGCGCAGTACGGTTTCGCTTCCTCCAGCATCAAGGTCCTAAGGGATGCCAAGGCCACCAAAAAGTCCGTAATGGCCGAACTCAACAAGTTGGTCGACAGCGCGGTGGAGGGAGCGTCCAACCATATTGTCTTCACCTTCTCCAGCCATGGCACGCAGATACCCGATACCAGCGGCGATGAGGTGGATCGGCTGGACGAGGCCTTTGCCTGCTATGACATCAACAACGCCGGCGACTCCTGGGACCCGGAGACAGTGATCAGTGACGACGAGTTGGCCACGCTCTTCGGGCGTCTGCCGGAGGGTGTCCTCATGGACGTCGTCCTGGACACCTGCCACAGCGGCACTGGACTGAAGTCCTTGGACCTTTTGCCGGGCCGGCGCCCGCGTTTCCTTCCTGCCCCAACACCGCGGGCCGCGATCGCGAACGAGTTCAGCGACGCCCGCACCCTTCGCGATTTGGTGAAATCAGCCACGCTGTCCAAGCCTGTGCTGATGGCAGCCTGCCGATCGGACCAGACAGCCGCGGACGCCCTGATCGAGGGCCGCTACAACGGAGCCTTCACCTATCATTTCGTGAAGTCCCTGCAGGGCAACGGCACAGTGGGGCGGGCGGAAGTCCTGAAGCTGGTGAGCAAAGCGCTCAAAGGCGGCGGTTTTGATCAAATCGCCCAATTGGAAGGCACGACGGCGGCACGCAAGGCTGCCTGGGGCAGCTAACCTTCCGTTGGCGTCACCCCCGGGGGCATCAGCTATCGCCCGCGCCTATGCCGCCGGGCCTATTCCCCCGTACCTATTCCCCTGTGCCGTGGAACTTGTGCCTGGCACCGGAAGATGCGGCTTCCTCGACGTCGTGCTGTTGATCGGAACCAAACAGCATCCCCTGCCGCTCCCGGTCCATTACTGGTTTGAGCGCGGCATAGACCAGGCGGCCACCGGCGTCGAATCTGAGGATTCCTCCTCCACGGACATCCACGAAATCCCGCCGCGTCTTCAAGCCAAGGCGGACATAGGCCTCCTTGCGGCTCATCCGCACCGTTTGAATGAATGATGCCCCGATTTCGGAGATGATGAAGCCGTCCGGTGACACGCGTTCGGACGTGCGCACCCGCGTGGAGCTCAGTGGAGTGCGCCGCTCCAGCCGGGCCGCGTCCAGGAGCCTCGGGTTTTCCCACACGAAGCGTTGAACTTCCTGGGGGTCTGACCCCAGGGCCGACAGTCGGATGGGATAGCGAAGCCCCTGGTAGTTATCCACCCCGCTGATGTTGTTCAGCGACACCCGGCGGATCCCTATGGCAGAGAATTCCGTTTGGAGGGCGTCCCGATAGCCGTAGGTGTCTTCCGGGACCATGTCCAGGTCTGCGGCAATGATGCCACGTAGGAGATCCCGCCAAGTAACGTCCACAGGTGGCATGTAGGAAAGGCCCCTGATCACCATGCGCAGGACCCTCATGGCCACAATGGAACCGGATTCCGCTTTCTGCTGCAGGCTTTGGTTGTCCCCAAAACGGGCATTTCTTTCCGACCACAACCGCTGGACGGCCCGGAGTACTGCCCCGACCACCACCGCCCCGCGGGCATGCGGGTCCAGCATGGTTTGCCAACCCTCAGGAACGGCGCCAACAAATGGTTCCCTCAACGGACCACGGGCGAAAAGGTCCCTCGCAAAGTCAAAGAGGGACCTTATCAGGATCGCGTCGTCCACCACCTGCCCTGCCTCAAACCCTTCCCCGGCAGCTTCAAGTTGCCGGAAGACCACCTCACGGGATGAAAACACCGACAGTATGGCCACCAGGTCTGCCAGTGCCTCGTGCATGGCAAGTTGCTCCATGGTGGCCAGCTGGTCCGCCCACGCAGGCCGGAAGCCGTCCAGGATCGCGTGGGTGACTTCGTGGGCAACAATGTCCCTGAACAGCGCAGTGGGTACTTTGTAGCCCATGCGGTCCACGGAGCCGAAGCGTATGGTGTTGGTACCGCGCTCATATCCGGTATCGATGGCTGTGACACGATCCCTTGCCTTCAGGACCACCCGCCCCTCCGGATTCCAGGGCATTCGCCGGCCGAGCGTGGATTCGAAGATCTCCAGGGTGCTCATGGCCACGCCGTAGACGTGCTGGGCGAGGAAACGGGTATCGTCCAGGAGTTCGCGGAGGTCCGTGGGCGGAGCTTCTGAAACCAGTTGCCAGGGGTCGCCTTGGCGAGTCAGGGTTACTGGAGACACATTGGTGCCGCGCCACTTCCGGATGTGGATCGCGTAGCGGTGTCCAGTGGGGCCACGCCGGAGCCGCTCTACGGGTATCCGTACCTGGGCTGTCAGCGGTGGAGCCCCGCCGCTGCCTATCGGCCCCTCTGCAAGGACCGTCACGGAGACCATCTGCCCTGCTTTGATGTCTCCCGGGCTCTTCTTTGGAAATGCCACAGCCATCGCCATCTTCGAATGCGGACCCCAACACACCGCAGCGGTTGCGCTACTTAGGCCAGTATGGGGGCCCTCAAACCCGGAGGCAATAATCCGGTGACAGCTAAAGAACTGCCCTCTGCAGGGAACGTGCGGCGTCGATGGTTGCCTGTCCCAGTACCCGGGTGCCCTGATACAGCACGACGGTCTGGCCAGGCGCCACTCCCCGTAGCGGTTCGGTCAGGGTGACCACGAGTTCGGCCCTCTCAACACCCTCTTCATCGGCAACCGGCTCAATGTGTGCACGGGCCGGAACGGGATCACCATGTGCCCGCACCTGGGCGTGGCACTCGAATTCTGCACCCGTCTCAACCTCGGAGATGGGCAGGCCAGCCCATGACACCTTGATGCCGCGGATTTCATCGATGGCAAGGAGCGCTTCCGGCCCCACAACCACCTTGTTTTCCTTCGGACGGATTTCCAGGACAAACCGGGGCTTACCATCGGAAGCCGGCGTGCCCAGCTTCAGTCCCCGGCGCTGGCCGACGGTGAAGGCGTTGGCACCAGGGTGCTCGCCTACCTTCGTGCCGGTTTCGTCCACGATGTCGCCAGTTGTCATTTCGATTTTCTCGGCCAGCCAACCACGCGTATCTCCATCGGAGATGAAGCAAATATCGTGGCTATCCGGCTTGTTTGCCACCGACAAACCCCGCCTTTCGGCCTCAGCCCTTACCTCGGCCTTGGAAGGAGTGTCCGCAAGCGGGAACATGGAGTGCTTAAGCTGCTCATGGGTCAGTACGCCCAGGACATAGCTTTGGTCCTTGGCCCAGTCCGCCGCCCGATGCAGTTCACGGTTGCCGTCGGCGTCTTCGATGACTTTGGCGTAGTGCCCGGTGCATACAGCGTCAAACCCCAGGGCAATGGCCTTTTCCAGCAAGGCAGCAAACTTGATGCGCTCGTTGCAACGCATGCACGGATTCGGGGTGCGTCCTGCAGCATATTCGTCGATGAAGTCCTGGACGACATCTTCCTTGAAGCGTTCGGAGAAGTCCCAAACATAGTAGGGAATCCCTAGGACATCACAGGCGCGCCATGCATCGCGGGAGTCTTCGATGGTGCAGCAGCCCCGGCTTCCGGTGCGAAGGGTGCCGGGCATGCGCGACAACGCAAGGTGGACTCCGACGACGTCGTGTCCGGCCTCGACGGCGCGGGCGGCGGCCACGGCGGAGTCGACTCCGCCGCTCATTGCTGCAAGTACTCGCATGCTGGCTTTCCGTGGTTTAGGGGTTTTGGCTATTGAATCCGGCTGAGGCGAGCCGGCACGCCCAACTATTCTAGCTCCCGCACCAATGTGCGCGCTAAATCCCTTGACTGGCCATAGGACGAAATCTAAAGTCAAAGTAAGTTGTTTTAGAAAGGCAAAGACAAAAGGTGGGCTGAAATGACGCATGAACGAATACTCATCGCCGGCGGCGGCCTGGCCGGTGCAACCGCAGCAAAAACCCTTCGCTCAGAAGGCTTTGCTGGACCCGTTACCCTCCTGGCATCCGAGGAGCGGATCCCTTACCTTCGGCCGCCCCTGTCCAAGGAGTTCCTTCTGGGCAAGGCCGACGAAGATAGCGTTCCGGTGGTGCCAGCCGGCTGGTACGAAGAAAACGACGTCGAACTGCTGTTGGGCAACCCTGCAATGGGCATCGATGCCGGGAACCGAACCGTAACCCTTCAGGACGGCCGGACCCTTGACTACGCCAAACTGCTGATAGCCACCGGGGCGCAACCTCGGCGCATCCCGCTTCCCGGCATTGACCTGGAGGGCGTGATGACTTTCAGGACCTTTGAGGACAGCCTGCGCCTGCAGTCCCTGCTCAGGGACGGAGGCAAGCATGTGGTCATGGTGGGTTCCGGGTGGATCGGCATGGAGCTGGCCGCGGCTGCCCGCAGTTACGGCAATGATGTGGTCCTGCTCGGCTTGGAAGAGATTCCACTTAGTGCCGCCATCGGCCCTGAACTGGGCAACTACTTCCGGGCACTCCACGAAGAGAACGGCGTCAGCTTCAGGCTACCTGCGAGCGCTTCTGCCATCGAGGGGAATGATGGCCATGTCTCCGGAGTCCGAACCAACGCGGGAGAAGTCCTACCCGCGGATATCGTCATCATTGCAGTGGGGGTGGTGCCCGACACATCGTTGGCAGAAACAGCAGGGCTAAGCCTGGACAACGGAGTCCTGGTGGATTCCGCTCTTCGCAGCAGCGCCCCGGACATCCTGGCAGCAGGTGACGTTGCCAACGCCCTGCATCCCTTCACCGGCGAGCACCATCGCAGTGAGCATTGGGCGAATGCACTCAATGGCGGCAAAGTGGCCGCAAAGACGATGCTGGACCAAAATGCCGCCCTGGATGTTGTGCCGTATTTCTATACGGATCAGTTCACGCTCAGCATGGAGTACTCGGGTTTCCCTTCGCTGACCTCCGGGGTGGAGCCCGTGATTCGCGGCTCGCTCGATGACGGCAGTTTCATCGCGTTCTGGATGCGCGATGGCCAGAAGGAGCAGGGCGAAGTGGTGGCCGGAATGAGCGTGAATATGCGCCGCGTGCAGAAGCCCATCAAGGCGCTGATTTCCGGCCGGGTGCCCGTAGACATAACCCGTCTGACAGATGCCGACGTTCCCCTTGAGGAACTGTTGCCCCACGAGTGAAACCCGGCGCTAAAACTCCGTTGGCCCTCGCCGCGCCACCGTTGCCGCTGTCTGGATGCTGGATTCATGACCGGCCATGCCTGCTTGCCGAGCCCGCGAACAGGCCTCCGGCAGCGCCTTAAGCAGTGCCTCAACATCGGCTTCTGTTGAGCTGTGCCCCAGCGTGAAACGTTGAGCACCACGGGCAGTGTCTTCATCCAGCCCCATGGCCAGGAGGACGTGGGAGGGACGGGGCACCCCCGCGGTGCAGGCCGAACCGGTAGATGACTCAACGCCTGCGAGGTCCAGAAGAAACAGGAGCGAATCTCCCTCGCACCCAGGAAAAGTGAAGTGGGCGTTGCCGGGCAGTCGGCCTTCCCCAGGTGCCCCACGGAGCACAGCGTCAGGAACAGCCTGCCGAACCCCGGCAATGAGACGGTCGCGCAGCCCGCTGATGCGCTCGCCCTCAGCGGCCAGGCTACCTGTAACGGCCTCCGCAGCTGCCGCAAAGGCAGCAATAGCCGGAGTGTCCAGCGTTCCCGAGCGCACATCGCGCTCCTGCCCGCCGCCATGTTGAACCGGAGTCAACTTGATCGCGCGTCCGAGGAACAACGCGCCAACGCCGACGGGCCCGCCGAGTTTATGCCCCGAGACTGACATTGCAGCGAGCCCGGAAGCCCGGAAATCGACCGGAACGGAACCGAAGGCCTGGACCGCATCCGAGTGCACCGGAATCCCGTATCGGCCAGCCAGTTCCACTATCTCTGCAACGGGCTGAATGGTGCCCACTTCGTTATTGGCCCACATCACCGTGACAAGCGCAACGGAGTCGGGGTCACGTTCCAGTTCGCGCTGCACGGCATCAAGTCGCACCGCACCCTGGGCATCGACCGGCAACCACACGGCCTCGGCTCCCTCATGACGCTCAAGCCACTCCACTGTGTCCATGACCGCATGATGTTCGACGGCGGAGCACAGGATACGGGTCCGGCGGGGGTTTTCGTCATGGCGGGCCCAGAAAAGGCCCTTGACGGCCAGGTTGTCGGCCTCAGTCCCACCCGAGGTGAAAATTACCTCGGAAGGGTGGGCCCCGGCGGCGGCCGCCAACGTTTCGCGCGCATCTTCCACCGCGCGCCGTGCCCGCCGCCCGGCTCCATGGAGGGAGGACGGGTTGCCGGTCCGCGCCAGCTCGCGCGTCATGACGGCAAGGGCTTGGGCCGACATGGGGGTGGTGGCGGCGTGGTCGAGGTATACAGGCACGTTGCAATTCTACCGGCGGCGTCAGCGTCAGGTCCGGGGTCAGGTTTTTGGGCCTGGTTCCAAGCTGCCGATCCGGGCACAGCAATGGCCAGGGCCAGGTTCCGGAAGGACGTTGTCAGCACTAAGACCGGATGCGGTGGCCGCGCCCTTGAGGAACGCGCCGTTCATGGCGCAGACCACCTCCTCATGATCCTGCGAAAGCCGATGGAACGGACAGTTAAGCAGTCGGTACCCTCCCGCGTCATCAGCCATTGGCTCATAGCCGAGGTCCGCCAAAGCACCCAGGAAATCGCCGGGCCGGCCCGCTTCCTGGCCCTTGCGGCCCGCAACATCCAGCAAAGCGTCCCGCACGGGAAGTTCCCCTTTCAGGGAACGCGTGATAGCCGTAGCCATCAGATCCCCGGCGAGATCGTACTGGCGCTCAGGAACAGAGGCACCAACCTCATCCATGGCCGGGCGGTAGAGCTTGGCAGGCCGACCCGAACCAGGCCCGGCTTTGTCAGAGGACTTTCTGAACTCCACCTGCAAGACTCCGTCCTTCACCAAACGATCCAGATGGAAGGAGGCCGTGCTTCGGGGAATACCGAGGGCACGGGCCGCTTCGTCCCGACCGACCGCATCTGCGGCGCCGCGCACGTAGGCGAACAACACCCTGCGGTTGTCGTCGTCCAAGGAGGCGATCGCCGAGATCCTTTGGAGCCAAGAGTGGCGTGCAGTGGTCATACAGTCAGAATATCTCTAAAAACAAGATTCGTTGCTTAAACTTCGGCTCGGATCTAAAATCAAGTTACCTATTTTTAGAAAGGAATGCGTCATGGAAGCCGCAACCACCCACATGAGCCCGAAGTCCAGCCACAGCGACCTCCGGGACCCTTCCCGGCAGGCCTTTCTCCTCCTGAGGACGGTCTTCACGATTGCCCCGATCATTTTCGGGCTCGATAAATTCAGCAACCTCCTGGTGGACTGGACTGTCTACTTGGCGCCCGCAGCCACCGCCGTGGTACCTGTTTCAGCCCAGACCTTCATGTACGGCGTGGGAGTCATCGAAATTATCGCCGGCATCCTCGTCGCCCTGCGGCCACGCTGGGGATCCCTCGTTGTCGCAGCCTGGCTGCTCGGCATCATCGTCAACCTGCTGGTGCTTGGCTCGTTCTTCGACGTAGCGCTGAGGGACTTCGGCCTGCTGGTGGGAGCACTCGCGTTGAACCGCCTGGCCACCGCGTTCAAGAAATAACTCTCAGGCTGGTGGGACCACGGCCAACCGGGACTGGACCTCAGCCCTGGCCTTGGCCAGGGTCCCGCTATCCGGACAAGCAACCGATATGTAAACAGAGGAAGCCGGGCTGCTGAAAAGCCTGGCAAGGACCACGGAAGCGACACCGCCGGAAGCCGGAGCTGATTCCAAGGCCAATAATTCCACGCTATGCTCCGGCTTGCCCGAATCCTGGCCCCACCGCAATGAGGCCGGCGTTAGCTTGTCCACAGCGATGCCTGGATCCACGTAACGGAACAGTTCCTTCGTGGACGCGGCGTCATCCCCCGGCACTACCAATGGCCCCTGGTTAAGGCTGACCCGGACAACCACCGCGCACCCATCTGTCTTTGCGTACCGGGTTTCACCTTGCAAGCCGGAGTGCACAACGGACCATCCTGGCGCCTCCTCCAGGCGGCTGGACACTAATACCGGGTCTCCGGGCGCCAAAGTTCCTCCCGCGTCCAAGGGCAGGTCCTTCGCGGCGAGAGCCTCAGCATCGTGTCCGGGCGTGATGGTTGGGGTGGAAAGCGTCGACTCCGAAGGTGAAGGCTTCGGTGCTGCGGGGTCAGGCACGTTCACACTGCATCCGGCAAGCAGCGCACCCAAAGCAGCCACAGCAGGCACGACGCCCAAACCAGGTACAGCGCCCACCAACGCCCGGAACTGCCGTCGTCCAACACCCCGCGTCATTGGCGATCCTTTCTTTTGCCGGCCAGCCACGTCTGCCGCGATCGAGTCTAACCTCCCGCCACAGCGGACCGTGGCCGGCGGACCTCAGACTGGTCAAACGGCTCCGGGCAGTTCAACTATGCAAGGACGCGCAGACCCCCGGGCACAACCTCGACCTCCACAGGCAATCTGCCCACGCGCTCGCCGTCGGCGTAAGCCACAACGCCTTCTGCCTCCAACCGCACCTTCCGGACCCGGCGGATCTCCACGGCCGGATGGCCAAGGTGTTTGCCGGCGAACGCCTTGGGAAACACTGCCAGGAAATTCAGCCGCGATAACTCCTTGACGATGAACAAATCCAGCCACCCGTCGTCGGGTAAAGCATTGGGCGTTATTCTCATCCCGCCGCCGATCGATTGGCCGTTCGCCACGGAAATCAGCAACGCCGGTTGGCGCCACTGCCCGCCGTCGGCCGTCACTGTGTATTCGATACGCCGGAAGGAACCGAGTTCCCGGAGCATCGCCAGGTTGTAACGGCTCTTTCCCTTGGGCCAACGCCACGAGTTCGCCCTCTCATTGACGGCAGCGTCAAATCCAGCAGACAGGACCCCCGCAAAATAGCTGCTTCGGCCGCCTGCGGTGACGCGTCCGGCGTCGATCTTCCGGCCGCCCGATGGCATTGACGCCAGCAAACGATCGCACGCCGCCTTTGTGTCCGTGAGTGGCAAGCCCAGCAATCTGGCAACATCATTGCCAGTGCCAGCGGGAACAATTCCCAGGGGAACGTCCTTTCCGGCGAGCGCATTGACACCCAAATGGACCATGCCGTCCCCGCCCACCACAACCAGCGCACTGATGCCTGCAGTTATGGCCTCATCAACCAGGGTTCGGAGGTCGTCATAGCTTCCTGCTTCCAGCACGACGACGTCACAACCGCCAGCGCGAAGGGAGGCTGCCGCCTCGTCCCCGGCGAGGCCGCGACGGCCGAACGATGCTGTTGGATTTATGGCAAGGGCGATCTTCTCCGCCGAGTGCGTGGGATTCTTGGGCGCCGGAGGATTCACCTGCTGAATTATGCCAGCCGGGAACCACCGCGCCCGCTGCCGACGTTCTCATAGTGGCTGGATAAACTGGCCATACCGCCCCGCGAGTGGAGCGGACCACCATCCTAGAGAAGGGCCTGTGCTTGGCCGAGGGCAGCAGTTCCCACTATCAGGTTCTTCGCGTGTCCGTCACTGCGACTGACAAGGAGATCAAGGTGGCCTATCGGAAGGCCGCACGGATGGCCCACCCCGATCACGGCGGCGAGGCCGAAATGTTCCGTCGCGTAACGCTCGCGTATGAGACCCTGATTGATCCGAAGCGGCGGGCCGAGTATGACCGCAGGTATGCCAGCGGCGCTTCCGGACGCAGCCAACCGCGTCCGGGAGACTATACGGGTGCATCTGCGCCCGGTCCGGCCACCAGTGCCGGGGTCAGGCGTCCGCAGGCCCAGCGCAACACGGCAGGCGATCCGCCCGTTTACGTTCCGGCCTTTGATGACCCGCTGGAGGTTCCGCTCATTTCAAAAGCGGAAGCCGCCCAACAGGTCCATGGATTGCCGCGAAAACGTGGCATATTCGGTGCCGAAGCGCGCATCCAGCGCGAGATGCGTACGGTTCAGCTCATCAGCAGGCAGGTCCTGCCCGCCATCCCCGCCGCAAGGCTCATCAATGGGCTCCGCTCCCCCTCTGACAACAACCACATCGACCACGCGGTGCTTTCCGGCTACCGGCTGGCGTTGGTTGGTTCCATGCTGTTGCCCAAGGGCGCCTACGCGTGGGACGGCAATTCGCTGCGCCACGGCGGCCGGGCTGTGGCTCCGCCGCAGCTGGCCCACATTGTCCGCCACATGCAGGACCTCTTCCCTGAGTTGAACGTCACCGGCTGGGTGGTCCTGCACAGTCCTGACGGCAACCTGCACGAACCGGTCATTGACCAGTACGGCAAAGGACAGTCCAGCCATAATGCGGTTGAGGTGGTCAATGGTGCAGGATTGGTCCGCGGTTTGAAGCAGTTCCTTGGTTCAGGACCAGCACCGAACACCGTGGTGGTTCCAGTTCTTGCCCGCTTGCTCCGCGGCATGCACTGACATCTTGCTTTCGCCGGCACTGGGTGGCTCAGAATGAAGCCAACGCAATGGGACCGGCTGCGATGGGACCGGCTGGGACGGGACTGGCTAGGATGGGACGGTGTTCCGCATCCTCTTCCACACTCCAGAAATCCCGGGCAATACGGGCAACGCCATTCGTTTGGCCGCCATCACCGGCGCCGAACTCCATCTGGTGGAGCCTCTGGGCTTTGACTTTTCCGATGCCAAGCTGCGCCGGGCGGGCCTGGACTACCACGATCTCGCCGTCGTCACGGTCCATAAGGACATCAACGCGGCATGGGCAGCCCTGCAGCCTGAGCGTGTGTTTGCGTTTACGTCCGACGGCGAAACGTCCTACACGGATATCAACTACCGTGAGGGTGACGTACTGATGTTCGGCCCTGAATCTGTCGGGCTCCCGGATTGGCTGAAGAAGGATTCGCACGTCACTGCCCGGGTGCGGCTCCCGATGCGGCCTTCCCTGCGTTCACTGAACCTGGCAAACGCCGCGTCCATCGCCGTTTTCGAGGCGTGGCGCCAGAACGGATTTGCCGGCGCCAAGGTGTAGCCCATCCACGGCGCCCGCAGCTGCGAATAACCTATGCAGGATGAATTCCTGCTTTGGACATTCGATGAGGGAGCAACATGAGCGCGCTCGAGGCCAGGGTAGTGACGGCAAGCTGCACCGCCGCGCCACTCCCTCGTGCTGCCCGTTTCAAACCGCACGACTTATGCTGGACAGTGATGGACACCCCCAACAATCCCGGTCCCCCGGTCGTCGAGACTTCCGGGACCGCGAAAGACCTGAACCCGCAGCTCGCGGGACTGCTTGAGTTGGTTGCGGCTGGCGACCAAGAGGCCTTTGCCGAGTTCTACCGATTGACGTCCAAACGCGTCTTCGGCATGGCCAGGCGCGTCCTGGTCGATTCCGAGCTGAGTGAGGATGCCACCCAGGAAGTCTTCATCCAGGTCTGGCAAGGCGCCGCAAAATTCGACCCCGCGGCCGGCAGCCCCCTGGCTTGGCTGATGACCATCGCGCACCGCCGGGCCATCGATCGCGTCCGTGCCGTCCAGGCGGCCACAGACCGCGAAGCCCGATACGGGGCGGCGAGCCAGGAACTTGATCGCGACGTCGTGTCCGAAGAAGCCGACACAAACTTTGAGGCCGAGGCAGTCAGCCGGTGCCTGGGCACTTTGACGGACACCCAGCGCGAGTCCGTCCGCCTTGCCTATTACGGTGGGCTCACTTACCGGGAGGTCGCTGAGCACCTCGGTGCCGCAGTTCCCACCATCAAGTCCCGCATTCGCGACGGACTCCTGCGCTTGAAGACCTGCTTGGGGGTGGGCTGAATGAGCGAGAACAACGGTGGAGGATTTGTCCGCAGAATGTTCGCCAATGACATCGCAACCGACTTGGCCGAGGGCCGTGTCCTCGAACTCGCGGAAATCTATGCCTTGGACGCCGTCACTGAATCCGAACGGGCACTGATTGACGAATACGTCAAGGACGCTCCGGAAGGTCCAGCGTTCCAGGAGCGGGTCCGGCAGGCCCGCGAGACCCTGGTGGTGGGTTTCACTCCTGAAGAAGAACCGCCCCCTGCCGTCTTCGCCAACATTATGGACCGGATCAACCGGGAATCTGCCATGGACTCCCCCGCCAGGACCGGCATTAATGTAGAGGCGGAGCCAATCCTCGACGAACTGGCCCGCGCCAGGACCAAGCGCGGAGAACGCCGCCTCGGGCGGGGACGCGCATGGCTGGTTGGCGCAGCGGCTGCTGCCGTCATCGCTTTGGGTGGCGTAGGTGTCGGCGTGTACGTTGCCGGCCAGAACGATCCCGTGAACCAGGTCCTGCAGGCCCAGGATGTCCAAAAGAAGACGGCCCAGGTTCCCGGCGGCGGGACGGCTACAATTTCAGCTTCCTCCACCAAGGACTCCTTTGTGGTGCTGATGGACGGCGTAGCCCCGGCCCCCGACGGTAAGGTCTACCAGTTGTGGACGTTGCCGAAGGATGGGTCAGCCCCCGTGCCGCAGGGCACTATGGACGCCGAGACGTTGTCCAAGCCGGCAGTGGTGAAGGGATTGTCCTCAGCTTCCTCGGTGGCCATTACGGTGGAGCCCGCTGGCGGATCAAGCTCGCCCACGCAGCCGCCTGTGTTGGTGGTTCCGCTGAGCGCCTGATGTCAGCCAAGGCTGGCCCCAACGCTTAAGGCCCGACGGCGGCCGTCCCACCAAGGTGGGGCGGCCGCCGTCGTTCTTGCCTGCAGTTGACCGGCAGCTACAACACGAGCGACAACAGCATCACGAAGCCGAACCCAACCAGGGAGATCAATGTCTCCATCACAGACCAGGTCTTGAAGGTCTGCCCGACTGTTAGGCCGAAGAGCTCCTTGACCAGCCAGAAACCGGCATCATTCACGTGCGAAAGGAACAATGAGCCTGCACCGATCGCCAAGGCGAGCAGTGCCGCGTGGGTTGGGGTCAAGCTGCTGGCCAGGGGCGCGACAATGCCGGCGGCAGTCACGGTTGCAACAGTTGCCGAGCCTGTAGCGAGCCGGAGAGCCACCGCCACAATAAAGCCCAGCACGAGGACGGACATGTTGGCCCCTTCCGCCCACTTCTTGACGGCGTCGCCCACGCCGGCACCAATCAATGTCTGCTTGAACCCACCGCCAGCTCCAACAATCAGAAGGATTGCTGCGATCGGGCCCAGGCTGTCGCCCAGCTTGGCAGTGATCTTGCTGCCGGTGAATCCCACTGCATACCCGAAGCTCACAATGGCAGCGAGTACGGCCAGTGTCATGGCCACCAGGGGCTGGCCCACGAAATCGAAGAAGATCCTGATCATCGGAGCGGTTGCGGCGTCCGGCCAGATGATGTCACCCAAAGCCTTTAGCAGCATGAGGACTACCGGGAAAATAATGGTCAGCAGCGTCACCAGGAACGAGGGCTGGCGCTTGACGTCGCTGAGGTCAGCGCGGTGCTGGGTGTCGATGCCACCCGCCACGGCGGGAGCGTCCACCGGAACCCACCGCGCAGCCAGCCGCGAGAAAAGCGGTCCACAAATGATGACCGTGGGAATGGCCACGAGAATGCCCAGGCCCAGTGTTGTTCCCAATTCGGCTTTCACAGCGCTGATGGCAATCAGCGGCCCCGGGTGCGGGGGCACCAAGCCATGGAGCACTGAAAGGCCCGCCAAAGCCGGGATTGCGATGCGCATGAGCTTCATCCCGGATCTCTGCGTCACGAGGACAATCACGGGAAGCAGGAGCACAAGACCGATCTCGAAGAACATCGGCAGGCCAATGATCACTGCCACGAGCGTGATCATCCAGACGATCTTGTTGCCGGTGGCTTTGGCCAACAAGGTGTCCACTACCCGGTTGGCTCCACCGGAGTCCGCAAGCAACTTGCCAAGCATTGCGCCCAAGGCAATCAGCAGGCCGACTTCCTTGAGGACGCCGCCAACTCCGTCCTCAAAGTTGGTAATGACCTTGCCCAGTTCCACGCCCGAGGCGAGGCCGACAAACGCCGAGCCCAGCACCAGCGCCAGGAATGGGTGGAGTTTCAGCTTTGCGATCAGAACCACGATCAGTGCAATGCCCACGGCTGCCACCACAAGAAGCTGGGTGTCGTGCCCGGTCCACTCCTGTACCTGCGTGGCAGTTTCCACGGCGATCACGTGGCGCTCGCTTCGGAACCTGCACCCACGGGGCGCAAGCCGAGCCGCTCGATGACTTCGTCCGCTTCCTCAGCGGGCGATGCTGAAACACACAGCGAGATATAGTTCTCGTCTTCCGTGGGTTCCTCGAGTGCTTCAAACTGGGACTCCAGGAGCGACGGCGGCATGAAGTGGCCGTGCCGCGACGCGAGCCGGTCCGAGATCTTGTCTTTGCTCCCTTGCAGGAAAACAAAGACAACCCCTTCGCCCCGGAGTACGTCGCGGTACTTCTTCTTCAATGCCGAGCACGTGATGATGGCCGGCGTACCGGCATCGGTGTGTTCCCGGATCCAGTCGGCAATGATGCCAAGCCAAGGCCACCGGTCCTCATCGCTGAGTGCCTGGCCCGAGTGCATCTTGGCCACATTCGCTTCCGGATGGAGGTCGTCGCCTTCGGCGAGATCCCATCCAAGCTTTCCGGCCAGTACGCCGGCTACTGTCGACTTGCCCGAACCGGAGACTCCCATAATCACCAGTACGGGTTGCTGTGCAGTCTTCGCCATCAAAGTCTGCCTTCCTCGAATAAATATGATTTAACCGAGGTCCAGCATATGACACGGGTTACATATCGGCAATGTCAGAAGCCGGCGATAGTACTGGATCCGTTGACGGACACCACGTGGAAACTCTCAGCACTGGTCCCGGCAGGAAGCCCTGCACGCGCACCATTGGCCATCAACATGCCACGGACCACGCGCTCCATCCCCTCTATGTCCGGGTGCTGGCTCGCGTGGATGCGGATCGCATCGAGCTTGGCATCAACATGCTTGGTGACGTCCACGAAATGGTTCTCACGGTCCGCTGGACTGGAGATAAACCAGAGCCAGGGCAGTTTGTAGGCCGCGAGTCCGGCCTCAGCCAACTCAGGGTACGCAAAGGGATTCTCCACAGCGGGATATACCGCCCTGGTCACGGCTTCCCCGGCTGCGAGGTGGTCGGGGTGGCTCTTCTGAAGGCGGTCCCAGTTCCGTTCCGGGTGCATGGTCAACACGATGTCCGGGCGGATTTCCCGAATGAGCTTCACAACCTGCTTGATGACGTTGTGTGTCGGCTCGAGGTAGCCGTCGTGTTCGTGCAGGTACCGGATGTCGTTGACTCCCACCAACTCGGCTGCGCGTTGCTGTTCGGTGGCACGGAGTTCGATGATGCGTTCCCGGTCAACGGGATCAAACCCGCCGGCGTCGCCGTCAGTCATGATGCAGTAGGTGACCTGAACGCCCGCAGCAGTCCAGGCAGCTATGGTTCCTGCAGCTCCAAAGTCGATGTCGTCAGGATGGGCAGTAAAACAAAGCACCCGCTCAACACGCTCCGTGGAGGCGTTGAACGGGCTCTTTGCTGACGGAACGCCAGAAGTCAAAGGGATCAGCCTTTCCGCTTTTTGATCTCAGCTGTTGCCTGCGGCACGACTTTGAACAGATCGCCGATGATGCCGAAGTCCGCGATCTCAAAGACAGGAGACTCTGCATCCTTGTTGATGGCCACAATGACCTTGGATGTCTGCATTCCAGCCTTTTGTTGGATTGCTCCTGAGATGCCTGCCGAAATATACAGCTGCGGAGAGACAGTCACACCGGTTTGGCCCACTTGCGCGTCGTGGCCAATCCAGCCAGCATCTGTTGCTGCACGGGAAGCGCCAACGGCAGCACCAAGGGCATCAGCGAGTTCTTCCAACGGGCCAAAGTCGCCATCGACACCCCGCCCGCCGGCCACGACGATCCGGGCCTCGCTGAGGTCGGGCCGACCACTGGCGGGCTTCTCCGTGCGGGAAGAGATCCGGGCCGCATTAGCTGCTGCGTCCGCAGGAACCTCAACCTTGGCTGTCGTGGGAGCTGTGGCTGCGCCTGCAGGCTCTGTTTCGACGATGTTCGCTTTTACCGAAAAGACCGACACTGGAGTGGTGGCCTTCGCCGTGGTGTTGTACGAACCCGCGAGAACCGACTTGTGGGCGGTGCCATCCGCATCCAGACCAACGACATCCGTGATGACTCCGGCGTTCAACTTAATGCCGAGTCGTCCCGCGATCTCTTTGCCCTCGGGCGAGTTTTCGATCAGGACAGCCGTGGCGCCTGAAGCCGCCACTGCAGCCGCGAGGTACCCGGCCTTTGGCGCAACCAGGTAGTCGTCAAGGTCCTCCACAGAGGGCTGGTAGATCGTCGCCACGCCATAGGCACCCAAGGTGGCAGCGACGTCGTCGGTTAATTCACCGTTGATCGCGACGGCGGTCTCCCCCAGCTTCCGCGCAAGGGTCAGGAGCTCCAAACTGCTCTTCTTGAGCGCGGCCCCGGGGTTATCAATGAAAACAAGTGCATTAGCCATGGTTGGAGTCCTTTAGAGCAGCTTCTGTGCGGCCAGGAAGTCGACGAGCTTGATGCCGGCGTCGCCCTCGTCGGTGATGATCGTACCTGCGGTCCTGGGCGGGCGGGCAGCTGCAGACTCCACAACTGTCCACGAGCCTGCTTGGCCTACCTCGGAAGGATCGACACCGATATCGGCAAGCGACAACGAGGCAATCTTCTTCTTCTTGGCTGCCAGGATTCCCTTGAAATTGGGGTATCTCGGTTCATTGATCTGGTCTGTGACCGAGACGAGCGCCGGGAGCTGCGCTTCGACGGTTTCCGAGTGGGAGCCGGCATCGCGACGTGCCACGACAGTTCCGCCGTTAACCTCGAGGCTGGACGCAAACGTAAGCTGCGGGAGCGACAACCGCTCGGCCAGCTGGGCCGGGATGAGCGAGGTCTCGCCGTCCGTGGAAGCCATGCCGGTCAGGACCAGGTCCACCGGGCGTCCGTCTGCGGAGAGATGGCGGATGGTGGCTGCAAGCGCCAACGAGGTGGCAGCGGCGTCCGAACCAGCCAGCGCGTCATCGCTCAGGTGGACTCCGGAGTAGGCGCCAATCTGCAACGACTTCTTGACTGCGTTTACCGCACCGGAGGGTCCCATGCTGAGGGCAATGACCTCGTTGCCGGCTTTGGCCCCGCCACGCTCTTCAGCCAGCTGCAGTGCTGCCTCAAGGGCGTACTCGTCAAGTTCGGACAAGATGCTCTCATCGCGGTCAGTTGTGTTGCCGGGTCCGGTGATGTGCCGGTCGAACTGCGCGTCCGGGACGTGCTTGACCAGAACGACAATCTTCAATGTCTCTTCCACTGTCTTCGAAGCAGCCTTCCATGCTTGTGGACGGCCAACCGCAGGAGCGTGGCCGTGAATTGCCCAGCGCGTGGGCTTCCCCTAGCTAAGCATATTGCCCGCAGAAACCCGCAGAAAAACGACTGTGCGTTAACGCCTGTTTCATGAGCTACGTCAACAGAGGCACAACGCCTGCGTCAACAGGAGGGCGGGTGACACCTGTGAGGTGGCACCCGCCGTCGTCCGCTTTGCCAGCAGGTTCCTGCTGTTGGGGTTGTTACTGCTGTGCGGCGTCCAAAGTAACTTCTACTTCCTGCGGCTGGCCGTTGCGCTGAATGGTTACCTTGACCTTGGCACCGGCGGGCTGTTCGCGGACGGCCGCGGTCAATTGGTTGGGATCAGTCACCTGGTAGTCACCGAACTTGGTGACGACGTCGCCAACCTTGATGCCTGCCTTGGCCGCGGCCGAACCCGTTGTCACCGAGGCCACCTCTGCGCCAACCGAGAACCCTGAATCATTGTTCGTGGATGACTTCGATCGTACAGAGACACCAAACTGGCCATGGCTTGCCTTGCCGGTATCGATGATTTCCTGTGCAACGCGCTTTGCGTGATTGATCGGGATGCTGAAGCCCACACCGATGTTTCCGGTGGAGGAATCCGCTGTGCCACTGCCCGCCGAAGCAATAGCCACGTTGACGCCGATGATCTCGCCCTTGCTGTTTACCAGTGCGCCACCGGAATTGCCCGGGTTGATGGCTGCGTCTGTCTGGATCACGTTGATCGAAATCGAGCCCTCATTGGCACTGGGCTGGCTTTGGCCGCCACCTGGAGGTGCAAACTGGAAGCCCTGGTCACCGCCCTGGGAATTGTCAGTGCCTTCCTTCGGGGCGGCAGAGGAAGCGACGCTAATGGTGCGGTTGAGGGTGGAGACAATACCGTCCGTGACAGTGCCCGTTAGGCCAAGCGGCGAACCAATCGCGACGGCGGTATCGCCCACGTTGATTTTCGAGGAATCCCCGAGTGTGGCCGGCACCAAACCGGACGTATCGTCCACCTTGATAACTGCGAGGTCGGAGAGCGGATCAGTTCCAACAACCTTCGCCTTGAGAACCTTTCCGTCACTGGTGCGGACCTCGATGGCAGCATTGGATGTTGCACCATCAAGCGTGACGACGTGGGTGTTGGTCAGGATGTGGCCTTGGTCATCGATAATAATGCCGGACCCTGTTCCGCCCTCGTTTCCACTGGTTGCCTTGATGGTGACCACGCTCGGCGACGCCTTGGCTGCTGCTGCCGTGATGACGTTGACGTCGTCCTTGTTATTCACGATCACCGTGCTCGACTGGCCACCACTTGAGGCCGCCGGTGCCGGGTTGTCCAAAAGCGCGGTGCTGCCTGCCACCACACCGCCACCTACGAGGCCGGCGGCAAGGATGCTGGCTATGAGCGTTCCGATACCGAATGCCGGCTTGCGCTTGGTGCCAAGGGAGGACTGCTGGCCCGGAGCGCTGTGGAGGTTTGGGTTCCCTGGATTGCTGCCTCCGCCATAAAACGGCTGGTGCTGCGGGTAGTTGGGACGATGCCCCGGGTCTTGGTGCTGGGGACCGCCGTAGTACTGCGGCTGGCCTGTGTTTCCGTGAGGCTGGCCGGTGCTTCCCTGCTGGCCGGTGCTTCCCTGGGAACCCGGGTTGCCGTCAGGGCGTGTGTTGGTGTGCAGACCTTGGTTTGCGTTGGTGTGAGGTGCCGGTTGGGCCGGCGGCTGAAAGGCCGGCAGCGGAGTCGTTGCATGCGGACCGGTTCCCTGCCCGGAGTTCCAGCCAGACTGCTGCGCCTGCTGCTGCGGCTGCTGGTGGGTGGCAGCGGAGTCAGGCCTCGCAGCGGGATCCCGCGGCTCGGACGGATCACGGTTCTCTGGTGCGGTGCCCTGCGCTGGGTTCTCCGTCATGGGTCTTCCTTTCATCCTTGTCTTCCATAACTATGGCCCTTTTTACTGGAACAAAATCGGACGTTCGCTGGGAGCTTCCTGAAAGCCGTTGGCCGTGCTCCAACAGAGCCCACGTTGAGGCCAACATGGCAACCGCACAGAGCCTCAACGCCCAGGCATCGCGCGTTTCTCCTGTGTTTCGCTGGTGGCATATTCAAGGCTGTGGACGGGGTATGGGGTGCACCATAGAATCAAGTGGAATTGCCACAGCGACCTGCGGCTTTACAAACCATGCGTGGGGGCGCTGAGCATTCTGTGACGATTGGTTCGCCTTGTTCCAGTCGCATACGTGCTGAAGGGTTGCACATGCGGTCAATAGTGAAACGTGTACTCGCCGTGATTGGCGTGGCTGGAATGTTGGCCCTCCCGGCCAGCGCCGCCTGGGCTGCGGATCCGGTGACCATACCGTCCGGCACAAACATCGTCGATGACGCCAACGTCCTTGGCAGCCGGAAGGGCGAAGTTCAGGACGCCATCCAGAAGACCCTCAAGGACCACAAGTACAACCTGTACGTGGTTACGGTGAACTCCTTCGAAAACCCTTCCTCCCCTGCGGACTGGGTTAAGGCAGTTGCCACGAAGAAGGGCATGGGCAAGGCCGATGCAATCTTGGCGATATCCACAGCCGGCCAGTACAACTTTGCCTTGAATTCCGGGAGCTCCATTTACTCCAAGCAGTCCACCATCGCGCAGAATGCCGTGGCAGCGAACCTGGGCGGCGGCAAGAAGGACTACGCCCAGGCCGCCATTGACACCGCTGCTGCCATTGGCGACGCGGCAGGCGGTGGAAGCGGTACCGTGCCAAGCGGCAACGGCAGTGCCGGGGTCCTCGTCGGTGTTGGCGTAGTAGCAGCAGGGGGCGCGGCCACCTATCTCTACCTGCGAAACCGGCGCAAGAAGGCCGGCCAGGCGTCCAGTGCCAGCTACGGCCCGCAAGGACAAGAGCTTGACCCGCTGGCAGCACTGAGTATTCCAGAGCTGCGCCAGAAGAGCGGCTCGCTGCTGATCGAAGCTGATGACGCCATCAAGTCCAGCGAACAGGAGCTCGGCTTCGCCCAGGCCCAATACGGTGACTCTGCGATTGGCAACTTCACCAAGGCCCTGCAGGAAGCCAAAGCCCATATGACCGAATCGTTCAAGTTGCAACAGCAGCTGGACGACCATATACCGGACACCGAGGAACAACAGCGCACATGGCTCGGAGAGATTATTCGCCGTTCAGAAGCGGCCCTCGCATCACTACGTGACCAGAAAGCGGACTTCGACTCCCTTCGTGAACTCGAGAAGAAGGCCCCGCAAGCGTTGGCCACAGTCACCGCAGGCGCCCGGGAGGCCGACTCCAGGATCGCCACCGCAGAGCAATCCCTCGAGGGCCTCCGCAGTAAGTACGCCGAATCTGCCTTGACGCAGGTCTCAGACAACATCCTGCAGGCCAAGGAACGCCTTGCTTTCGTGCAGAACGCTGCCACCACCGCCCAGGAAAAACTGGCTGCCGGCGAAAACAGCCTGGCTGCCGTAGCTGTCCGCGCTGCCGAAGAGAGCCTGCACCAGACAAACGTCCTGATCGATGCCATCTCCAAGACTGCAGGCAGCCTTGACGAGGCACGCGCATCGCTGGAAAGCGCGGTTGCGGAGACCAGCCAGGACCTCGCGCAGGCCAGGGCCATGATCCAGTCGGGTGAACATCCCGAACTCGCTGGGCCCGTGGCTGGTGTGGAGGCGGCGCTGGGTCAAGTCAAGGCTGAAATCCAAGGTGGCAAGATCGACCCCATTGCTACGTTGACCCGCGTAGAAACAGCGCACCAGGCGCTTGATCAGTCGTTGTCCGGCATCCGGGACCAGCAGGAACAGGCCCGCCGTGCCCAAGCATCCTTGCAGCAAACCATCATGGCGGCACAGGCCCAGATCAGTGCTACCTCGGATTACATCACGGCCCGTCGGGGTGGCGTTGGCACGGAGGCCCGCACCCGGCTCGCCGAGGCCCAGCGCAATCTCGACTATGCTTTGTCGATCTCGCGCAATGACCCGGTGACGGCTCTGACCTATGCCCAGCAGGCACACTCACTCGCCGCGCAGGCAGCACAGCTGGCGCAGGCCGACGTCGACCACTTCGGCTATGCCGATCAAGGCTACGGCCGCGGTGGCATGTTCGGCGGTGGCGGCGGAGGTGGCGGTCTTGGAGGCGCGATCCTCGGCGGCATTCTGATTAACTCCATCTTCAACAGCGGTGGCGGCGGTTGGGGCGGCGGCCACAGCGACGGCGGTGGCGGCGGCGGGTTCTTCGGCGGCGACTCCGGCGGCGGCGACTGGGGCGGCGGTGGAGGAGACTTCGGTGGCGGCGACTCCGGAAGTTTCTAGCCCCACAGTTTAGATGGGGTCCATGCCCCGTCTAGGAGCGGTACAACAACTGATCACTGATTTCAGTGGCTTCCACTGAGCAGGACGAAAGGCAACACCATGGTTAAGCAGTCCATTTTCGGTCGGATCTCGCAGCTCGCCAAAGCAAACATCAACGCTTTGCTGGACCAGGCTGAGGACCCGCAGAAGATGCTGGACCAGATGGTCCGCGACTACACGAACAACATTGCTGAGGCCGAGTCCGCAGTGGCTCAGACCATCGGGAACCTCCGCATGCTGCAGGCCGACTACAACGAAGACGTCAAGAACGCCCAAGACTGGGGCAACAAAGCCCTTGCCGCGTCACGCAAGGCCGACGAATACCGTGCTGCCGGGGATACCGAGGATGCCACGAAATTCGATAATCTGGCCAAGGTTGCCATCCAACGCCAAATGACGGCAGAGTCCGAAGCCAGGGCCGCCGAGCCCAGCATTGCGTCCCAGACTGAGGTTGTGGACAAGCTCAAGAGCGGGCTTGACCAAATG
Source organism: Paenarthrobacter sp. YIM B13468 (assembly GCF_042788025.1). NCBI lineage: Bacteria > Bacillati > Actinomycetota > Actinomycetes > Micrococcales > Micrococcaceae > Paenarthrobacter > Paenarthrobacter sp. YIM B13468. The sequence goes on along the minus strand of NZ_JBHZPI010000001.1, from coordinate 71,731 downwards.
AAGAACAAGCTCAACCAACTCACTGCCAAGCGCAATGAACTCGTGGCCCGTTCCAAGACCGCTGCTGCGCAGTCGCAGGTGCACGATGCCCTGAAGAGCATCGACATCATGGACCCCACGAGTGAAGTTGGCCGCTTCGAAGAGAAGATTCGTCGCGAGGAGGCCAAGGTCCTGGGCCAGCAGGAACTTGCTGCATCCAGCTTGGACGCCCAGTTCAACCAGCTGGAAGACCTTGGGGAGCAGACCGAAATTGAGGCGCGTCTGGCAGCTCTGAAGTCCGGCGGCAGCAAGCCTGCGATCGGGGCCGGTGCCCCTGCCTCCAGCGGTGCAACCATCGACGAAACCGACTTCGACAAGCTCTAACAACGTAGGGCATGGCAGCCCTTTGATGTTGCCTGAACCATGAAAACTGGCCGGATCCCTCTTCGGGGTCCGGCCATTTCGTTTTCTGTGCAGAACTTTGCCTACAGCGGGGAGGCCTCCAATGGATCCTGGCTGGGGCTGGCATCTGTGGCCACTTCAGCACGAATTTCGAAGCCCTTTGGGTGAAAATATGTCACAGTGCATTCCAGGACTTCACCGTGTGCTCCCAGCGTGGTCCTTTCCAAGCGCGGAACCATGGGAAATTCGCGGACATTCAGGGCATCAGCGAGGTGCTCCGGCGGGGCGTGCATCGTGACGTTGATTTCAGCACGCTGGAGGGGCTTGGATGTCCGGTCCTGGATCACCTGGTAGATGGAATTGCGCTCGGCGTCCGCGAGGCTGATGTGACGGCCAATGTGCGAGGGAATGAAGATCTCCGCGATGGCATAGGGCCAACCGCCGCTTGAATAGGAGCGACGGATCACGAGGACAAGGTTGTCATCGGATACCAGCTTGGCTGGCACCGACCTATCCTTCTCCATCCATTTGTATTCAATCAGGCCTTTGACAGTCTTCATTCCTGCCGCTGTGAACGTCTCCATGAAGGGCGCCAGGCGGTTCAGCATCCGTACCGGACGCTGGGCCATGACGAAAGTTCCCTTGCCCTGCCGGCGAACAAGCAGCCCCTTCACAACAAGGCTTTCTATCGCCTTGCGGACCGTAGTACGACTGATCCCGTACTCGTCCATCAATGATTCTTCGGTCGGGATCCGTGCGCCCGGTTCCAACCGGCTGACTTGATCCGTCAGTACGTCTGCAACCTGCTGGTAAACCGCTACAGGGCTGTTCCTCTGCAGGGCGTGTCGATCCAGGCCCTGGTTGTAGTCTTCCTTGACCATCCGGCCTTCCCATCCATTCCCGGCGTGCAGCCGTTCCGGATTTGATGCTAGCACCGGCACTGAACGCGAACACCGGCACGGCCGGGCCTGTGCCGCACAAACAAAAGGTCCGGATCAGTGAAACTGATCCGGACCTTTCTCCAGTTGCGGGGACAGGATTTGAACCTGTGACCTCTGGGTTATGAGCCCAGCGAGCTACCGAACTGCTCCACCCCGCGCCGCAAGAACAACTCTACCGCACCAGGCAGGGTGCTTATGACCATAATGGGTTGAAGGTGCTGCAGATCACGGCCCTGGGGTTGGCCAGCAAATGGTCGCCAGGCTCGCGGCGAAATCGACCTTCCGAGCCTGACTCTGACCCTGCGCCAACTCCGGCCCGAACACCCGGGGAAAACAAAAGATCCGGACCAGTAAATACTGATCCGGATCTTTTCTCCAGTTGCGGGGACAGGATTTGAACCTGTGACCTCTGGGTTATGAGCCCAGCGAGCTACCGAACTGCTCCACCCCGCGTCGCAAGAACAACATTACCGTCCGGTGAATGACAGACCAAATCCTGGCGACGTGACGTGCATCTCCCCCCGTCAATATCGCTCCCCCGGACGCCCAGCAGACCGCTTGCCCGAGGGGCTCCTCTAAATCGAAAGGGCCGTTGCCCGCTCCAGGAGGAGAGGACAACGGCCCTTCTAATCATGCGGCGTCAAACATTCACCGGGTACTAGCTGCTCGGTGAAGGCGACGGTGTGGCGCTGGGTGTAGCTGTCGGTTCGGGCGTTATGCCGAGACGGGTTTCAGCGTCGATCGCCCTCTTGAGAGCATCGGAGAGCTTCGCCTGCTGCTGGCCATAACCGGCAAAGTCTCCCTTTGCCAAAGCTCCTTGGCCATCCTGGATTGCCTTGTTGGCGTCGTCGAGAGCAGCCTTGAGGTCAGCCTTGGCATCGGTCGGGCCGGCAGGAGGCGTTGTGGTCCCAGGGGGTGTTGCGGGCGTCTGGCCATTGTTCTCAGAGTCGCCAGCCTTGGCACCGGAGTTACCGCCGAACAACTGGTCCAGGGCCTCATCCAAGGTAGCTGCAAAGCCGATCTTGTCACCGAATGCCACGAGGACCCGCTGCAGGGTGGGGTAAGAGGTCTCGCCTGTTGACTTCAGGTAGACGGGCTGGACGTAGAGTAGACCGCCACCGACGGGCAGGGTCAGCAGGTTGCCGTTCAAAACGTCCGAAGCGCCCTGACGCAGCAAGTTAAGCGCCTGGGAAACGGTGGGATCCGAGTTGAACTTGTTCTGCGCCTGTCCGGGGCCAGGAACCTGGGTGTCCGTTGGAAGTTGCAACAGCCTTAGTTTGCCGTAGCTGTCCGCCTTAACACCCTTGACATTCCCGGCATCGGAGTCGGCGGCCAGGAATCCGTAGAGGATATTCCTTGCATTGCCGTTGACTGTTTGTGGGATGAACGAAGACGTCAGCTGGAACGCAGGCTTCTCCTGGTCTGGCATCTGCAAAGACATGTAGAACGGCGGCTGCTTGACTGCTTCCGAGACCGTTGGGTCGTTCGGAACACTCCAGGCATCGTTGTTCTGATAGAAGTTGTCTGGGTTGGTGACGTGGTAGCGACCCAGAAGTTCACGCTGGACCTTGAAAAGGTCCTCGGGGTAACGGACGTGGCTCATGAGGTCGCCAGACATCTCTGTGTAGGGCTTGATCGTAGTGGGGAACACCTTCTGCCAAGCCTTCAGCAGAGGATCCTGGTCGTCCCAGGCGTACAGCGTGACCGAGCCGTCGTAGGCATCAACCGTGGCCTTGACCGAGTTGCGGATGTAATTCACCGAGCTGTTGGGCAGTGTCACCGTCCGGCCTGCGCTGGTCTGCGAATCAACGGTCGCGTTCTGCAACTGCTGGGGTTGGGAGTACGGGAAGTACTGGCTGGTGGTGTAACCATCAACGATCCACTTCACCCGACCATCCACGACGGCCGGATACGCGTTGCCATCCACGGTCAGGTAGGGAGCGAGCTTCTCAACCCGTTCGCGGGGATTGCGGTCGTAGAGAATCTGGGATTTCTCGTTCACGCCGTCCGAAAGCAACAAATCCGAGGACTGGAATTTGATGGAGTACAGAATGCGGTTGAGCCAGTTGCCTACATTGGGTCCGCCGTTGCCGGTGAAGGTGTATTGCGTCTCTCCCCCGCCTTCGCGTCCCGCTGGGCGGTCCTGTTCGCGATGCTGGGCACCTTCGGGAGCGCCAACGATCGAATATTCAGGAGAGTTCTCGCCGAAGTAGATGCGGGGTTCGTACGTGGTGTCATTGCCGAGAACGCCGTTGGACGGAATGCCTGATTGCAGGAATTCCGGCTTGCCATCAACGGTGAACTTATTGCCCTTCGCGGCGACCACACCATAACCGTGGGTGTAAACGATGTGCCGGTTGACCCAGGTCTGCTGGTTTGCGCTCAGGCCATCAGGGTTCAGCTCGCGAACAGCGATTACTGTGTCCTGCACTTTGCCGTCCACCGTGTAGCGGTCCACATTCAGCGTCTGCGGGAATTGATAGTACGGACGGTACTGCTCAAGCTGGGCGAACGCCGAGGAGATGAGGTTCGGGTCCAGCAGGCGGATGTTGGCCGCCGTCTGCGCGTCCTTTGCCAAAGCTCCGCTTGTAGCCGTTGTTGTGGCGTTATAGGCGGAGACATCAATCTTGTCCAAGCCGTAGGCTGCCCGGGTCATCTTGATATTGCGGTCAATAAAATCCCTTTCCAGGGTGTTCTCCGAAGGGCGCACCTGGAATTGCTGGATTACCCATGGGTAGACGCCACCAGCCAAGATAGCTGTGATGATCAGCATTGCGGTACCGATCACGGGCAGGCGCCAGCGGCCAATAACCGCAGCAATGATAAAGAGGATCGCAACCAAGCCCGCAGCAACCGCCAGGATGGCCTTGGTGGGCACAACGGCATTGACGTCCGTATACAGCGCACCTGCCCACCGTCCGGATGAGCTCTGCACAGTGGAGTACCTGTCCAGCCAGAAATTCACGCCAAGGAGCAACAGGAAGAATGCACCGGTTACGGCAATGTGGATTTGGGCGGCACGGCTGGTGAAAACACCACGCTCCATGAGCCGGATGCTTCCATACAGGTAATGCGTGAGGATGCCGGCAATGCCAGCCACTACGGCGATGCTGATGAGGAATCCGGTGACAAAGCCAAGGAACGGGAGCGACATCAGGTAGAAGCTGATGTCCAGATTGAACAACGGATCCGTTTGGCCGAAGGGCTCCTGGTTGAAGAAGAGGAGGACCTTCTGCCACTGGCTTGCCGCGGCGCTGCCGGCAAAGAGCCCGAACAGGATGGGAAGGCCAACCATGACGACGCGGCGGACAGGCTCAAGCTGGGCCTGGTAGCGGTTGAGGTTGTCACGTGACTCAGCATCCGGAGCATAGACCGGCCGGGCGTGGTACGCGATCCTGATGGCGAAGTAGACGGCAGCGAACATCATGGCGAAACCGACCAGGAACGTGACGATCCGGGCGAGGTTCTCACGGACATAAACTTCGAAGAAGCCGAGCTGCTGGTACCAGAGGACATCTGTCCATACATTGGCGAAGAAAATGAATCCAACGACGGCCACTGCCACGACGATGAGCGTCGGAGTCAGGGCACCTCGTCTCAGCGGCGATCTTCCGGGCGGGTTGGAGCTGGCGGGACGGGACAAACTCTGTACCTCATTGGTGGTCGTCAGTTAAAAGTCGGTGTGCGTGCGTTCGACGATCTCTGCCCCTGGGCGATGGCGGAGTCCGTCATATATGCCACGAGTGGCGGTGGAGCTAAGTTCCACCGCCAGTCTAGTTGTTGGTGCAGGTGGGAAGGCCCGCCGTGTCCTGTCCTGAACCGAGTCGTTCCACTGCCGCGGTGGCATCGGCCAAGGTTTCCACCTTCACCACCTGCAGGCCATCAGGAACGTGCCCTACGACGTCGCCGCAATTCGCGGCCGGAGCCAGGAACATCGTGGCTCCATGCTGGCGCGCTCCAATCATCTTCTGCGCAATGCCGCCGATGGCTCCCACTGCTCCATCGGCGGTGATGGTTCCGGTCCCGGCCACGTGCTTTCCTCCTGTGAGGTCCCCCGGCGTGAGATTGTCCACGATGCCCAGGGCAAACATCATTCCTGCGCTTGGACCCCCCACATTGTCCAAGGAAATTTTCACCTCAAACGGGAAAGTGAAGTCGCTGCCCAGGAGGATGCCCAGGACATAGCGGCCAGCCGGATTCTTGGTGGGCGTTATCGTTTCCGTGACTGCAGAACCGTTCCTGTCCACGACGAGGACCGCCGGGGTGCCGTTTCCGGCTGCCAGTTCAGCCTGGACCATGCTGAGGGAGGAGATCGGCTTTCCATTAATGGAGGTCAACCGGTCGCCCTCCTGAAGTTTCCCCACTGAAGGTGACGGATCCGACAGGCCCGCCACCTTGAGCCTCTGTTCAAAAGGGATGTCCAATTGCCGCAGCGCTGCGGCAACAGCGTTTTCCTGCGAAGTCTCCATGGCAATTTCGCCTTGCTGGACCGTCTCCTCCGCCGTCGTGCCTTTGGGATAGATCAATTCCTCGGGATAAACGGCTTTCGATTTGTCCAACCACGCCCGAAAGACCTCAAAAATAGTTGCAGGAGTCTTCGGCCCGCCCGCCATCACTACCGTCGTCAGGTCCAGGTTCCCCTTGGCCGGGAAGGACTCATGTCCCGAAATGCTGATGACCGGCTTGTCCCCATCCTGCCCCAACGTATTAAACGTCGGTCCGGCAGACTCAACAACGTAGGGAACCGGCAAAGCAGCCGCCCCGATCCCAAGTCCGAGTGCCAGCAGTCCCGAAACCACCATGATCATGTACCGGCCGCTGCCGGGAGGTTCCGGAGATTCCGGGGAGGAATCGGCGTCGGGCGTTTGACGCGGATCGAGCGAGCCCTCCGGGCTGGGCGAAGTAAGCATTGAGGCCTCTCTTTACCGGCATTGCGAAACCGGCATTTTGGCTCCTGCCGCTGGCCGCGGCGACGGGCACATACCAAACATCCACATTACGCGGTCGGACGTTGTGGGGATGCTTTGCCTACAGCGAACGACGCCGCGCACAGGCAGACAGCCTTCCCACCGCGCGGTACGGTGAAAGTGATCACCAGCCAGTTCGACGATCGGCGGCACCATGACTTCCAACCCCAACAACCCGTCAGATGACGATGAGACGCCCAAGGACCCGCTGGCGGAAATGCTGCAGAACCTGATGGGCGGCCAAGGCATGGGCAACATCGATCCCGCCGAACTGGCCAAGGCCGCGGGGCTGCCCAACGATCCCCAGCTCCTGCAGCAAATGTTCGCACAGGTTCAGGCCATGATGAGCTCAACATCCGAGGGCCCGGTGAACTGGCAACTGGCCCATGAGAACGCACGGCGCGTTGCGGCTTCCGGGAGCGATCCCTCGGTGAACGCCCAGCAGGCCCGGGACATCGATGAAGCACTCCGGCTAGCGGAACTATGGCTGGATCCGGTGACAGATCTTTCCGCCACCGGACTTATCGGCCGTGCGTGGTCCCGCGCCGAATGGGTTGAAGCAACGCTTGGAACGTGGAAGCGGCTGACTGAGCCAGTTGCCAACAGCATCGCCAATGCCTTGTCCAATGCCTTGACCCAGCAGATGCCCGAGGAAATGAAGTCCATGATGGGTGGTGCCTCGTCAATGCTCCAGAACATGGGCGGCGCCATATTCGGGATGCAATTGGGCCAGGCGATAGGCGCGCTCTCGGCCGAGGTAGTCAGCTCCACGGACATTGGTGTTCCCTTGGCTGACCTGGAGATGGCTCTGCTGCCGGCCAACGTCGCCAAGTTCGGCGAAGGACTCAGCCTCCCCGAAAATGATGTCCGGCTCTTCCTCGCCGTCCGCGAGGCAGCCCACGCCCGGTTGTTCGTTCAGGTCCCCTGGCTTCGCGGCCACTTGCTGGGCGCCATCGAAGCCTATGCACGAGGGATCCACATCGACATGTCCCGAATCGAGGATCTCGCGCGGGATCTGGATCCGGGCAATCCTGAAGGAATCCAGGAAGCCTTGTCCCAGGGTGTCTTCACTCCGGAGCGGACGCCGGTGCAGACCGCCGCTCTCGAAAAGCTCGAAACAGCACTTGCCCTCGTGGAGGGTTGGGTAGATGAGCTCACTGCTGAAGCCACGGAAAAGGTACTGCCCTCGGCTACCGCCCTGCGCGAAACCGTCCGTCGTCGGCGTGCCACTGGCGGTCCTGCCGAACATGCCTTCTCGTCGCTTGTGGGGCTGGAACTGCGCCCCCGCAGGCTTCGGGAGGCCGCTACCCTGTGGGCAACCCTGAAGGCAGAACGCGGTATTGCAGGCAGGGATGCCATCTGGCACCACCCTGACCTGTTGCCCACCGGTGAAGACCTGGACGATCCCAAGGGCTTCTCCGAACGCCGCAGGCTCGCCGAGGCCAGCGACACCGAAGTTGACGATGCTCTGCAGAAGCTCTTGAGCGGTGGCTACGATGAGCCTGCGGACGCTGTGTCGGAGGACGCTGTGTCGGAGGACGCCGAACCGGAGGACGAAGACTCCCAGGACGACACCGGGCCCGACTCGGGCAGCGCAGACCCGAAGTCACCGTCCACATGATCTCAGCAATGGTCGCCATGGATTTTCATGGCGGCCATTGTCGTCTCTAGCCCGTTGCCTCCGTGCCAGCGCTCGTTCCAGCAGATTGGTTGGCGTCACCGCTAATCCCATCACCGCTAATCCCACGGGATGTCGCGAACGCGACCCCCTCCAGGAATGCTTTGGCGCGCTGTGTCTCCGGGTAGGCCTCAAGCAAGCGCCAAAACTGCGCGTTGTGTCCAGCTACCAACAAATGCGCCAGTTCGTGCAGGAGCACGTAGTCGATCACCCACTGCGGCATCGCCTGAAGCTTGTTCGAAAGCCGGATGGTTCCATCCGCTGGAGTGGCCGAGCCCCACCGTGAGTTCTGGTTCGTCACCCAGCGGACCGACGTCGGAACCGCCCGTCCTCCGAGGTAGGTGCGCGAAAGGTGCGCTGCATGCTGGGCAAGTGCCTCGTCCGTTGCAGGCCTGCGCCGATCTGGTTTACCCGCTCGACGCTCCCCTTGCCTCTGCAGCTTCGCAAGCATGCGCCGCACCCACTCGCGCTCCTGCGATTTGGTAAAACTTGCCGGAATCGCGACAACGGCATTACCGTCTTCCCAAAACGCAGCTACCGTTCGCCGGCGCCGGGCTGAGCGCCTGACGACTACCGGAGCGCCGTCGTCGGTGAGCATAGGAACGTCCGGCTGGCCGGCTGTTGAGCGCGGCATCAGAGGTTGGTGCTCTCGGCGAGGACTGCGAGGACGGCTTCGCCGTAACGCTCGAGTTTGGAGGGCCCTACCCCCGCCAGTCCGGCCAATTCCTCCAGCGACGCCGGCCGGGCTTCGGCTATTGCGGTTAACGTGGCATCAGTGAAGACAACGTAGGCGGGTACGTCGGCAGATTGCGCTTCATCGCGCCGCCACTGCCTCAGGGCGTCGAAGGTCTGTTCCTCATACGTGGGTGGGCATTGGTTGCAGCGACCCACCTTCCTCTCGGCTCCGGAGGCAAGCATGCTTCCACACACCCTGCACGACGCCGGCGCGGCAGCTTTGCGGCGGGTGGAACCTGCCCGGCTCCTGGCGTTCGCAGACGCTACCGAATCCGGCCGGAGTCCGTCGAGGAAGCGCGAGGGCTTGCGGTTGGCGCGGCCACCAGGAGTGCGCGCCGAAGACCACGACAGGTTCAGATGCTCACGCGCACGAGTGATCCCGACGTACAGCAGTCGGCGTTCTTCGTCCACGTCCTCCGGTGTGTCCGCGAAGGAGATAGGCATGAGTCCTTCGCTGAGGCCCACCAGGAAGACGGCATCCCATTCAAGGCCCTTTGCTGCGTGAAGGGAGGCAAGCGTTACACCCTGAACTGTGGGAGCATGTTGGGCCACCGAACGTTCCTGGAGCTCGTTGACGAACTCAGCCAAGGTGAAAGACTCTCCACGGCTGACTGACAACTCATCAGCCAAGGCCACCAAAGCGGCCAGGGATTCCCAACGCTCGCGAAGGGCTCCCCCGCTGTGGGGCGCGGATTCACTGTAGCCAAGGGAGGCAACGATGTCACGGACAATCTGGCCCAAAGGCTCCAGGGGGCCTTCCGCCACAGCCCTGGTTGCCGCACGCAGTTGCAGGATGGCATCCCGGACCTCCTTGCGGGCGAAGAACCTCTCTCCGCCGCGAAGTTGGTAACCGATCCCCGCCGACGCCAACGCTTGCTCGTAAGCTTCGGATTGCCCGTTGGTGCGGAACAATATGGCGATCTCGCTAGCCTTGACACCCGTGTTGAGTAGCTCCTGGATTCTGCCTGCAACAACCGCCGCTTCCGCTTCGTCGTCCGGACATTCCATGAACCGCGGTTCCGGGCCGGCCGGCCTTTGGGCGACAAGCTTGAGCGGAGGCGCCCACGCCGCATCGGCAACCGGTCCACCACTTCGGCGGGACCCAAGGAGATCATTGGCCAGCTTAACGACCTGTGGCGTAGACCTGTAGTCACGGATGAGCTTGACCACGGTGGCGCCTGGGTAGTGTGCCTTGAAATTCAAGAGATGTTTGGGTGAGGCTCCCGTAAAGGAGTAAATCGTCTGGCTGGCATCGCCCACCACGCACAATTCGTCACGACCACCCAACCAGAGGTCCAGGAGCCGCTGCTGAAGCGGGGAAACGTCCTGGTACTCGTCGACGACGAAGTGGCGGTATTGCTCCCTGACCGTCGCGGCCACCTTGGGATCCTCTTGGAGGATCCCGACCGTAATCAGCAGGACGTCTTCGAAGTCAATGACGTTGCGGTCAGTCTTAATATCCTCGTACGCCTGGAACACCCTGGACACAGCCGTGAGGTCGAAGCCTCCCGGAGTCCCGCGTCCTTGTGCATTCTCCAGATAGTTGGCAGGGGTGAGCATAGAGACTTTTGCCCATTCAATCTCTGCAGCCAAGTCCCTGATGGACGCCCGATCAGTGCTGAGGCGAAGCCTGCGTGAGGCCTCAGCGATCATGTTGGCCTTGTGGTCCAGCAGGCTGGGCAGGGTACCGCCGATCGCCTGCGGCCAGAAGAACTGTAATTGCCTCAGGGCCGCAGCATGGAAAGTCCGTGCCTGGACATTGGCCACGCCAAGATCCCGAAGCCTGCTCCGCATTTCGGCCGCCGCCCTGGCTGTGAAGGTCACTGCCAGCAGCCTCTGCGGTGAGTAAACCCCCGAGTGCACTCCATAGGCGATGCGGTGCGTGATGGCGCGGGTCTTGCCTGTGCCTGCACCTGCAAGTACGCACAGGGGGCCAGTGAGAGTGCTGGCTACTTCACGTTGCTCATCATCCAAGCCGCTGAGGACTCGCTCCTCAAGTGAGCCACCGACGTCGAAAATTCCTCCTGTCACGGCTGGAGGTCTTCGATGACGCCGCCGTACCAATGCTCAATCAACGAGCGCGCAATCGACAGGCGCGTGGAGATGGTGATCTCGCCACTCAACACGGCCTCCTGCAACTCTTCCCGGCTGAACCACCGCGCGCGGGTGACCTCGACGCCGTCGGGGCGGGCAACGGCGTCGTTCGTTATCGCCGTAAAGCCCAACATGAGCGAGGCAGGGAAGGGCCACGACTGCGAACCGAGATACTGGCACGCTGTAACGCGGACACCTACTTCCTCGCCGATTTCACGGACAACAGCCTGCTCAAGCGATTCCCCGGGTTCAACAAATCCAGCCAGGGTGGAGTAGTTCCGGGCGTCGGCAGGCCCGCCGCCACCCAGCAGGAGCCGGCCATCAGGGCCAACGACAGTAACGATGATCGCCGGGTCTGTGCGCGGATAGTGCTCAGAGTTGTCCTGGGGACACCGCCGTACCCAGCCCCCGGATTCAATATCAGTTGGCGTGCCGCACTGCGGGCAATGGGTATGTGTCGCGTGCCAGTTGGAGATGGCACTCGCCTCGATGAACAAGGCGGTGTCAGTAGCATCGAGACGTCCGGCAACCTCCCGGAACCCGGCCCACTGCGTATCGGAAGGGATCAGAGCTGTCCCGGGCAAAGGCGGCTCAGCAACTGTAAACAGCAAAACAGGAGTACCCTCGGCCACGGACGAAGGCCGCAAGGTTGTACCCAGGTAGATAGCAGTCAAGGCGCCGGCTTTTGCTTCGCCGAGGGCAGCCCACAGTGGACCAGCGTCCCCGAACCATAGGCCGTCCCTGCTCACCAGCGCCTTGCGTTGGGAAATGACCATGGCCTTGGCCTCACCGGAGACGATCAGGTCCTCAACCATGCCAGGCTTCATGCGCTCATTTGAGCCTCGGTCCACCAACGCCGGGCGCACTGGAAGAACAGTTTCCATCAAGTGGTTGGCCAGCGCCGGAGACTCCGCATAACTCATGTATCTACCGTACTGATTCGCACCGACAAAGAACATTTGGATCGGCCGCATGTGCATATCGTGGCACTGCCGGCCGGTGAACGGACCGATGATCCACTTCTGCCTTGTTTTCGTGCGGATCTGAAGACTCGCCGCACTGCATCATGGCCATAGGCGCCACTCAATCTACCGTGGAAGACGTGAGAAGAACACCGCTCGAACTGGCCGCTGTAGCAACCGCGGCGGTGCCCGGACTGGCACCGACGGCTACAGCCTATTCCCCCGATGACGACGCCGACTTCGATTCGGCGTTGTTGCTCGACGCGGAAGGCAAGCGCTGGCGCGTCCGTTCGCCGCGTCATCCCGAGGCCAGTACCCGTCTCGAAACGGAATTCATGGTCCTGCGCGCCTTCGCGCCCGCCATCCGTGCCGAGCTTCCTTTCCATGTGCCAACCGTCGCCGGCACAGTCCGGCAGGGCGCCCTCACAACGTTCGTATACGCCCATCTGCAGGGTTCCACGTTGTCCATTGACGAGCTATCCGCCGGCAGTCCGGCTTTGGCCCGTGATATTGGCAATGCCCTTGCGGCCATCCACGACCTCCCCCTGGCACTGGTCAACAATGCAGATCTGCCCAGTTACTCGGCCAACGAGTTTCGGCAGCGCAAGCTCAACGAATTGGACCAGGCGGCCACTACCGGCAAGATTCCCGCAATTTTGCTGCGTCGCTGGGAACATGCCCTCGAGGACGTCGCACTATGGCGATTCAACCCCTCGGTGGTTCATGGCGACCTCCACGAAGACAACCTGATGGTCCAGGACGATACTGTGACGGCCTTGACAGGATGGACTGATCTCCGCATCGGTGATCCAGCAGATGATTTCGCCTGGCTGGTGGCGTCCAACGAAGCCTCGTTTGTTGAGGCCGTGCTGAGCCGGTATACCGAGGCGCGCCGGGACACGCCCGACGCCCATCTGCTTCGACGGGCCGCTTTGCTGGCTGAATTCGCGTTGGCCCAGTACCTGGTGAAGGCAATGGCCGTTGGACACGAGGACATGACGACCGAGGCAGTATCGATGCTGCAGTCCCTTGCGGACGACATCGAAGAGCAAGCCCGGCATGACGAGGCCGCCCTGGCCGCCGAACAGGCAGCAGCAGCTGACGCCGAGGCAGAAGGCGCAGCACTACAGGAGGCCTCGAATCACTCGACGAACGCCCGGCAGCCTGCCGTTACCGTCGTGGCGATTCCCGACGCCGGGACGCCAGTCTCAGTGACGCCCGTACCGCCCACATCGTCGAAGGAAGTCCCCCACGCCGGAGTGCCTGACGCCGAAGCGCCTGACAAGGAAGCGGCTGACAAGGAAGCGCCTGGCAAGGAAGCAGCATCAGACGCGGATGCTGGAAGCGCGTCTGAGAAGCTGGCGGAAGAATCCACCTCCCGGCCTCAGGATGACGCGTCGACTGCAGCTTTGAATGTTGTCACTGTGACACCGCTGCATGCCGGCGGGCGTTCCTAGACCAGCGCTTCTCCAGGACTCCTTCTACTTTGAGGCCTCACTTGCGGGATCGCTCTTGAGGGCCTTGGCGATGATCTGCTCGAGTTCCTCGGCGCTGCCCAAGTCATGCGGGCGCACCACAGCATCCTCCGCAACGTAATAGAACGCCGCGCTGACTTCCTCCAGGGAAACGCCCTTCAACCGCGCCCAGGCAAGACGGTACACAGCCAACTGCACGGCCCTCGCTGCAAGCTGTTTGCCTGCAGGCCGGCGACCTGTTTTCCAGTCGATGAGTTGCCATCGCCCGTCCGCGTCGCGGAAAACGGCGTCGATACGTCCGCGGACCACCACGTCACCGATCTTCGTTTCCACGGGCACTTCCACAAACGCTGGAGCCCGATGCGCCCACTCGGACTGCTTGAACGCTTCAACCATGTGATCCAAGCCGTACGCTTCGTCGATATGGGCATCCGAGCCAGGTGCTTCGTCGATGTCCAACATGCCGGTTGTTCCGAAGTACTCCTCCACCCAGGCGTGGAAAGCTGTTCCCTTTCGGGCCGAAATGCCTGGTTCCCGGGGTACGGGTCGGCGCAATTGGGCCAGCACCGCTGCAGGATCGGCGCCAAGGTCAACGAACAGAGACGCCGAGATATGGCTGGGCAAGTGCACGTCCTGATGAAGCTTTCCCTGGAGCCGGCGATCCAGGAGAAGCTGGGCTTCGTGTGACCACCGCCCCGGGTTGCCTGTCAAAGCTTCCGGTGATGCTTGAGAAGCGCATTCCTCCATGAATTCAAGCACCCGGGCTGCCGCCCGCTCCATGGCGGCACGGCGGCCGGGAACGAGCCTAATGCGGGCTCCGGTGCGGGGATCGGACGGGCCTTCGAGTGGATCATACGGAAATTGAGCCACTTCCAACGTGGCGGTGAGCGGACTGCTATCGGGCAGTGATTCTTCGGCTACTGACTCAGGGTGGACCACAACAACGCTCCGCCCAGTCCCGACAGCGCGGGCGTCCCCGGACGAGGAAGACACTCCCGCGAGTGGCGCCAGTTCGGAAAGGAACGACGACATCCCTGCCATACCGGATCTGGACCCGTTCCACGCTGAGCTGGACACCATCAAAACAAACTTGGCCCGAGTGTAGGCGACGTACGCAAGCCGGCGTTCCTCGGCTTCGCCATGATGTTGAACATCCGATTTGAAGTCCCTCTCTGCGTCCAACCACCCTTTTTGGTCGTTGTGGTCCAGATCCCACTGCGGCAGATCAGCCCGGTCACCCCGCAACGGCCATGGCAAGGCGGCTGCGCCGCTGCTCCATCGGGAGTCCCTGTTGCTGGGGAAGGAACCTGCGTTGAGCCCCGGGACAAAGACGACGTCCCATTCCAGCCCCTTGGAGGCGTGGACTGTCAGGAGTTGGACTGCTTCCCGATTGGTTTCAAGAGGTGCAATGTCCAGGCCACCTTCCTCGGAGGCTGCGGCTTCCAGCCAGGAGAGGAATGCCAGGAGATCTATCCGCTGGGAAGTCTGCAGGAATCCGGCTGCTGCGTCCTGGAAGGCATCCAGGTTTCGGCGTGCTTGGTGGATGCTGACGCCAGGCTTTGCGGCTACCTCGATATCCAGCAACATGGCACGTTCAACCTCGCCGAGCAAGGTTGTCAGGTCATCCCCGATGTAGGTGCGAAGGGAGCGCAATTCCTCCGACAACCTCGTCAATCGTTCCAGGGCTGAAGGGCTCAGCGTCCTCCCGTGTCCGGATGTCCATCCCGGCCGCGGCAGGAAGTCCAGGGCTTCCACAAGGCTTGCGGCGTCAGTGATGTCGCTTTCCACCGTCACAGCCGCCGGGTCCTCGTCGGCGACCTCAAGAGTGTTCCCTGGTCCTGACCTCCGCCTGGCCAAAAAACGGGACCAATCGTTGAAGGCCATGAGGTCCGCTGGTCCAATGCGCCATCGGGCTCCGGCAAGAAGCCGCATCAATGCATCGGAACGGCCAGGATCAGCCAGGACCCGCAGCGTTGCCACCAAGTCCACTATCTCCGGAGTGTCCAACAGACCGCCGAGGCCGACGATCTCGTAGGCAATTCCCTGAAGTTCGAATTCCCTCCGAATGCATTCCATCTGCGCACGTCTCCGACACAGAACCGCCATGGTTGGCTTAACAGGAATACCGTCTTTCTCTTCCTCGAAGACGGTCCTCTGGTAGCGCCGGACGTCGCGGGCAATAGCGCCAGCCTCGTCTTCGTCTGTGCTGAACCGACCGATAACAACGCTGCCTTCGGCCGCGAACGGACTTGGCACCAGCGGCGGAACCGCAACGCCACTTGCGGTGTCCCTCTCCCCTGCGGGGCCGTCGGCAGCTGCCGCTTTGTTCAAGGGTGCGGCAATAGCGTTGGCCGCTTGGAGGATGTTCCTACCGTTGCGCCAAGCCGTGGTCAGGTAAGACGTTGGCGCCACAGAATAGGCTTCTCCGCCAGATGCTTGATCGTTGTGCCTCACGGGAAACTCCTGCACAAAGTGGAAGAGCTGTCCCGCCGAGGCGCCGCGGAATCCGTAAATCGATTGGTTCGGGTCCCCCACCGCGGTGACGGCATGACCTTGCCCGAAAAGGCGCGAAAACAAGACAAGCTGAGCATGCGAAGTGTCTTGGAACTCGTCCAGCAGCACTACCTTGTAGCGTGCCCGCTCAGTGGCCGCAGCCAACGGTATTTCCCGCGAAATGCGGGCCGCGAGTGCCACGAGGTCACCGAAATCCAGCACTCCCCTTTGACGTTTGGCATCCTGGTACCGGAGAACCATATCTGCGACGCTGGCTCGGGTGCGCAGCATGGAAGCGAGTTCCCCTGCCGCCTGCGTGGTGTTCTTCTTTGCACCGGCCATGTAAGGGAGTTGCTCGAAGGACTGAACGCGTTCCAGCACCCAGTCGCGGACAGTGGCGGGGTCCTGCAGGTGTTCCGCGCACTCGCCGGCCAGCTGGATGACGGCATTGACGAGCGTCGACTTTGCGGCGGTGAAATGCTCATATTCGCCGTCGTAGGCCTCAACGACCTCGCTTGCCAACTGCCACGATTGGGCCCCACCCAGCAGGACGACGTCCCGCTCGATGCCCAACCTCAATCCATAGTCCGAAACAATTCCGCTCGCGTAGGAATGGTACGTGGACACCTTGGGTTCGAGGTCGTCGGCACCCAGAAGCCCCTCGGGGAAGCCAACGCTGCCGTCGTCCTCGGTCGCTATGCGCTGGAGAGTGGCCAGTTTCGCCCGGATTCTGCTGGCCAGCTCGCCAGCAGCTTTACGGGTAAATGTCACACCCAGGACCTCCTCCGGCCGGACCCAGCCATTGGCCACGAGCCACACAACGCGGTCTGCCATGGTGGCGGTTTTTCCCGAGCCCGCGCCGGCAATCACAAGCCGTGGCGTAAGTGAGGAAGCAATAATGCTGGCCTGCTCTGCGGTGGGGTGGTTCTTTTCGCCAAGAATGTCTGCCAACTCCGACGGGGAGAACCTGGGAACAGGCAGCCCGGACTCCACATGCAGGATTCCGGCATCCCTTGTCCCGGATCCTTCAAGAAGTTCGGTAGTCATTCAGTGACCTGCTTTCCTCTGGCGCACAGTGGGCAAACATCGGGCAGACGGCAACCATGTCCGCCGTGTCCCGCTTTGCTCGGATCATGCCGGGCCTCGAACGTTGCGCCGGCCATGAGTTCCGCGGCCTCATTGACCAAAGCCTCTGCCCAGTTGTCGTCGGGCTCGAGCGGATCCTGCTGTTGAACCCCGGGGCTCTTGGCCTTGGTTCCCAGCTGCGCGAGAACGGCGCCACCTGGAACAGGTTTGCCAAACTCCCCAAGCGTGCCCGCTTCCTCAAATGCACCTTTGAGCACCGCTGCCTGGTACGCACCCAGCTGAGGGTGCCTGGCTACTTCGGCCTTGCCCGGCTGGCGTTTCCCGGTCTTGAGATCGACGATCACCAAACGGCCTTCGGCGTCGATTTCCAAGCGGTCAACCTGTCCGCGAAGCACAGCGTGCCGGGTGGCGGCGGAATCATCCGCATCCTCGTCCCGACGTACAGAACGTAGGTGGACGTCAGGAAGTTGGACTTCGAAGTCGTGCTCCACGGCGAGCAGGCTCCTGCCTTCGCTGCGCATGATGAGTACGTACTGGGCCAATTTGCGCACCATCAGTTCCGCACGCTGGTAATCGAGCTTTCCTTCCCAATTGTCTTTCATGCCAAGGGTGGGCCAGCGCCGAACAAGTTCCGCAACGTACTGCGCGCCTGTTGCGTCCGGCAGTTCCTGTGCAATGCTGTGGACCAGCGTGCCAAGGCTCCGTGCGAAGTCAGTAGCAGCTTCTCCCCCGGCCGCTTGCACAAACCAATCCAGTGGGGACTTATGAACAGACTCCACCTTGGATGGCGATACCGACACAGTGCCTCCTGGAGGCACAACCGCTTCCCCGGAGCTCAAGGGCGCCAAGCCCCACCATGTATCCGGATGTGCTCCGGCCACGGGTGGATCAACAGAGGCAAGACGGGCCAGCACACGTGCTGCTTCGCGTGCGGTGGGCGATTCGTTCTTGGCATCCTGATCGTCAGCCTGAACATGCTGTCTCAACTCAGCAACCAGCGCGCGAAGCGTCATCGGGCGATCCACTGGGGTGTAATCGCGCCGGTATTCGCCAGAAGCCAACGGTGCGACGTAATCCAGGAAGGCCGATGGTTGTTCGTCCTCGGAGGAGACAGACGTGCAGATGAGCACCTCCTTGGCGCGTGAGACCGCAGTAGAGAAGCTCCTGAGTTCGTCGTAGCGAATGTCCCTCAGCCTGCTGAGGGGGCCCCGGCCCAGCGCGTAGTCAACTCCATGCTCCACGGCGTCCGCAAACAGGGTACTGCCCAGGAGTTCCCCGCGTAGACGGGTGTTCGGCCAGACACCTTCCTGTAGGCCGGCCACGATCACCACAGGCCATTCGCGGCCCGCGGCGCTGGCCGGCGTCATGATTTCCACGCATTCCTCAAGCTGGGCCCTTGCCGCCAGGGTGTCCATCGGAAGTTCCTGGTTCAACAAGTAATCGAGGAACTGTTCCGGGCCGGAGCCGGGCAGTTGATCCACAAATCGCTCCGCTGTGTGGAACAGCGCCATCATGGCGTCAAGGTCGCGGTCGGCGCGGGCCCCCGCACTCCCACCTTCCATCGCAGCGTCAGTCCAGCGCGAAGCCAACCCCGTGGCGTGCCATAGCGCCCAGAGGACGGATTCCGCGTTGGCCCCAGGCTCGGCTGCGGCCGCGGTGCCGGCAGCAATCATCCGTGCGAGTCGTCGGGCAGGGTTCCCTTCAATCCCCAACGAAGCCAGCGCTCCCGGTTCAAGCAACGCTTCCACCAGCAAAGCGTCACTGGAACGTCCGCCGCCGCCAAGTAGCTCCTCGCGCCGGAGAGATTGACGGAGGCTGCGGAGCTCAATGGCGGAGGCTCCACCAATGCGCGAAGTCAGGAGGGAAACAGCGGTTTCAGGAGTGAGCTTGGCCGGATCAAGGATGACAGCGAAGACTTCAAGGAGGGGTCGGACGGCCACCTCATCCCGGACTGCAGAATCCGCCACAGGAACGCGCACTGGAATTCCCTGTCCACTGAGGTAGCGCTGGAGTTGCGAGATCAGTCCACCATTGCGGACGATGACCGCAATATCACCGAAGTCCCGGCCGTCGCGCAGCTGCACTTCCAGAATCCGCTGTGCAACATACCGGAGCTCATGGACGGGAGAAGGCAGCACATGCCCTTCCACCCGCCCTCCGTTGCTGATTTCCTGAACGCCTTCGAGGGACTCCGGCTGTTCGAGGCGCCTGGCCCGTTGGCCTCCGGATCGTTGGGAGATACGTGCGGCAACCCTTGTCCAGGCCTGCGCCACCTCTGGGCAATGACGGTGCGTGGTCCACAATGGCCGCTCAAGTACCCCGTGGCTTCCTTCGAGAAGCAGGGGCAGCTCCGCGACAAGGTCCGGCCGCGCTCCGCGGAAGCCCTGCACCACGGTGTCAGGCGAATAGGTAACTACGGCATCCTTGCCCTCGGCAATATCCGCGAGGAGTTCAAACACGGCAGGATTGGATTCCTGGGCATCGTCCACGAGAATCAGCTGCAGGCGGTCGCGCTCAGCGGCGAGGAAAGCGGGCGAGTCCTGAAAAATCTGGCGTGCCGTGGTGATGATCCCCGCTGGATCGAAGGCCTCGGGCATTCGGAGGTCCAAAACATCCCGATACTCACTGTAGAGCTCGGCGGCTGCCATCCAATCCGGACGCCCGCATTCATAGGCGAGCCCCACGAGGTCCTCTGCAGTGCGGCCGGACTCAATAATGCGGTCAAATAATTGGCGGATCTCGTGGCGGAAGCCACGGGTAGGCAGTGCTGCGGAGAGGTCCTCGGGCCAGGGCAACTGATGCCCAGGGCGGGAATGGCCCTCCAGTAACTCCTTGATGATCAGATCCTGTTCCGGTCCGGACAGGAGCTTGGGCTGCCGGGGCAACGGCAGGACGCCCTCCGCTTTGGCCCGCCGGATGACGTCGAAGGCGTACGACGCCCAGGTGCGTGCCGGCGTCGTACTGAGGCTTCTGTCCAGGCGGCCGGTGAAGGTGTCCCGCAAGGCGGCCGCGGCGTGCCGCCCAGGAGCGAGTATAAGTATCCGTTCGGGATCCACGCCGTCTTCATTAACGCGGCGGACCGCGGATTCGACCAGCACGGTGGACTTTCCCGTGCCCGGGCCCCCAGGAACCAGAACAGGTCCGCCTCCTTGCCTGACTGACACAACCGCATCCTGGTCCGGAGACAGGTCAGGCGCCGCGTAGTGAATCTCGCGCGGCGGAAGCAGACGGAGTGCTGCCGGGGCTTGGCGGGTTTTGGTAGCTGTTGCGGTCACACAGTCATTTCATCATCGGGCACCGACAAAATATGGAGCTGACGCTCCAACTGGTCCGAGATCACATCAATTCGATCGAACTCAGCATCAGTTGGCGCCCATCGTGCAGCTCCGAGATCCACGCGCCAGCGGCCCTCACCCGTCCGCAGGAATTCCTCAAAGGCGCCGTGCAGGGGCGTGGACTCCTGCACATAATGGCGCAGGGCCTCTGCCTCATGGCCGGGCGGTGCATCCCCGCTTGCCCGCAGGACACGCCACCAAGCTACGGAACTGCCGTAGTGGCTCATCACCGACCCCACCTGCCGGGGTCCGCCGGCTCCAAGGAGTTCAGCGACGTCGCCATATGACACGGCCGCGCCGGGCGGAACAAGGTCCACGACAGCCAGCACCGCCGTCACATACTCCATCCGCATGTGCTCCAGCGTAGCCGCAGGAGTGTCGTGCCCAGTACTGTCAGTGCCAGCCGGTAGCGTGAAAACATGAGCTCCTGGAACACCCTCCCCCGCGCTGCCTTCGACCTCGAAACCACTGGGAAGATTTCCCGTTCCGCCCGCATCGTCACCGCTTCAATCACTGTGGTGGATGCACACGGAGAACTCATCAGAGAGCATGAATGGCTGGCGGACCCCGGGGTGGAGATTCCCCTGGAGGCCAGCGAGGTCCACGGAGTGACTACGGAGAAAGCCCGCGCGGAAGGCCGACCAGCGGCCGAAGTCACCCGGGAGGTGGCAGCGGTTCTTCAGCAATTGTTCGACGACGACACCCCCGTCATTGCATTCAACGCCAGCTACGACTTCACGGTGCTCGCTGCCGAGTCAGCACGGCATGGTGTCCCCCAATTGACCCGTTTCCCTGTACTGGATCCATATGTGATGAACAAGCAGGTGGACCGGTACCGCAAGGGCAAGCGCACCTTGACAGCTTTGTGTGAGGAATATGGCGTGATCCTGGACAACGCCCACACCTCAGCGGCGGATGCGTTGGCGACGCTGCGCGTTTTGGATGCCATGGCTGGCAAATTCCCCAAGTTGCAAATGCCTGCCTCCAAGCTGCACCATTTGCAGGTGGACTGGGCTGCATCCCAAGCTGCTGACTTCCAGCAGTATCTGCGGCGAAGCAAGCCCACCGCTGTGATCGAAGGCGAGTGGCCCGTACTGCCACCCGAGGACGCCAGCCGAGGCGGCTTCTGAGACAGGTTCCGGCACGGGCGACCCGCAGTTGGGACGCAAGTCACAAGAATTCCGAAGCTCCTCAAGCACGAGCGCTGTGCGCAGGGATTCCATCACTTTGCCCATCGCCGGAATAGATCGGGGAGCTCAGGGTTCTCTGTAGGAACTTTCTTCGGAAAAAACGAGCCAGAGCAATCACTTGTTCGATTCACCTCTCGTTCGTGGGCTGGTGACATAATTAAGTTTGGCGGGTTGAAGTCTGCTAGGGCAGCCATCCCCATACTTGTTGCCACGTTCCCCGCCCACCGCGAACGTCTCTGTGACCCGACGAAAGTGATTTCTTCATGAAATTCAAAGCCCTCAAGTGGCTGTCTGCTGCTCCCGTAGCCGCGGCCCTGGTGATCTCCTTGGCAGCATGCGGCGGAGGATCCTCCCAGCCCAGCGGCTCGCCCACCGATGCCCTCGCCGGCAGCGACCAGCAGACCCTGGACAAGTACACCACCGCGGACGTCACGCCGCTGGACAAGATCGACAAGTCCAAGTTGGGCCTCGTCACCGATGGCACGCTGCGCGTCGGCACCCTGTCCGATGCGCCGCCGAACATCTTCATCGATCCTTCGGGCAAGTTCACGGGTTATGACAACGAACTCCTTCGCGCCATCGGCGACAAGCTTGGCCTGAAGGTGGAGTTTGCGTCGACCGACTTCTCCGCCCTGCTCTCGCAGGTAGCAAACAAGCAGTTCGACGTCGGATCCTCCTCGATCTCCACCACGGATGCCCGTCGAAAGACCGTCGGCTTCACCAACGGCTACGACTTTGGCTACATGGCCGTCGTGACCAAGAGCGACGCCAAGGTCACCGGCTTCGCCGACCTCAAGGAAGGCGTCCGGATCGGCGTCGTCCAAGGCACCGTTCAGGATGACTATGTCACGAACACTCTCAAGCTCGAGCCCGTGCGTTTCCCTGACTACAACACCGTTTATGGCAACGTGAAGAACGGTCAGATCGACGCTTGGGTGGCCCCCTCCCAGCAGGCTTCCGGCCAGGTCAAGGACGGCGACGGCACCAAGATCGCCGAAAAGGTTGTCAACACGCAGAACTTCACGGCCTACGCCGTGAACAAGGACAACCAGCCGCTCCTCGATGCGCTGAACGCCGGCCTGGACGCCGTCATTGCTGACGGTACGTGGACCAAGCTCACCTCCCAGTGGTACACCGACCGTCCCACCGCGGCCGAGCAGACTCCGCAGGGCTGGAAGCCGGGCAGCAAGGCCGTCCAGATTCCGGCCAAGTAACCCGGGCGTTCCATGGATATCCTCAAGCAACTCTCTGACACCTTCCTTGACTGGGAGGCGATGGGCGAAGTCGTACCCAAGATGTTCGCCGTCGGCCTGCCGAACACCCTGGTGCTCGCTATCATTTCGGGCATTATCGGGACCCTGCTGGGCATGGCCCTGGCCCTGATGGGGATTTCCCGGAACGCCCCGGCCCGGTGGATTGCACGCATCTATACGGACGTCCTCCGCGGACTTCCGCCCGTGTTGACCATTCTGGTCATCGGATTCGGCTTTGGCCCCATCATCCGTGAACTGACCGGTTCCACGAGCCCCTACCCTATGGCCATCGCAGCGCTGTCTTTGATGTCGGGGGCCTACATCGGCGAGATCTTCCGATCCGGTATCCAGAGCGTGGACAAGGGACAGCTCGAAGCGTCCCGCGCCTTGGGGTTCGGCTACGGCGCTTCCATGCGCTTGGTAGTGGTTCCCCAAGGCATCCGCCGGGTGCTTCCTGCGTTGGTTAACCAATTCATTGCCCTGATCAAGGAATCCTCCCTCGTCTTCCTCCTGGGCCTGCTGGCTACGGAGCGCGAGATCTTCCAGATCGGCAAGGACGCGGCTGCGACCAGCGGCAACCTCTCGCCCTATGTGGCTGCGGCCATCTTCTACCTGGTACTCACTATTCCGCTCACGCACTTCGTGAACTGGATTGATGCCCGCTTCCGTTCAGGCAGGCCTGAAAAGAAAGAACCGGACGATGCCGCGGCGGTCGTCGGGAAGGGAGCCCACGCATGAGCGAATTTACATCCGGAACGTTGACGGCAAAGAACATCCATTTGTCGTTCGGCACCAACCATGTCCTGCGGGGCATTGACCTGCACGTTGAGAAGGGCACCACGGCTTCGGTCATCGGTCCCTCGGGTTCAGGCAAGTCAACGCTGCTCCGTGTGATGAACCGGCTCATCGAACCTGACCAGGGCGACATCCTGTTGGATGGACGTTCCGTCCTCAAGGACAATCCCGACGAGCTCCGGCGTCGTATCGGCATGGTGTTCCAGCAGTTCAATCTCTTCCCCCACAAGACGGTGGCCGAGAACATCTCCCTGGCGCTGCGTAAGATTCGCGGAATGTCCAAGGAACAGGCGCGTGAGGAAGCCTTGGCCCAACTGGACCTGGTGGGCCTCAAGCACAGGGCCGATGCCCGCCCTGCCAATCTTTCGGGTGGACAGCAACAGCGCGTAGCCATTGCCCGTGCGCTTGCCATGAAGCCCGAGGTCATGTTTTTCGATGAGGCCACTTCCGCGCTGGACCCGGAACTCGTCAAGGGCGTACTTGCCCTGATGACCGATCTTGCACAGGGAGGCATGACCATGGTGGTGGTTACCCATGAGATGGGCTTCTCCCGCAATGTCTCAGACGTGGTGACGTTCATGGACGCTGGCGTAGTTGTGGAATCCGGTCCGCCGGAGCAGCTGTTCAACGACCCCCGGACAGAGCGGCTCCAAGGCTTCCTCTCGGACGTCCTCTAGTCCCCGCAAGGCAGCCAAACAGCAGACCCCGCCTCCAGACCTTCGCCCTAGTGGTGAAAGTCAGGGATGCGGGGTTTCCTGCATTAAGCGCAATGGCGGCGGGGCACCAGCCAGTCTCCGCCCCCTTATCTTATTTCCAGCATTACTTCCCGAGTTTCACAGACAACACCGTCAGGGCCGCAGCGTCCACCTTATTGCGGAAATCCGGCTCGGACTGCGCTTTCTGGAGGACGGCGCCATACATCGCGGGGATGCTTCCCGGGTCCGCGCATACCAGCATCGTGCCGCCCGCTGCGAAGAAGTTGATAGCGCGGTCCGCGGTGGTCCACGGCTTCAACTGTGCTGCACTACAGACGTCATCCGAGAGGATAATGCCTTTGAAGCCAGCGTCGCCGCGAAGCATCTGCCCCATGACCACGGGTGAGAACGGCGCGATGTTGGCGGGGTCGATTTGGTCGTAGTAGGCATTGGACACCATGACCCATTGCACGCCGTTCGTAATGGCTGTCCGAAATGGCTCCAGGGCAGGGTCATTCCGCGTAGTTTCAGTGTCCCTGACGTTCTGGCTGACATCGGTGTTGGGAACTACCCGGCCGAGACCTGGGAAGTGCTTCACGACCGGTGCAACCCCGGCATCCTTCATGCCTTGGGCAAAAGCGTTTCCGAGGTTGGACACTTGCCCCGGTACATATCCATACTCGCGTTGGAATTGTCCGATGGGCGCATTGGATGGCGCGAACCCAGGGCTCGTCACAGTATCAAGGACCGGAGCCAGATTGACGTTGACGCCAGCGCTACGGAGTTCCTTCCCCCAAACAGTGGCGTCTGCCCGCAGCTTCACGGGACCAGCCCCGGCCTGCGCCAACGCGGCAGGGATGGCGGAGAAACCCGGACCAGCCAGGACCTGGACGTATCCACCTTCCTGGTCAGTGGCCACGAAAAGAGGCAGCCCACCGGTAGTTTCAGCGGAAACCGTCCCGGTGAGGGACGCCACGACGGCAGCTGTGGCAGCAGTCCCGGCCTTGCTGCGACCACTCAAGTAGACGTTCCCTGCGTGGTATTTGGTGAGTGCTTCCATGGTGCCCGGCTCCGCACCCGTCGCCTTCGCGGCAACCATGAAGAGCTGCCCAACACGTTGCTCGAGGCTTAGCCTGGCCAGCTGTTGTTGCGCCGTGGACATTGCTTCGGGGGTAGGTGCTGCCGAAGGTGCCGGGGAGTCCTTGGGCTGGCTCGACGCCCTGGACGTGGCCTTGCCCGGAACAGGGGTATTCGTCGGCGAGGGGGTAATTGCAGACGGCGAAACCGGTGCAGTTGTGGGGCTCGCGGTTTCATTTCCGCTTGAGCAACCAGGCACCATAGTGACCAGGATTCCGGCCGCCGCGGCCCTTACACCAAGGGATGCAATTGACTGGATTCTGCGCATGGTAAACCGTGAATTCGTTGGGGTTGGGTTTCCCTTACGAGCCTACCCCGGGAAGTCGCAGTGCCCCAGCCTGCTTCGACCAGCCGGCCGGGGCGCCGCGTTGTCCTTGACTTAGGCGATCGCGGCGGCTGCAGCCTTCGCAGCAGCCGGGAGTGCGTCAACGATCCTGTTCATGGCAGCGTCGTCATGAGCCGCGGACAGGAACCAGGCCTCGAAGACTGACGGCGGCAAGTAGACGCCGGAGTCAAGCATCGAATGGAAGAACGGTGCGTAGCGGTAAGCTTGCTGGCCCTGGGCGTCGTCGTAGTTGTGCACGCCGTGGGTGGAGGTACCGAACGCAACCGAGAACAGGTTGCCTGCACGCTGGATGGAGTGGTCCACGCCTTCTGCATCAAGGGCGGACGAAAGAGCGGCGGACAGCTCCAGCGAGCGGGCGTCCACATAGGCATAGACGTCAGGCGTGGCATGGGTAAGCGTTGCGACACCGGCAGCCATGGCCACAGGGTTTCCTGACAGCGTGCCTGCCTGGTACACCGGACCCACGGGTGCAAGGTAATCCATGACGTCGGCACGTCCGCCGAGGGCCGCCGTCGGCATTCCCCCTCCAATAACCTTGCCGAAGGTCAGCAGGTCCGGCGCCCATCCTTCCTGACGGCCCGTGAGTCCCCAGTAGCCGGCGTAACCAGTCCGGAAACCGGTGAGGACTTCGTCGAGGATGAGGAGCGCCCCGTGTTCCGCGGTGATGCGGGACAGCCCAGCGTTGAAGCCCTCGCCCGGGGTCACAACACCCATGTTTGCCGGGGCAGCTTCGGTAATCACGGCCGCGATGTTGTTGCCGTGCTTGGCGAAGGCAGCTTCGACAGCTGTGAGGTCGTTGTAAGGCAAAACAAGTGTCTCAGCGGCGGTGGCTGCCGTGACGCCGGCCGAACCCGGGAGGGCCAACGTCGCGAGGCCGGAACCTGCGGCTGCCAGTAGGCCGTCCAGATGGCCGTGGTAGCACCCTGCAAACTTGATGATCAGGTTGCGGCCGGTGAAGCCACGGGCGAGGCGAACCGCCGTCATCGTGGCCTCAGTGCCCGTGGACACCATGCGCAGGCGTTCGACGGCGGACACGCGCTCTTTCACGATCTCGGCGAGGTTGGCCTCAGCCGGGGTGGATGCTCCGAAGGACAGGCCGCGGTCCACAGCAGCGTGTACGGCGTCGAGCACGGCGGGGTGGGCATGGCCAAGCAGGGCCGGGCCCCACGAGCAGACAAGATCCACGTATTCCTTGCCATCAGCGTCAGTGAGGTACGCGCCCTTGGCCGAAACCATGAATTTCGGAGTGCCGCCAACGGATCCGAAAGCACGCACGGGCGAATTCACTCCGCCGGGCATCAAGGACTGGGCACGATCAAAAAGCTGGTCGGACACAGGGGTGTTTGAAGTCATGGTTCCTATTCTTTCAGTCATTCAGAAGCGTCTTTCGGTGATTCAGAAGCGCAGTTATGAGGCGTCCGCCAGCAGCTCAGCGACCCGTGGGGCCACTTCAGTGCCGTACAACTCGATGCAGCGCATCATGGATCCGTGCGGCAGGGTGCCGTTGCTGTATTTGAGGTCGAAGCGGTCCACGCCGAGGTTGCGCTTAAGCAGGGCGATTTTCCGGGCCACAGTCTCGGGAGAACCCACATAGAGAGCGCCCTCCGGGCCGCACATTGCGTCGAATTCCCCCCGGTTTCCCGGACCCCAGCCGCGCTCGGCCCCGATTCTGTTGCGCTGCTCGAGCCAATGCGGAAAGAGTTCTTCCCGGGCATCCTGGTCAGTGTCTGCAATGAAGCCGGGTGAGTGTGTTGCGATCTGTCGCATCGAGTGACCGTATTTGGCCATTGCGTCGCGATAAAGATTGACAAGGGGAGCGAAACGGCGGGGCTCTCCCCCGATGATCGCGAAGATAATCGGATAGCCATATTCCGCACACCGCAACACAGATTCGGGTGTCCCACCCACACCTATCCATGCCGGCAGCAAATGGTGCTGCAAACGCGGGTAAACCTGGAGTCCGTTCACGTTGGGGCGGGTCCGCCCTTCCCAATGAACCGGCTTCTGGGCCCTTACTTTGTCAAAGAGCTCAAGCTTTTCTTCGAAAAGGACGTCGTAGTCCGCAAGGTCCAGTCCGAACAATGGGAAGGACTCAATAAATGAGCCCCTGCCCAACATGACCTCGGCCCGGCCGTTGGAGATTGCGTCAACGGTGGCGAAACGTTGGAAGACCCGGATCGGATCATCCGAACTAAGTACTGTCACGGCCGATCCGAGCCGAATGCGGGATGTCACTGCGGCAGCTGCCGCGAGGAAGACCTCGGGAGCAGATACGGCAAAATCGCGGCGGTGATGCTCTCCCACGCCAAAAGCATGAATGCCCAGGGCGTCAGCCAGCTTTGCTTCCTCAAGCAACTCCCGCAGAACCTGGGCGTGCTCCTTCGGGTTACCGTCGGCATCGAGGCCTGCGTCCCCGAAGGTGTTCAGGCCGAGCAGGATCTCGGCGGCGCCCACGGGTGCGGTGGGGTCGGAGTCAGCCCTGGATGCAGATGGAAATTCCGATTCGGAAGGCACTGCGGTCATCAGGACTCCTTCAGCCAGCCTGCCAGTTCGGAGGCCCAGTAGGTCAGGACGGTATCGGCTCCGGCCCTCTTGATGCCCAGCACGGACTCCGTGATGGCGCCGCGCCGATCGATCCAGCCGTTGGCAGCTGCCGCTTCGATCATGGCGTACTCCCCCGAGATTTGGTAGGCCGAGACGGGTACGGGGCTCATTGCCGCAATATCCGCGAGGATGTCGAGGTAGCTCATGGCTGGCTTGACCATGACCATGTCAGCGCCTTCTTCAAGGTCCAATTCCACTTCGAGAATGGCTTCGCGACGGTTGGCTGCGTCCATTTGGTAGGTTCGGCGATCGCCCTTCAGCTGGGAGTCCACCGCTTCACGGAACGGGCCGTAGAAAGCTGAGGCGTACTTGGCCGCATAGGCCAGGACAACGGTGTTCTTGTGGCCCGAATCCTCCAAAGCCTGGCGGATGACGGCGATTTGTCCGTCCATCATGCCCGAAGGTCCCAACACATGGGCGCCCGCCTCCGCCTGGGCAATGGCCATCTGACCGTAGATCTCCAGGGTGGCATCGTTGTCCACGTATCCTTCGGCATCCAGGACGCCGCAGTGTCCGTGGTCGGTGAATTCGTCCAGGCAGACATCGCCCATGATCACGAGGTCATCGCCTACTTCGGCCTTAACGTCCCGGATGGCCTTGTTCAGGACACCTTCCGGGTCCAAGGATGCCGTGCCCCGTGCGTCCCGAACCTCTGGTACGCCGAACAGCATGATGCCGCCCACCCCAAGCTCCACGGCTTCCGCAGCTGCGCGCTTGAGGGTGTCAGTGGTGTGCTGGACGACGCCGGGCATTGAACTAATCGGGCTGGGCTCGCTGAGGCCCTCACGGATGAAGGCCGGAAGTATGAGGTCTGCCGGGGCCAGACGTGTTTCTGCCGTAAGCCTGCGCATCGCCGGGGTTGTGCGCAAGCGGCGGGGACGGTGGTTTGGAAAGCTCATCTGGGGTTCCCTTCATTGGCGAATACTGTTTCCAAGGCGGCCGCGATGCCGTCCGGGGTAGGTTCTTTGGCCGTGGCTCCGACGGTGATTCCGAGGTGGGCGGCCTCTGCCGCCGTCGGACGGCCAATGGCTATGAATCGGCACCTGCCCAAGGGCAGAAGGGTCTGCGCAATCCGCCGGGCGGCACTGGGGGAAGCGGCCACGACGGCGTCGAGCATCCCGGCGTCAATGGCCGCGCGGGCTTCCGAGGGAGTCATTTCCTGCGGCTGTCCGCTACGGGAACCAACAGTGCCGGAGGCAGAACTGGCGAACGCAGAATTGCCGGAATGCAAGACGACGGCGGGCAGTTCGGCTTCGAGGCGCAGTCCCGTCCGGGCCGGATAGTCCACCGTGTGATAGGCGGTCACGGACGCTACGTCTGCGCCCTTGGCGGCCAATCCGTCACGCAGACCGGGGCCTGCGATATCTGCTTGCGGGAGAAGAACACGCGCAGGTGCCGGTTCCCATAAGGCGAGAAGGCCTTCGGCGGATTGCATGTCAGTGGGCGCCAGCGAGACGGTCAGGCCGATAGCTTCCAGGATCCGCCGTGATGATGGCCCGATCGTGGCCACGCGGGTCCGGGATGGCACGAGATCTACCGGAAGCGTGCCACGCTCCGCAGCCTTTTCGAGCAGGACGCGCACGGTGGTGATGCTGCTGATCACCATCCAGTCAAAATATCCAGCGGACAGCTGGTCCAGGGCGGCGTCGAGGGAAGCCTGGTCCTCAGCCCGCTCGAAATCGATGAGGGGAAGCACCAACGGCTCCGCTCCGAGCGTGTGCAGGAGCGAAGCAAGTGGCCGGGCACGGTCGGCGCTCCTGGTAATCAGGACCCGCCGACCTGCCAAAGCCGATGCTTGAGTCACATCAGGACGCTGCAAGATCCGCGATCTCCGCGGCACCAGCAGCGAGCAGGAGCTCCGCAACTTCGATGCCGAGCAACGTCGCCCCTACTTCGGTCAGGCCATCGGTGGCTTTCTTCTCGCGAACTGTCTTGGTGCCGTCAACGGCGCAGACAACAGCTTCAAGATGCAGCATGCTGCCCTTCCTGAAGGCATAAGCGCCCACCGGCGCGGCACAACCCGCTTCCAGCCGGGCCAGGACGGCACGTTCAGCTGTCACGGCAAGCCGGGTGTCGTCGTCGTTCAATGCAGCTAGAGCCTGGGCGAGAACACCATTGGGGCCTTCCACGTGCGGGGCATCCTCCGTACGGCATTCGATGGCCAGTGCGCCTTGGCCCGGGGCAGGCAACATGACATCGGTCTCGAAGAACTCACTCACGGTGTCCAGCCGGTCCATCCGTTCCAGCCCAGCCGCTGCGAGCACAACGGCGTCCAAGTCGCAGGACTTGCCGGGAACAACTTCGTCGGTGGCGTTGCCGGGAAGCCCGGGGACGCGTCCCAGGCGCGTGTCCACGTTGCCACGGATATCCAGCACCTCAATGTCAGGCCGGGCAGCCCTTAGCTGCGCAGCACGCCGGGGTGAACCCGTACCTACCTTGGCGCCACCGGGCAATTCCGCAAGGGTGAGGCCATCCCGGGCACACAACACATCCCTGACATCCACGCGCTTGGGAGTAGCCGCGATGCTCAGACCAACTGCAGCCCCCGTGGGCAGGTCCTTCAAAGAATGAACAGCGACATCGCAGGTTTCAGCAAGCAAGGCATCGCGCAGGGCCGCCACGAAGACACCCGTCCCGCCCATCTGTGACAGCGAGCCGGTCTTGACGTCGCCCTCGGTCTTGATATGCACCAATTCCACCGGGAATCCGCCAACAGCTGCCAGCCGATCGGCCGTCTGCTGGGTCTGGGTCAGCGCAAGCTTGCTGGCCCGGGTGCCAATGCGGATGGTCACTTGCCGACCTCCGAGGAGGTGTAAGCGTCGTGCCCAACGCCGATAGTGGAACCGACCTCGGCAATAACCGGCTTTGCTCCCCGGAAGTTTTCGCAACAATTGGGGCGGCAGACATCGTACCAAGGACCAAGGTCCGTAACGTGGGGACGATCGGCGATGTTGTTATCCACTGTGCGTTCACAGATCAGGTCAACCAGACCGGAAACAAAGGCCGCGTGCGTTCCCGGGGTGGGGACGCGGGTGGCTTCCATCTCCAGGTTCCTGCAGGTCTCCAGGGCTTCGGTGTCCAGGTCCCAGGCAACCTCCATATGGTCACTGACGAAGCCGAGGGGAACGATCACCACGCCGCGTACGCCTTCGGGGGCGATTTCTTCGAGGTGATCGTTGATGTCCGGTTCCAGCCAAGGAATGTGCGGCGCGCCGGAGCGGGATTGGTACACGAGGTCCCAAGCCACGTTCGGGGCAACGGCATCCATGATGGCCTGGGCGTTTGCCAGGTGCTGTGCCGCGTAGGCAGATCCTTCTGCGAATTCGCGCGGCTCGTCCTCGGAGCTTCCGGCTGCTTCGGCGTCGCGCGTGGGAATGGAATGGGTGGCAAACAAGACCCGGATTTTTGAATCGGGATCGGATTCGCCGGCAGCGGTCAGCTTGCCGCGGATTTCTTCGAGACCGGCTGCGGTGCCTTCAAGGAAAGGTTGCACAACGCCGGGGTGGTCGAAGTACTGGCGGATCTTGTCCACCTCGAGCTTGCCGTCCAGACCCGTTTCGGTGAGGGCGATGCCAATATCTTCGCGGTATTGGCGGCAGCTGGAGTAACAGGAGTAGATGCTGGTGGTGAGCATCAGGATCCGGCGGTGGCCGGCGTCGTAGGCATCCTGCAGGACCGGAGCGATGTACGGGTCCCAGTTCCGGTTACCCCACAAGACCGGAAGCTCAATGCCGCGTTTAGCCAGCTCGGCCTCGATCGCGGCCTTCAGTTCACGGTTCTGCTGGTTGATGGGGCTGATACCCCCAAACGCGCGGTAGTGGTGGGAGACCTCTTCAAGGCGTTCATCCGGGATGCCACGGCCACGGGTGACGTTGCGGAGGAAGGGAATGACATCTTCCTGGCCTTCAGGACCACCAAAGGATGCGAGCAGCACTGCGTCGTACTGTTTTGCTTCCTGGCGGCCACGCTCGGTGACTTCGTTGGGGATGGTGGAGACACCAAGGCCACTCATGCGAGGACCTCTGCGATCTCGGCAGCAGTCACGCGGCGGCCTGTGTAGAACGGAATTTCTTCGCGGACATGGTTGCGGGCGTCGGTTGCGCGAAGGTGGCGCATGAGGTCAACGAGGTCGACGAGTTCAGGTGCCTCCAGGCCCAGGATCCACTCCCAGTCACCCAGCGCGAACGAGGAAACAGTGTTGGATATGACCTGCGGGAACTCCCGACCCAGCATTCCGTGGTCGCGCAGCATCTTTCCGCGTTCTTCCGCGGGAAGCAGGTACCACTCGTAGGAGCGGACGAACGGATAAACGCACAGCCAGGTGCTGGGCTCAACGCCCCTCGCGTAGGCCGGGACGTGGCTCTTGGCAAACTCGGCTTCCCTGTGGACACCCATGGCGGACCAGACGATCTCGGTGCCGGCGAAGAGCTTGCTGCGGCGAATGGAACGCACGGCTGACTGAAGGTCTTCCGGCTTGGATCCGTGGAGCCACACCATGATGTCGGCATCCGAGCGCATGGCGGAAACGTCGTAGCTGCCTCGCAGGGTCACGCCTTCTTCGGCGAGCTTCCCTTCAAGGGCTTCAAATTCCTGGGCAGCATCGCCGCTGCGCAGGACGTCGGCTGAGCGCTTGAAGACGGTCCAGAGCGTAAAGAACTGCTCTTCGGTTCCAGCAGTTTTAGTGACAGATTCGGCAGAAGTGTGGCTCATGGTTCAAGTTTGCCCCGTGCTAGCCACTAAGTCGAAACGGATCACTTCTACAAGACGTAGAAGTGACACAAATCACGAAATTGGGTGATTATCTCTGCTGCCTTGGGCGAGCTGCGAGCGGGTATCCGCCACCACTGCGGCAAGGCCATTACCTGCCAACCAACCACCAACTACCGTTAGGCCATCGGCTGCGGCGCACACCTTCCGGACCTGCTCTACGCGCTGTTTATGACCGACGGCGGCAAACGGCAAGGCACCTGCCCAGCGAACCACATCCCAATCAACAATGTCCGCGCGCGTAACGGGGACCGTCAACAACGCGGAAGCATCATCGAGCGCTGCGGCCAGCAACTCTTCATCGTCCATGACAACATCCGGCGCTCCCCCATCGGCATCCTCACGGCGGCCATAGGAAAGGCGCAGGACGTGCGTGCCCGGCCCGGCCTCCTCTGCCAGCCAATCCCATTTGGCAGTGGCATGCGTCAAGGCCTTAGCCCGGATACCCGGGGTCTGGGGGGCCACCAGGATTCCGGTGCCACGGGGCCGTCGGTCCAGTTCGGGAAGGTCGACAACCATCGTCACCAAGCTCACCAAGGGTCCGGGAGCAGGCCGCAGGCCGGACAGTTCCGGTACCGCCGTTTCCAGGAGCCCCACGGCAGCGGGACCATCGAGCGCTACTACCAGCCGACCGACGTCGTACGTGGCGTCACCGGCGGTGACCCGCCAGCCGTTGCTCGTTTTCGATACGCTGTCAGCGCGCTTTCCACTCAGCATGTCCACGCCGCGGTCCCGGAGGTCCTTAACCAGCGCGGAAATCAAGGTGTTCATGCCACCCTTCAAGCCGCCGACGGCGGAACCCGCTTTCGCGGGCCCGGCACCAGAGCCGGGGGCTGCCTTGCGCTGGGCAGCAACAGCAGCAGCCAAGGACCCGTGCTTCTTCAGGCCGACGCGGAGGCCCGGGGCCACCATGTCGACGTCCAAGAGGCCGGGATCGGCGGAGTGAACGCCACCCACCACCGGAGCAACCAGCCGCTCCAGGACCTTTTTGCCCATGCGGGCGCGGACCAGTGAGGACACGCTGGTGACCTCAGGTGTTGTGCCAAGCGAAGCGGGCAGCCAGCGGTCCAGGGATGCACGCAGGGCTCCGGAGAGGCCAAGCGAACGCCTCACTTCGGGGTCCCAAGGACTGGCCGGGATACCAAGAATTCCAGTCTTGGGCAGCTCTTGCGGCCCATCCGGTAACTGCACCCAGGCGCCGCCCGGGTGCGGGGAAACGATCTGGCCCTCCAGCCCGAGTTCGCGCGCCAGATCGGCGACTGCCGTGGACCGCGTAGCAAAGGACTCGGCCCCGCTGTCCAATGACAAGCCGGCTACCGTGTGTCTTCCGACGCAACCACCCCAAGCCTCGCTCGCCTCGAGGATCGTCACCGAGGTTCCCGCCATTGCCAGTTCCCGCGCAGCCAGAAGGCCGGAAATGCCGCCACCGATCACGACAGCGGTAGGCCTAGGCGATGGTTGCGTTGTGGCTGCTTCCTTCGTCTTGCCGTGGACGTGTCCCCCGCGCATGCGTCCTACTCTGCAGGGATCGAGTGGATGAGCTCCACGACCCGCGTCAGGACACCCGGGTCCGTCTCCGGGGGCACGCCGTGGCCCAGGTTCACCACGTGGCCTGGAGCGTGAGAGCCCGCGGCTATGACTTCGCGGACATGCGCTTCCAGGACCTCCCACGGGGCCGGGAGAAGGGCGGGGTCAACGTTGCCCTGGAGCGGCACCGTGCCACCCAAACGGCGGTTGGCCTCATCCAGCGGCAGCCTGTAGTCCACTCCCACAACGTCCACACCGACGTCGCGCATGGCGACAAGGAGCTCGGACGTGCCGGTACCGAAGTGCACCAGCGGGGCACCCAGCCCGCGCACGTGCTCCAGCGCCCGCGCCGATGCAGGAGCGACGTACTTGGCGTAATCAGCCAGGCCCAAGGACCCAGCCCAGGAGTCAAAGAGCTGTCCGGCTGACGCCCCGGCCTCAAGCTGTGCCTGAAGGAACATTCCGGAAGCATCCGCTGCCCAGTTGGCGAGGGCTGTCCAGGTTTCGGGGTCCGCGTGCATCATGGTCCGGGGGCCGAGGTGGTCCCGCGAAGGTTTCCCTTCGACCATGTAGGCGGCGAGCGTGAACGGCGCGCCGGCGAACCCGATGAGTGGAGTCTTACCCAGTTCCGCCACCGTCAGGCGAACGGCTTCGCGGATGGGCTCAAGTGCTTCCCAGGTCAGCTTGGGAAGGGCAGCTACATCGGCGGCTGTCCGTACGGGCTTGTCCAGGACCGGACCCACGCCCGGAACGATGTCCACGCCAACGCCTGCGAGCTTCAGCGGGATAACGATGTCGGAGAAGAAGATGGCGGCATCCACGTCGTGGCGGCGAACCGGCTGCAGGGTGATCTCCGCGGCCAGTTCGGGACGCAGGCACGAGTCCAGCATGGCAACGCCCTCGCGGACCTTCAGGTATTCCGGCAGGGACCTGCCAGCCTGGCGCATGAACCATACCGGCCTGCGTGACGGCTTGCCGCCCCGGTAGGCGGTGATGAGCGGGGAGTCCGACGTACGGCCGTCCATCAACGGGTGATCCGCGCCAAGTTTGCCGGCAGGTTCGCCTGCAGGGGCGTTGGTGGCCGTACTATTGGATGCTGCCGCGCTAGAAGTCATGCCTTTGATTGTGCCGAAAATCCCGGCCAAAAGATAACGACAGGCTGTCACGTCCTACCCCTCCAACCGGTGGAGTGGCGGGGATCACAGAACCGCGTGTGAATTCCCACTGCGCCGCATTGTTCTACCGGCCTGCGAAAAAGCTATGATTGGGTTGCTGTGGTTCTTTTCTCATTGGTGGCTACACACGCCGACATCGACCTCGAAACCGTTGCTCAGCTGAGCAACGGTTCCTCTGAGCTTGCCTCTTCGGCCCTCTCCGGATCCCCGATGGTCTCCGGCGCGGTAGTCCTGGCAACCTGCAACCGCTATGAGATCTACGGCGAAACAGCCAACGGAGCAGGCCTCGAAGCCGCCCGGTCGGCCCTGGTTTCCCAGATCAGCGAATTGAGCGGCCTCAACGAACAACTCGTGTCCCGCTCCTTCAGCACGCACACGGGACCTGACGTCACGCGGCACCTCTTCGCTGTAAGCGCCGGCTTGGACTCTGCCGTGGTGGGCGAACGCGAAATAGCCGGCCAGGTCCGCCGGGCCCTGATCACCGCTCAGCAGGAAGGCACTGCGAGTTCTGGACTCGTCCGCCTCTTCCAGGCTGCATCCAAGACCGCAAAAGACGTTGGCGCCCAAACGGCCCTCGGCTCGCGCGGCCTTTCCATCGTCTCTGTAGCCTTGGATCTGGCAACGGACCTCTCTGACAGTGACGATTGGTCTGCCAAGAAGGTAGTCGTCTTCGGAACGGGCGCCTACGCCGGCGCCACCATGTCCTTGCTCCGCGAACGCGGATGCACCGATGTTTCCGTCTACTCTTCCTCAGGCCGCGCCGAGGGCTTCGTCGCTACCCGCGGGGGCACAGCGCTCGACGCCGACAGCCTTCCGGCTGCGGTTGCCGCAGCCGACGTCATGATCGGATGCAGCGGTTCGGACACGCGCGTTGAAGCCGAGGATCTTGCCCGGGTCAGGGCAAATTCCGGTAAAACACTCATCGCGATCGATCTCGCGCTCACCCATGACTTCGACCCCGCAGTAGGCGAGCTCGACGGCGTCGAACTCCTCACGCTTGAGTCCGTACGTCTGGCTGCACCCCAGGAACAGGCGGAATCCCTGTCCCATGCCAGCGAGATCGTCAATGGCGCTGCATCGGCATTTGAAGCCGAACGCGAATCCCGCTCCGTGGACTCCGCGATCGTTGCCCTGCGGCGCCACACCATGAATGTGCTGGACGCTGAGATGGAAAAAGTCCGCGCCCGCCACGGTTGCACCGCCGCTGCCGAAGAGGTGGAGTTTGCGCTGCGCCGAATGGTCAAGCAGCTCCTGCACATTCCAACGGTGCGCGCCCGCGAACTTGCTGCCAACGGACAACAAGATGACTACGTGGCCGCCCTGGAAGCCTTGTACGGCATCCAAGTGGAGCAGCCCCAGGCTCCTGCTGCTGCAGAATGCCCCGTAGACCACGAGCAACTCCGCTCCGAAAGCGCCTGAAAACCCGTCTCCATCGGAATGCGCACGGGGCTCCAGCGATGCTTTCAGCCGAAGGCGTTCACGCCTGTCAGCTCAGCGGATAGTTCCCACAACTTCCGGGCATCCGCCCTGTCAATCGCGTGTCCGTCGACTCCCCTGTACCTTGCCAGGGGCGATTCCTTGTCCGTTGGTTCAGCAATGTCACAGTCCTCGCAGTAGACACCGCCCATGCCAGCCAAAGCCGGGGACGTCGCAGCCCAGACAGACGTCGCAGCCCCTTGCTCCGGCGTCTTGAAACCTTCCCGGAGGTTTCCTTCCGCGTCCATCCACCCCGCAGCCACCATTTCTTCTTTAGGCAGGTGGCGTTGGAGTTCGGTCATGATCCCTCCGGGGTGGACTGCGAAAGCACGGACCCCTGAATCCCGGCCCAAGCGGTCCAGCTCCACGGCGAAGAGCGAATTCGCGGTTTTGGCCTGCCCGTAGGCGCGCCACTTGTCATAGCCTGAGGTGAAATTGATGTCGTCAAAGCGGAGGGGTGAGAGCTTGTGGCCGGTGGACGAAAGGGACACAACCCTCGCGTTCCCGGAGGCGAGCAGTGCAGGCCACAAAAGGTTGACCAGCGTGTAATGCCCCAAGTGGTTCGTGGCGAACTGTGCCTCCCAGCCAGGCCCAACGCGATGCTCTGGGCTTGCCATGATCGCTGCGTTGTTTATCAGGATGTCCAGGGTGTCGTGCCGGTCAAGGTAGCGCGCTGCGAAGGCCCTGACGCTAGCTTGGTCGGCGAGGTCCAGGGCGTCCGCTTCCACGGCGTCCGCCAAACCTGCATCTGCCAGTACCTTCTGTGCGTGTTCGAGCCTGCGCGCCGGAACGGTAACGGTCGCCCCGGCGGAGGCCAAAGCCCTCACAGTCTCCAGTCCAAGCCCGGAATAACCGCCAGTGACAATTGCCGTCTTACCCGTCAAGTCAAGGCCTTCGACTACTTCCATGGCAGTTGAGCCATGCCCAAAACCTGAGCCGATGGGGTGTTGGGGCGTTTCTGTAAATTCTCCGCTCATGCTTGAGCTTCGCACAGATCAGGCGCGGGTGGGGAACGACTAGTAAACAGGCTTTTCGGGCTCGACGTCGCGGACCCAGGCGAGGATACCGCCGTCGAGATGGCTGACGCGCGTGTAGCCGGCCTTCTGTGCCGCCTCCAGGACGGCAGCAGAGCGCGTACCGGCCTTGCAGTGGAACACGATGTCCTTGTCCTGCGGCAATTCGATCCAAGCCTCGCCTGAGAGGATCCGGCCCTGCGGGATGAGGACGGAGCCGTCGATGTTCACGATGCTGTGCTCGCCGGACTCGCGGACGTCCACCAATTCAAAGTCGCGTTCACCAGCTTCCCGCTCGGCCAGCATCCGGGCGAGATCTTTCGCGGTGACGGTGTGCTCCTGGTCAGTAGCAGCAACCGGAGTCACCCCACAGAATGCTTCATAATCCACGAGTTCAGTGATGGGCTCCGCTTCAGGATCCTTGGAGACTTTGATTTCGCGCCAGCTGCCCCCAAGGGCGTCGAACAACGCTACCCGGCCAAGCAGGGAACGGCCGACGCCGGTAATCAGCTTGACTGCCTCAGTCACCATGAGGGAGCCAACGGCGGCACACAACATACCGAAGACTCCGCCCTCACCGCATGAGGGCACTGAGCCGGCAGGCGGGGCTTCAGGGTAGAGGTCACGGTAGGTTGGGCCGTGCTCGGCCCAGAAGACGCTGACTTGGCCGTCGAACCGGAAGATGGAGCCCCAGACGTACGGCTTGCCCAAAATCGCGGCGGCGTCGTTGACCAGGTAGCGGGTGGCAAAGTTGTCCGCGCCGTCCAGGATGAGATCGTAATCCGCGAACAGTTCCAAGGCATTCGAGGAGTCAAGGCGGACGTTGTGCAGGACAACATCGACCAAAGGGTTCAGCTCCGCAATGGCCTTCCGCGCAGATTCGATTTTCGGCGTGCCGACGTCGTTGACGCCGTGGATGACCTGACGCTGCAGGTTGCTGAGGTCTACGTCGTCGTCGTCGACGATTCCCAGGGTTCCTACGCCCGCCGCAGCGAGGTACAGCAATGCTGGAGATCCCAGCCCGCCGGCACCGATGACAAGAACTTTCGCATTCTTAAGCCTGCGTTGGCCCAGAGCGCCGATTTCCGGAATGATGAGATGCCGGGAGTACCGTTCCACCTCGGCCGGCGTTAGTGCGGCGGTCGGTTCAACGAGGGGTGGCAGGACAGCGGGCGCGGGGTGGGCAGCAAGAATTGAGGCCATACCCCAATGTATGCCTGCCGATGCCGCCCGGTCATATTACCCACCGGTACAGTGGTCATAACTGCAAAGGAAAGGCGGCAGACTGTGGCTGACGGCACACGGGCAAACGATGGAGCACCAGCGAAGCAAGAACGGACTGGTTCGACGCGTTCAGCGAGGTTGCCCCGGGACGAGCGCCGCGCACAACTGCTTAACGCCGCGTTGGAAGTATTCGTCTCCAACGGCTTCCACGGCGCAGCCATGGACGAAATTGCCGAGACAGCGCATGTGAGCAAGCCGGTCCTGTATCAGCACTTCCCTTCCAAGCGCGAGTTGTACATGGCGCTGCTGGACAGCCACCTGGCCGCCCTGACCGATTTGATGCTCAACGCCCTGAACTCCACCACGGATAACAAAGAGCGCGTGAAGGCAGTCATGCGGGCCTACTACAGGTTCATTGCCGACGACGACCAAGCCCACCGCCTGGTTTTCGAGTCTGACCTCATTAATGACCCCGATGTCAGCTCGCGCTTGGAGACGTTCAACAAAACGTTCGCCGACGCCGTGGCCCACGTCATCGCCGAGGACACCAAATTGCCTCCTCTGGAGGCACAGCTCCTGGGCCGGGGACTGGCAGGAATGGCGCAGGTCAGCGCCCGCTACTGGCTGGAAACCGATGGAAACCTGGACCTCGATGTAGCCAGTGATCTGATCTATCGTTTAGCTTGGCGCGGAATCAGTCGATTCCCCAAAGAGTCCTAGGCTACAAATAGAGGACTGACTTAAAACTTGATTGGCTTGGAGGCCTTGCTGTGGAAGTAAAGATCGGCATTCAGAATGTTGGCCGTGAAATTGTGCTCGAATCCGCACTCGATGCTGATGCTGTAGCCAAGATCGTCGGAGAGGCCATCTCCAAGGGTTCGGACCTGTGGCTCACGGATGAGAAGGGCCGCCAGATCATCGTTCCCGGCAGCGTGTTGGGCTACGTTGAAATTGGTGCCGAGGAAGTCCGCCGCGTCGGCTTCGGCGCACTCTAGCGGTTCCCGGCTACAGCTGCCGCTAAGGAGTCTCCATGCTTTCACTCGTTGTGGTGGTTCTTGCCACCATCGCTACAGGCTTCATCGTGTGGGCAAATGACAAGCGACACGGCAAGTACGGCATTGCATTGCCGGCGGGCGTTTCGGCAACCGTGGGCGTGCTGAGCTGGATAGCTTTCATCATGGCCGGCTTTGGTTACCAGC
The DNA here is from genome assembly GCF_042788025.1 of Paenarthrobacter sp. YIM B13468. Classification (NCBI taxonomy): domain Bacteria; kingdom Bacillati; phylum Actinomycetota; class Actinomycetes; order Micrococcales; family Micrococcaceae; genus Paenarthrobacter; species Paenarthrobacter sp. YIM B13468. The sequence continues at coordinate 31,183 of NZ_JBHZPI010000001.1, read as the reverse complement.
CCGGGCTGACCTGGATCCCCTGGATCCTCCCTATCGTGTTGGGGACGGGCATCGCGATTGCCGTTGTGGTCTTTCTGGGCCGCAAGCGCACCCAGCATGACACCGCCGCCCTCACCAAAGCCCTGAGGCTCTAGGCGCTGGTCGCTCTCAAACGACGCTGTTCAGTCTTAAATGGCTCTGGCCATCACCCGTGGGTGATGGCCAGAGCCATTTAACCTTCTGTCCCGTTCAAACTCCTGGGTAGCGATCCGGCTGCGCCAAAGCACCGGATACGGCTGCGGTCTCGCTCACGGCGGCCGCAGCAGCGACGTCGCGTTGGGTCACCTGGCCGCCGGCGTCGTGGGAAACGTAACGCAGGAACACCCTGTTGTAACGCCAGTCAAGATCCGGATGGTGGTTCTGTTCCTCGGCGATCTGGCCAATGGCGGCAATGAGCGCCAAGGCGTCCGCCGCCGTCGAGGTTTTGAACACCGTCACGAGGCCGTCCTGGAGCTTCCAGTCCGGAAGGTCCTTGAGGGCGGCCTCCATAGCGGCCTGGGTCAATGGCTCTCTCCTGTCAGCCACAACGGCTCCTTCATTCAGAGGAACTCTGCCCGGCCTTCCATGGCCGATGACGCGAGGGCGTGCTCCCGGCGCGGGATACGGCCTGCCTGCTTGGCCAGCCTACCGGCGATCACCGCGTGTTTGAAGGCTTCGCCCATCTGCACCGGATTCTGCGCACGGGTCACGGCTGTCGCCAGCAGGACAGCATCGCAGCCCAGCTCCATGGCAAGCGCGGCATCAGAGGCGGTCCCGATGCCGGCGTCAAGCACTACCGGCACGGAGGCCCGGGACACGATCAGTTCGATGTTGTGCGGGTTCAGGATGCCCAGCCCCGTCCCAATAGGCGAGCCGAGGGGCATGACTGCTGTGGCACCCAGGTTGTCCAGACGCAACGCAAGGACAGGATCGTCATTGGTGTAGGCGAAGACCTTGAAGCCACAGTTCACCAGCTGTTCCGTTGCCTCCACGAGTTCCACCGCGTCCGGAAGGAGCGTATGTTCATCGGCGATGACTTCCAGCTTCACCCAGTCCGTCTCCAGCGCCTCCCGGGCGAGTTCTGCGGTCATCACTGCGTCCTTGGCAGTAAAACAGCCAGCGGTGTTGGGCAGGACCCGGATGTTGTGATCCAGCAGGAGTTGAAACAGTGAACCTGTCTCGGCCGGTGAGTATCGCCGCATTGCCACAGTGGTCAGTTCCGTTCCTGACGCCAGGAGGGCTGCTCCCAGCCCATCCAGACTCGGCGCACCACCGGTACCCATGATCAGGCGGGAGCCGAATTCGACGCCGTCGATCACTAAAGCATCAGTGCGGATCTCAGTATTTGCTGCGGTCATTTTTCAGCCTCCCTGGACTGCGGTCACGAGTTCGAGTTCGTCTCCATCGGCGAGCGCAGTCGCTGCCCATTGGCTGCGCGGCACTACCTCGGAATTACGTGCGACGGCGACACCCAGCTTGCCGCCGTCGGCTGCCTGTCCCCGGTGGTCCAGGACGCGGCCTGTGATGGCGCTGACCAGCGTGCTGACTGATGCGTCGTCCGCCACGGCGTGGTCGGAGCCGTTGAGTTTGATGTTCATGGTGTGTCCTTGATTGCTGGTTGGAGGCGGTGATCCCGCGTTGCCGTGAATCGATCGGGCCCGAAAATGGACCATCGGGGGTCGGCTGAGCCGCTGATCAGCCCGCCTACGATTTTGGCGGCCACAGGCGTCAATAGGACGCCGTGGCGGAAGAACCCGGTTGCGATCACGAGACCGTCGATAGTGCCTTCGGGCCCAGTAACGCGTCCCAGTAATGGTGCGTTGTCAGGAGTCCCGGGCCGTGCGCGGGCTGTCGCTTCCAACAGTTCCAGTTCCGCCACTGCAGGCACCAACACCTGTGCATCCCGCAGCAGTTGATAGACGCCACCGGCGGACACTGCATTGGTGGATGCCGATAGTCCGTCCTCGCGCTGGGTGGCTCCAATCACCACCGTGCCATCATCCCGGGGCACGATGTAGACCGGCACCCCGCGGACCATGCCCCGGACGGTGGATGTGATCAGGGGCTGGAGGTGTTGGGGAACGCGCAGCCTGAGAATGTCGCCGTAAACGGGCCGCAGGGGCAGATTGAGGCCCTCGGGGAGATTGCCGATCCTTGCTGCATCCAGCCCGCAGGCCACTACAGTCTCCGAAGCCAAAACGACGACGCCGGAGTCCGTTTTGGTGCCGGGATGCAGTTCCACCCCGGAGACCCGGTCCCCATCCCAGAGCAACCGGGATGCTTGGAACGGCAGGGCGAAACCGTCTTCAGCCCCGGAAACCCACGTTGCATCACTTGGTCCGTGGGCCGACAATCCTTCCAGGAGGCATCGTGCAAGGCGCCGAGGATCCACCTGGTGATCGGCTGGTATGTCGAAGGCACAGGAGATCTGTGGGCTCAGCAGAGGCTCACGCTCACGCGCTTCCCGCAATGACACGGGCTCCACGTGCAGCCCCGCGGCCTGCTGCACGATGCGGAGGTCTGCCAGCGCGCGACGGTCCGCGGCGTCGGCACCAACGGCAATGGTCGACGTCGTGCGGTATCCGGTGGCTGATTCGCTGCCCTGGACGCTCCGGATGAAAGCGGGCCACAGTTGCGAGGATTCCAGCATGAGTTCCAGGAGGTCTTCCTCCTGGTAGTGGAGCTCACTCACCGGAGCCAGCATCCCGGCGGCAGCGAACGTCGCACCCGATGCAGGGGTGGGATCAATGAGGACCACGGAGCGGCCCTGGCGGCGGGCTTCGTGCGCGATGCCAAGGCCAATGATGCCGCCACCAATCACGGCCACATCTGCATGCAAGGGGTTTTGGCGGGATTCTGCCATATGTTTCCTTCCCTACGCCGGTATTAGCCGGATCAGGTCAAGCGGTCGGCGCTGAAGCCCTCTCAGCCGGACGGTCATATGACGCTGTCACGGCTCCCGCAGTACGTGCCCAGTTTAGAGGAACTACTCTGGTTTCCATGACCCAGCATGATGTCCACACCACTGCCCGTCTCTACTTGTGCACCGATGCCCGCAAACGGCAGGGCGATTTTGAAGACTTCGTCGACGCCGCGTTTGAGGGCGGCGTAGACATCATCCAGCTTCGCGACAAGACGCTCGAGGCCGCCGAAGAGCTTGAGGTCCTGGAGGTTCTGCACGACGTTGCCCAACGGCACGGTCGGCTGTGGGCCGTCAACGACCGCGCCGATGTTGCCAGTATTTCCGGGGCTCCGGTGTTCCATATCGGGCAAAAGGACATCCCCCTGCGCGCCGCACGTCACCTCCTCCACGACCGCACCGTGATCGGCCTCTCCACCCATACGCCGGAGCAGGTTGACGCCGCCATAACGGCGTCCCCTGGCAGGAGTGGGTTGGATTATTTCTGTGTTGGTCCGGTGTGGGCAACGCCCACAAAGCCTGGTCGTGACGCAGTTGGGCTGGACCTGGTCACATATGCCGCGGAAGCCGTAAAACGCGCAGACGAGGAAACGGTTGGTGGCGTGCTGCTCCCCTGGTTCGCAATCGGTGGCATCGACCTCAGCAACGTTGAAGAGGTGGTTGCCGCGGGAGCGAGCCGGATCGTCGTCGTACGGGCCATCACTGAAGCGGAGGACCCGACGGCGGCAGCCAAGGCGCTGCTGGGAGCCCTCGACGCCGGCTAGACAGTCGGCTCGGACTTGGGCGGCGGCTAGGGCGGGTCGAACCCTAAGCCGTCAGTCCAAGCCCCGACATCCGGCGCCCGTGCCGCTCGGCAAGCTCAGCCGTGAGTGCCCTGACTGCTGCCCGGGCATCCCCTCCGGCCTTCAGGAGCGGTCCCAGGTCGGGATGTTCCATGCCGACTCGTTGGGCTTGCGTAAGTGCCTCACCGACAAGACGGCGACCCCACAAAGCCAGTCGCGATGACAGGCGCGGGTCATCCGCCAGTGCGCGCCGCAGGAGGATACGGAGCACTTCCGTGGCTTGGTCGGCGGAGGCAACCTTCTGGACAAAGAGTTGCGTCCCGGCATCAAGGAATGAGGCGACCATGCGGTAGAAGTCCGAAGACACGGTGTCGATCACATACGCCTTCATGACGGATTCAAACCAGTCCGCTGGCCTCGTTCGCTCATGGAAGTGGTCAAACGAACGCTGGAACGGAAGCATGGCCTCTTCGGCGTCGAGTCCCATCTCCGAGAGCCGGCTGCTGATCATGGCGAAGTTTCCGTAGGCACCCACAGCGATCTTCGCCAGCACTGCCCTGTCATGGAGCGTGGGAGCGTACCGGGAGTCGAAAGACAGCCGGCCAAACGCCGAGAGCTCGCCGTATGCCATGGCTCCCAACAGCTCCGAGGAGAGGCGCTGGACACGAGCATTATCGTCCAAGGAAGTGCTCATGGTCCAAGACTATCCAGCGATTTCGGGCTAACCTGATTTTCGTGTCACATCATCGGATTTCGCCCAACGTCGACGACTCGTCGGACCAGCTCGCGGAGGCATTTGCAGCCCTCCGGACCGAACTGGAGCTCCCGGGCGAGTATCCGGCCGAAGCCGTGGCGGAAGCCCGGAAAGCAGTAGAAAACCACACGCTGCCGGACCGTGACCTCAGGGACATTCCGTTTGTGACCATCGATCCAGCCACGTCCACCGACCTGGACCAAGCGGTATTCATTGAACGTGCCGGTGACGGTTACAAAGTCCTCTACGCAATCGCGGACGTGCCATCCTTTGTGGCTCCCGGCGGGGCGCTCGATGCCGAAACCCGGCAACGGGGACAAACGTTTTACGCTCCTGACGGGAGGATCCCTCTGCACCCGGAGGTTATCAGCGAAAACGCAGGAAGCCTGCTGGCTGGCCAAGACTGCAGCGCTTTCGTGTGGGCCTTCGAACTGGACCACAACGCGGAGGTATCCACCACGTCCGTGGCCCGTGGCACTGTCCGTAGTCGCGCCAAGCTCAGTTACAAAGGTGCTCAGGAACTGATCGATGCCGGCACAGCCCCAGCGGTCCTTGAGCTCCTTAAGGAGGTTGGCCTGAAGCGCGTTGAACTGGAACGACTCCGCGGTGGCGCCAACCTGAACATGCCGGAGCAGGAAATCGTCCAGGCGACCGGTGGCGGGGGCTACAGGATTGTGGCCGCGCCGTCCCTGCCTGTGGAGGACTGGAACGCGCAGATATCCCTCATGACCGGGATGGCAGCGGCCCAACTAATGCTCGACGGAAAAGTGGGCATCCTGCGCACCATGCCGGCACCGGATGAACGGTCACTGCTCCATTTCAAACGCCAGACCAAGGCTCTCGGAAAACCCTGGGACGGCGAGGTCACCTACGGTGAGTACCTTCGGACACTTGACGCTTCGGATCCCAAACAGCTTGCCATCCTGCACTCGGCAGGCACACTCTTCCGCGGCGCTGGATACACGCCTTTCGATGGCGAACTTCCACCCAACATCCTCCAGTCAGCCATCGGCGCGCCCTATGCACACACCACTGCCCCTTTGCGTCGCCTCATCGACCGCTTTGTCCTGGTGATCTGCGAGGCCCTCAGCAATGGCCACCAGATCCCGTCGTGGGCGCGGGAAGCACTTCCATCCCTGCCTGAGATCATGGCTTCATCCGACCAACTGGCCGGGCGGCTTGAGCGTCTGGCCATGGACACCGTGGAAGCTGCACTCGTGGCGAACCACATCGGCGAGGAGTTCGACGCCGTCGTCATCTCCGGTTCCAAGCCCTCCAACGGCTCGGCGAATGGCAATGGGCGAGGAAACGGAAACGGCAATGGGCCCTTCGGCATCATCCAGATAGCCGAACCGGCGGTGACAGCCCGATGTGACGGTGAACTGGAATCAGGCACGAAGGTCCGGGTGCAACTCCTGAAGGCCGATATCGCCAGCCGCGAGATCCGCTTTACCCTGCTTCCCTGAAGCTCCGCAGCACCCGAACTGCCGCCGATCCGGGGTTTACGGCTCCCAGAGGATAGACTGACCCTGTAGTAATGGATGCCCGGTCGTTGATTCAGTCAATTTTTGAACTCAACAAGCCCGCCCCTACGCGATCTTGAGATGTGCCCGCTGGTCACCAGTGCCAGTACTTAGATAGCCCGCGATCGGCTTCCACTGGATTAGCTTGCGCGCCCGTTCGTGCTCCGGTACGGCTCCGCCACCCGTTGAGCATGCAGCGCCAATGCCCAAATGAATAAGGAAACTCCCTGTGAGTGAATTGCACACCCATGAAGTCCTGACGGACGCCACCGGCACCGAATCCATCGAGCCCGAGGAAACGATCATCTCTGATGAGACGCCCCACGAGATCGAAGAGAAATCGTTCGCTGACTACAACGTCCGCGCCGACATCGTCGAATCCCTCGCCGATGCCGGTATCACCCACCCCTTCCCCATCCAGGCCATGACGCTGCCCGTCGCCCTCAGCGGCCACGACATCATCGGCCAGGCCAAGACCGGTACAGGCAAGACCCTCGGTTTCGGCATTCCGGCACTGCAGCGCGTGGAGGGCCGGGACGACCCCGGCTACGCCAAGCTGGCCGTCCCCGGTGCGCCGCAGGCCTTGGTCATCGTTCCTACCCGTGAGCTTGCGGTACAGGTGGCCAATGATCTCCAGGCGGCATCGCGTAAGCGCAACGCCCGCATCGCCACAATCTACGGTGGCCGTGCCTACGAGCCGCAGATCGACGCCCTCCAGAAGGGCGTCGAGGTAGTGGTTGGCACCCCCGGCCGTTTGATCGACCTCTACAAGCAGAAACACCTCAGCCTGAAGAACGTCAAAATGGTGATCCTGGACGAGGCCGACGAAATGCTGGACCTCGGCTTCCTGCCGGACGTGGAAACACTCATCGCTGGTACACCGGCCGTTCGCCAGACCCTGCTGTTCTCCGCCACCATGCCCGGCCCGGTCATTGCGATGGCCCGCCGCTACATGACGCAGCCCACCCACATCCGTGCTGCCGATCCGAACGACGAAGGCCTCACCAAGCGCGACATCCGCCAGCTCATCTACCGTGCCCACAGCATGGACAAGACCGAGGTAGTGGCCCGAATCCTGCAGGCCCGCGGACGTGGCCGCACCATCATCTTCACCAAAACCAAGCGCACCGCCGCCAAGGTGGCGGAGGAACTGGTCGACCGCGGATTTGCCGCTGCTGCGATCCACGGCGACCTCGGCCAGGGCGCCCGCGAGCAGGCTCTCCGCGCGTTCCGCAACAACAAGGTGGACGTCCTGGTTGCCACGGACGTTGCCGCCCGTGGCATCGACGTCGATGACGTTACGCACGTCATCAACTACCAGTGCGTGGAAGACGAAAAGATCTACCTGCACCGCGTGGGCCGTACCGGCCGCGCCGGCAACAAGGGAACCGCCGTCACCTTCGTCGACTGGGACGACATGCCCCGCTGGGGCCTGATCAACAAAGCACTGGGGCTCAGCGTTCCGGAGCCGGTTGAAACCTATTCCTCCTCCCCCCACCTCTACAGTGACCTCGACATTCCCGAGGGCACCAAGGGCCGCCTCCCGCGCAGCAAGCGCACCCTTGCCGGCGTCGATGCCGAGGTCCTCGAGGACCTGGGTGAAACAGGCAAGAAGAACTCCCGTTCCGGCGGTTCATCCCGTGACGGTGGACGCAATGGCGGCCGTGGCCGTGGAAACGCAGCCAAGTCCACCGAAGCCAACTCGGAATCAAACGGTGAGGGCGGACGCAACCGTACACGCCGCCGTCGTACATCCGAAGCCGATGCGGCCCCCGCTGCTGGTGCCTCCGAAACCCGCAGCGCTACTGGCGAAAATGCCGAGAAGCCGGCCCGCACGCGGCGTACCCGCACGCGCCGCCGTAACGGCGAAGTGGTTTCCGGCGGGACCGCTGGCGCCCAGTCCGGCAACTCCGAGGCCTAAAGTCCTCAATGACTGAAACTGTTTGGGCGCCGGACGGCGGCAATCTGGTGGTGCACGCGGACAACGCGGAATTCCTCCCGACGCTGCCGGACGGCGCCTTCACACTCATTTACGTGGACCCCCCCTTCAACACTGGCCGGGTTCAACGCCGTCAGGAAACACGCATGGTCCGCAACGCGGACGGCGACGGCGACCGCGTCGGGTTCAAGGGACGCTCCTACGACACCATCAAGGGTGCCCTTCACAGCTACGATGACGCCTTCAGCGACTACTGGTCCTTCCTGGAACCCAAGCTCGTAGAGGCCTGGCGGCTCCTTGCCGACAACGGCACGCTGTACCTGCACCTGGACTACCGCGAGGTGCACTACGCCAAGGTAATGTTGGATGCCATTTTTGGCCGGGAGTGTTTCCTCAACGAGATCATCTGGGCCTACGACTACGGCGCCAGGGCCAAGAACCGCTGGCCCACCAAGCACGACAACATCCTGGTGTACGTCAAGAATCCTACGAAGTACCACTTCGACAACGCTGAAGTGGACCGTGAACCCTACATGGCACCCGGCCTGGTAACGCCCGCCAAACGCGAACTCGGCAAACTCCCCACGGACGTCTGGTGGCACACCATCGTCTCGCCAACCGGCAGGGAAAAGACCGGCTACCCCACCCAGAAACCCGAAGGCCTGGTACGCAGGATCGTCTCCGCCTCGAGCCGCGAGGGCGACTGGTGCCTGGATTTCTTTGCGGGATCAGGAACTCTCGGCGCTGTTGCCGCCAAGCTGGGGCGCAATTTCGTGTGCGTGGACCAGAACGAGCAAGCCATCGAGGTCATGCGGAAGCGGCTGGGCGCCAAGGCGTCGTTCCACCCCAACTAGAGCCGTATGTTGGTCAGCCGCACCCGTGCATCAATTGGATTCCGTGGTCGCCCTGCCTATTTTCCAGCACTGCTCCATAGGAATCACACAATGCGTTAACCAGCAGTGCGAAGCCTTGACCGTTCTGATAATTCCCTTCACCGCCGGGCACCTCAGGCACGGTGCCTGGAGGGAGGAATACCCAGGCGCCCCAGGCTTCCACATAGCCCCAGTTTCCGGTGAAGTGGACGTTGCTGCTGATATCGGGAACATATACCCACTCAGTGCCTGTATAGGCCGGGCGGCTCACGTTATTACAGTCCAGGGCATTTGCTGTGGCGGGGATGAACATTAAAGTGGCGGCAAGGGCTGTTGCAGCCAAGGATTTCTTGAACATGATTGCTCCATCGACGGGGTGAGTCATTCCTTGCGATGAGACCTTCCGTGGTGCGGCCCAGCCCGCCTCCCCCACGAGCGCCAGACTACTCTTCCCCTGCAGCACGTCAACACATTTTTCGAAGCCGTGGATTCGGCAGCGGTATCCTCTTATGGCCGGACAACCCGCGTTCCCGTGCCCAACTCCTCGATCCTCGCCAGGACGTCCGGGGATGTCAGGTTCTCTCCCAGCCGATTGGGTTTGCCGGCTCCGTGATAGTCGGATGATCCCGTGATGAGCAGCCCATGTTCGGATGCCATGGTGCGAAGAAGGCTACGGCCTTCTTCCGGGTTGTCGCGGTGTTCAATTTCCAGGCCGAGCAGTCCGGCGTCGATCATCTCCCGGTACGTCCGCTCCCCCACAATTCGTCCCCTCGCCGAAGCGACCGGGTGTGCGAAGACCGGCACGCCGCCAGCGGCACGGACAAGCTCGACGGCGATAGCGGGTTCGGGTGCGTAGTGCTGCACGAAGTATCGCGAATGCGAGGTGAGGATGGACGTGAAGGCTTCGGAGCGGTCAGCGACCACGCCAGCAGCAACCAAGGCATCCGCGATATGCGGACGCCCTACTGTGGCGCCGGGAGCCACATGGTGGATGACGTCGTCCCACGTCAGGGGGTAATCCTCTGACAACAGAGTGACCATGCGCTCGGCGCGCGTGAGCCGGGCGTCCTTTGATTTGGTGATCTCCTCAAGAAGCCCGGGGTGGGAAGGATCATGCAGGTAGCTCAAAAGGTGGACGCTGATCCCCTGCTCCGTCCGGCACGAGATCTCCATTCCGGGAACAAAAGTGACTCCATGCTCCTTGGCAGCGGCAGCAGCAAGCGCCCAGCCATCAGTGGAATCGTGGTCCGTCAACGCAATGACGTCCAGGCCTGCAGCTGCGGCCGAAATGATCACCCCGGCTGGGGGCTCGGTTCCGTCGGAAACATTCGAGTGCGTATGCAGGTCTATCCTCACTTTCCCAGCCTATGGGATGCGGACCTTCTTGGGGTGTTGCGCCGTTGGCCTCCTCACGAAACTGGTGGGACGATGTAACGGTGAATGATGCCGAAAACACCCCGTACGCGGAATCCACAGATTCCCAGCCCCTGCAAGAGCGCGTCAACAACCGTTCGCAGCGGCCCACATCCGATGCCTTCAAGGCATTCATGGCCAGCAACTGGGCGCCCGCACCGCAGGTAACCCCCGCTCGTGACGCCGTTGCAGACCACGCTGCCCGCCGCCGTCGCGCAATTTCCGAACTGTTCAAGGGCGAACGGCTCGTTATCCCGGCCGGTCCTCTCAAGGTCCGCTCAAATGACTGCGACTATCGCTTCCGCCCGCACTCCGGATTCGCCCACCTCACCGGGCTGGGCCTGGACCACGAGCCAGATGCCGTTTTGATCCTGGAACCGGTAGGTGAAGGAAAGGGCGACGACGGCGGTCACCACACTGCCACCCTGTACTTCCGGCCCCTGGCGGGACGCGATACCGAGCAGTTCTACGCCGACTCCCGGGCCGGTGAATTCTGGATTGGCGCACGGCCGACACTGGCAGAATTCAAGGCCCGCCTGGGTCTGCCCACGGCGCACATTTCCGAACTTGAACTGGCCATCACCAAGAACGTGGGCGCGCCGGAAATCGGCGGCATCTCCATCCGCCTGGTCCGCAAGGTCGATGAGAACATCGATGCTTTGGTGGACACAGCCCGTTACAACACGGCCAAGGATCCTGAGAACCTTGACCTGGGCGAGCTCGATGCTTTGGACGAAAAGCTCAGTGAAGCACTCTCCGAACTCCGCCTGATCAAGGACGAGTGGGAGATCGAGCAGATGAAGATCGCCGTCGCCGCCACCGTGGAAGGCTTCGCCGACGTCGTCCGGGCCCTCCCGCGTGCTTTGACGCACAAGCGCGGCGAACGCGTGGTTGAAGGCGCCTTCTTCGCCCGTGCCCGCGAGGAAGGCAACGAACTCGGCTACGACACCATCGCGGCGTCAGGCAACAACGCCACAGTGTTGCATTGGACCCGCAACTCGGGCGCCGTCAACGCTGGTGAACTCCTGCTGCTTGACGCAGGAGTGGAGGCTGATTCGCTGTACACAGCGGATGTCACGCGGACCCTGCCGGCAAACGGCATTTTTACCGAGGTGCAGCGCAAGGTCTACGAAGCTGTCCTGGACGCTGCTGATGCGGGGTTCGCCGCCGCACGGCCCGGCGTGAAATTCCGGGATATCCACACTGCAGCCACCACGGTGCTTGCCGAGCGCCTCGCTGAATGGGGTCTGCTGCCTGTCTCTGTTGAGGAAGCCATCAGCCCCGAAGGCCAGCAGCACCGCCGCTGGATGCCACACGGCACCAGCCATCACCTCGGCCTGGACGTACACGACTGCGCCCAGGCCAAGCGCGATCTCTACCTTGATGGAATCCTCACGGAGGGCATGATCTTCACGATCGAGCCCGGCCTGTACTTCAAGAACGAAGACCTGGCCATTCCTGCCGAATACCGTGGCATCGGTGTCCGCATCGAGGACGATATCCTCATGACCGCGGACGGCCCCGTGAACCTGAGCGCAGCGTTGCCGCGCAAGGCCGACGACGTCGAGTCCTGGATGGCCGGCATCTACCAGGAAGCCGCGGGCTAGGCTTCAGCAAGGGGAGCAAGTCCGCCCCGGGCAAACAACAGCACAAAGGGAAGGCCACCGGATGGATATCCAGTGGCCTTCCCTTTGTACTTCTTCTGAGGCTATTGCTTGTGGGAATCCTCGTTCCCAGGCTGCTGATCCTCGTGCCGGGGGGCGTTCTGGCCTTCCGTGACTCGAACGCCGTACTGGGGGCGGCCATCGGGCAGGTCCGGATAGCGCATCGGTGACGGCGTCGGGTTCTGTACTGGCTGCGCAGCCGGAGCCTGCGCGCCGGAGGCATCGGGTTCGGTAGGCTCCGGTCCGCGTTGGCCATAGGGATCGTTCCAGGTGGCAGGACGGTCAGGTGCCTGGCCAGGCTGCTGGAAGGGCGCGTTTGGCGGACTGTAGCTTTGTGCTTGTCCGGTGGCAGCCTGGGCGGAGTTCATGGGCAGTTGGTGGAGCAACCGTCGGGCTTCGTGGGCTGCCTCGATGGCAACAATGACATCGTAATTGGTGGCGACCACCTGGCTTGTGGACGTGAAGTCGCGCTTGCCGCGCTGGGTCGCATACGTGGCGATGCCGAACAGCATGAAGAAAGCTGCACCCATAAGCACGGAGGTGATGATGGAGAAGGTGCCACCAGCGGGCGTGAAGAAGGAGAGCATGACGCCAACGAAGAGGCCGAACCACATGCCGCTCAAAGCACCGGACAAGGCAACGCGCGGGTAGCTCAGCCGGCCGGTTACCCGCTCCACCATCTTGAGGTCGTTGCCCACGATCGATACCAGGTGCACGGGGAACTGCTGGTCCGCGAGGTAGTCCACCGCCTTTTGGGCATCCAAATATGAGGTGTACGAGCCAACAGTGTCACCTTGAGGTACGCTGCGGGACTCCTCAACGGCTTTAGGAGCACCAAAAATGTTTGACATAGCCCCATTGTGTCGCATGTAGATGTGAAGCGGCTGGAATTCAGCTAAAAGAGAGCAGACTCGGTAGCCTGTAAACATGAGCACACATCCCTCACGCGTCTTTGTCGCGCGCCTGCTCGGCTTGGACGTTTTCGACCCCCTGGGCGATCGTTTAGGCCGGTTGCGCGACGTCGTCGTGCTCTCCCGGGGGACCCGTGGCGCCCCGCATGTGGTTGGCATCGTGGTGGAAGTGCCGGGCAAGAAGCGGGTCTTCGTACCGATGACCCGAATCACCTCCATCGACCAGACCCAGATCATCTGCACGGGCTTGGTGAACCTGCGTCGCTTCGAACAACGGGGCGCTGAAACACTCGTGGTAGCGGAAATGTTTGATCGCCGCGTCACCCTTGCCGATGGCAGCGATGCAACGATCGAGGACATCGCGATGGACCAGCACCGGTCCAAGGACTGGTTCGTCAGCAAACTCTTCGTCCGTCGCGGGCATTCCTTATCGCCCCTGAGCAGGCTCCGCCGCAACGAAACCCTGATCATTGACTGGGCGGACGCGCAGACCGGTGGGCATAACGAGCCCCAGGCGGCCACACAGTTCGTTGCCACGCACGAGGACCTCAAGCCTGCTGACTTCGCCGAAGCCCTGCAGGAGATGAGCGACAAGCGCCGCTTTGAAGTGGCAAGCGAACTTCAGGACGAACGGTTGGCAGACGTCCTCCAGGAGCTTCCCGAGGACGACCAAGTGGAGATCCTGTCCGCCCTGGACGTGGAACGGGCCGCGGATGTCCTGGAAGAAATGGATCCCGACGACGCCGCCGACCTCCTGGCCGAGCTCCCCTCTGCGCAAGCGGAAGAACTGTTGCAGCTCATGGAGCCCCAGGAAGCCGAAGACGTCCGGCGTCTCTTGGAGTACGACGAAGACACTGCAGGTGGCCTCATGACACCCGTGCCCGTCATCCTGCCTCCTGAAGCCACGGTGGCCGAAGCCCTGGCCCACGTTCGGCGCGAGGAGCTCTCCCCCGCTTTGGCGTCCTCCATCTTCATCGCACGTCCTCCCCTGGAAACGCCCACCGGCCGCTTCCTGGGCGTCGTACATATACAACAGCTCCTGCGCTTCCCTCCGCCGGAGCCGCTGGGCAACCTCGTTGACAAGAACCTTGAGCCGTTGTCGGACCAGGCGCACATCAGCGAAGTAGCCCGGACCCTGGCGACGTACAACCTCAACTCGCTTCCCGTCGTCGACGACGACGGCCGCCTTGTGGGGGCGGTGACTGTTGATGACGTGTTGGATCACCTGTTGCCCGATGACTGGCGCGCTCACGAGGACGACGCCCCTATAAGGAAACTCGGAGGCCGCATTGGCTGATATCAACGCCACCCGATCCCCCAGGTCCACTGGACGCGCAAACAATCCCGGGAGCCTCGACACGCCCCTGAGCGGGCGTCAACGCATACTGCCTAAGTTCTCCCCCAACCCGGACGCGTTCGGCAATGCCACGGAGGGCTTCGCGCGTTTCATGGGTACGCCGCAGTTCCTGGTGTACATGACGGTCTTCTGTCTCTTCTGGCTGGCATGGAATACGTTTGCGCCCACGGAGTGGCAGTTCGACCGCGTGGAGCTGGGCTTCACCCTGTTGACGCTCATGTTGTCGCTCCAGGCGTCCTATGCTGCGCCGCTCCTGCTGCTGGCCCAGAACCGTCAGGACGACCGGGACCGCGTATCGCTGCAGCAGGACCGCCAGCGCGCCGAGCGGAACCTGTCAGACACTGAATACTTGACCCGCGAATTGGCCTCCCTGCGTATCGCGCTGCGTGAGGTAGCTACCCGCGACTACGTCCGCGCTGAACTCCGCAGCCTGCTGGAGGACATCATCGATGCCCAGGAGGAGCTGCGCGAGAGCGAAACGGCAGAAGAAGGCAGCGAATCTTCGGCTGACAAGGTCAAGGAGAAGCTCAAGGAGAAACGGGACAAGTCGCGTGGACCACGCACGCAGCAGATCCCCAAAGTACGCCCGCAACGTCCGGGGCCCCAGCACTCCAGCGCGAAGCCGGCCCCTCCCGAAAACCCTGAAAGCCGAGCGTAACCCATGACCACCCCATCGGCCGAGGCACTTCACGCTGCCTTGGCAACCGTCATTGACCCCGAATTGCGGCGTCCTATCACCGAACTTGGCATGGTGGAGTCGGTGTCGGCCAACGACGACGGCAACGTCCATGTGGCGGTGCTGCTCACGATCGCCGGTTGCCCACTACGAGACACCATTACGGCAGATGCGACAAACGCCTTGTCCGGCGTCGCAGGCGTCACCGGCGTTGACGTGGAGCTGAAGGTCATGACCCCCGCCCAGCGCGAGGCTTTGAAGGAACAACTCCGCGGTCCGGGCGGCCAACGGGGCATCCCATTCGCGAAGCCCGGGTCCCTGACGAAGGTCTACGCAGTGGCCAGCGGAAAAGGCGGCGTGGGTAAGTCCTCCGTCACTGTCAACCTCGCCTGTGCCCTGGCCGCCCAGGGCCTACGGGTGGGCATCGTGGACGCCGACGTGCACGGCTTCTCCGTCCCAGGGCTCATGGGCATCACGCAGAAACCGACGCAGGTGGATGACATGATCCTGCCTCCTGTGGCCTACGGAGTGAAGGTCATATCAATTGGCATGTTCGTTGCGGGAAACCAGCCCGTGGCGTGGCGTGGTCCCATGCTGCACCGCGCTTTGGAGCAGTTCCTCACGGACGTCTACTTTGGCGACCTCGATGCCCTTTTCCTGGACCTGCCTCCCGGAACGGGCGATATCGCGATATCCGTGGCCCAGCTCCTCCCGAACGCCGAAATCCTCGTGGTAACCACCCCGCAGGCTGCCGCCGCGGATGTCGCCGAACGGGCCGGAACCATCGCAACCCAAACCGGCCAGAAGGTTGCCGGCGTCATCGAAAACATGTCCTTCCTGGAAATGCCCGACGGCGGTCGCATGGAATTGTTCGGAAGTGGCGGCGGCGCCGTGCTGGCTGAGCGGCTGAGTGCTGCCGTGGGCAGCGACGTGCCTCTTCTCGGCCAGATTCCCTTGGACATCCGGTTGCGTGAGGGCGGGGATGCCGGAAAACCTGTAGTCCTTGCCGCTGGCGAAACTGCTGCTGCAAGAGCGTTGGAAGTCATTGCAGGGATGCTGGCAACGCGTCCGCGCGGACTATCCGGCATGCCGCTCGGAATCCAGCCGCGCTGAAGCCACCGGGCTTCGAAAGGTCCTTGGAAAACTACGTAGCTTCGGTATCGAAAGGCGCGGCCTCGCCTTCGGCGAGCCGCTCAATAATGCGAGCTGGAGCCTTGGGCTTCGTGTCCACCGCTGCTGCCGCAGCAGTTGCGGCAGCAACTGGGGCGCCGGCGTTGACTGGCTTCGAATCATCCTCAAGCAAAGCATCCTTGATGATGCGCCGTGGATCGTACTGGCGGGGATCGTACTTCTTCCAGTCGACCTCATCGATGTCGATGCCGACTTCTTCCTTGATCTGCTCGCGTGCGCCGGAGGCCATCCTGCGGACTTCCTTCACCAGGTTGGCGAGCTTTTGAGTGTATTCGGGCAAACGGCTGGGACCGATGACGAGTACGCCGATAATCAGAAGGAGTATGAACTCCGGGCCGTTGATTCCAAACACGCTACGAAGATTACCTTGTCTGTGGTGCCGGTCATAAACCAGCGGGACGGAGCAGTGTCCGGAGGCCGCGGATCATCCGTTCGGACCACGTCTCGGAGGCTTGCGGAGCTTTGGTGCTGATCATGGAGTCGCCTGCACGAACCAACTCGGGAACGGCGTCGTCGGCCACATCGGCCGGGAGGTCCGATGAGTAGCTGAGGACTGCAGCGGAGGTCCGGTAGACAGCCTCCCACGGCGTCCCCTGCGTGAGAGAGAGCTGCGCCGATGCCGGACGTCCAGTGACGGCGAGGTCTGAAGCCTGCAGGTGCTCTTCCACAACAGTGGCGTAATGGCCGTTGCTTTCCAGCCGGAGTTCCACCGCCGGGTGACCGTTGTGCACGGTGGCCTTGGCAGCCACGACATGGAAGCCCATACCGCCAAGTTCAGGACATGCCCACCCCTGGCCCCGCAGGGCATCCAACTGTTCGGAGCTCAAATTCACGGGTGCGGTGGGGCGGAAGTCCGGCGTCGCAACGAATTCCGGCGTCATCATCAGTTCCGCTGGGCCGCCGGTTAACGCACTGGAAAGGGATGAGGCGTCGTTGCCGGCACCGATGCCTGCGTTCGGCGCAGTATCTCCTGCCACCGCATATGCCGCCAAGCCCAGTGCACCTGCACTTACCGTGAGAGAGCCAGCGGCCACTCCGGCGATCCGAAGGGCCCGCCACGCACCACCCCTGGTCCGCGAATTTGCGACCAGCGGGACCTGCTCGTTCGCGAGTCGTTGTGTGTGCTGGAGCAAACGCGCCGTCAGGTCCTCGCTGGCTTCGGGCACCGCTGCTCCGCGAAGCCGTTCAAGATACTGCCGCTCCCTGTTCAGGGCAGCACGGCACTCCGGGCAATGCCGTAGGTGCTCTGGGTTCCGGGTGTGGCGCAGGGCAGCAAGTTTGTAACGTGCAGCGGGATTGCGACGTGCAGCGGGTTTGCGGCGTGACAGTGCACCCGGACGGATGTGGCGTCGAGGCATCGACTACCTAAAGAATGCTGGCGATGCGAGGCATCTTCAGGCGGGGCTTGCGGGCGTCAGCCGGGCGGGGGTCACGGTGGGCGAGCTTCTCCCGCAGCATAGTGCGGCCACGGTGGATACGGGACCTGACGGTGCCCAGCTTTACGCCCAGCGCCTCCGCCACTTCGTCGTAAGACAATCCTTCAAGATCGCACAGAACAACAGCAGCCCTGAAATCCGGTGGCAATTCTTCCAACGCACGCTGAACATCAAGGTCCAGGTTGTTGTGCTCGAAGCTCTGCTCGGGGCCTGGCTCGCGGCCCGGCAGGCGTGACTCGGCGTCCTCGGCAAGGGCGTCAAAGCGGATTCGACTCTTACGACGTGCCTGGTCCAGGAAAAGGTTGGTGGTAATACGGTGCAGCCACCCGTCCAGGGTTCCCGGCTTGAAGTTTTCCAGCGAACGGAAAACCCTGACAAACACCTCCTGGGTGAGGTCCTCGGCGTCGAACTTGTTTCCGGTCAGGCGGTAGGCAAGGCGGTACACCTTGGCGGAGTGGTTGGCGACCACGTCCTCCCAGCTGGGCATGACCCAATCTGTAACGGCCTCAACGCTCTCCGATGTCTGGACTGGCGCAGCATGCGATGCCGGCATCGTCCACTCCCCTCAAACTGTGGTTCACCGGACTCGTCCGGTGCCGCCCACCGCGTGGATGACCGGATCAATATCATCCCAAGTTTGTCTGGGAATTTCCTGACTAAGGCACAATTTCCACGCAAGGCGAAATCCTGCCGCAGACACAATCCCGGGACGGCTGCGAACACGGGGTTTGCAGCACTGGACACAGTAGGCTTGTACAGACACCCCTACGCGCGGAAAGCGAACCCTTCATGAGTGCCGACAAGTCAACCAGCTGGTCCTATGCAGAAGATCTGCCTGCTGAGGATGACGTCTTGTTGCGCGCCCGGGAAAGGTCCTTCGAATTGGGCGTCAAGCCCATCAGCCCTGGCGTTGGAGCCGTGTTGACCGTCCTTGCCGCGGCTTCAAAGGCACAAACAGTAGTTGAGGTTGGTTCCGGCGCGGGAGTGTCAGGGGTTTGCCTCTTGCGGGGCCTGGGTCCGCAAGCCGTCCTGACTACCATCGACGTCGATGTCGAACACCTCAAGGCCGCCCGCGAAGCCTTCCTGGAGTCCGGCAGCCCGGCCAACCGCACCCGGACAATCTCCGGCAGGGCCGCCGACGTCCTCCCCCGGCTCACAGACTCCGCGTACGACCTTGTCTTCATCGATGCCGACAAGCCGAACTTCCCCCGCTACGTTGAACAGGCTGTCCGGTTGCTCAAGACCGGTGGCACCCTGGTGATCAACGACGCCTTGGATAAGGACCGCGTCTCAAATCCAGCAGCCCGCGACTCCACCACTGTGGTTCTCCGGCAAGTTGGCAAATCCATTCGCGACGACGACCGCCTGGCCTCAGCGATGCTTCCCACCGGCGACGGACTTCTGGTGGCTGTCAAAAAATAGGAAATTGCCATTTAGCGCACATTCTTAAAGAACGGCACCCAAGAAAAAACGCTGCTGCTTAAACAAAAGCAGGGCTCCGGCTCTCGCCGGGCCCTGGTCTTTTGAATCCAGCCTGCCTATGAATCTATTCGGTAACGCCCACAAGGCATTCCTTGAGGTTCTCCGCCTCCGCGGCATTGAGCTCGACTACAAGCCGTCCTCCGCCTTCGAGCGGCACACGCATGATCAGGCTGCGTCCCTCTTTGGTTACTTCCATAGGGCCGTCGCCAGTACGTGGTTTCATAGCCGCCATTAGGAAAATCCCCTCCATTTGTCCCAAGTCACGCCCAACCCGGCCGGGCTGGATCCGCTTCGCAATTGCAGCCGGCGGCACCGCTTGGGAGGCCGCCTTGGCCGGGCACTTTTAGGTGCTTTTGTCCTTGCTCGTATTCCATTATCCCGTACTTACCCGTCCGTAGCGAATCAATGGACTAATTACCCTGACACGGAACAAAGACACTTCCCGACGGCGGACAGCCGGGTTATGGCGGATAGTCACCGCCTCCGGGCAATGGCGCCCACGCCCAAAGCCACACCACCCAGACAATCTGGAGGAGGACAAACATGACGACGACGGTTCCCCTGTACGCCTTGGACTTGGACAGCAGCGCTGCACCAAGGGCCAGCGGGAAAAGAGGGAGGAGCATCCGGAAAGTGCTGGTTTGGGGATGCAGGAACACCAGCAAGTAGCCCATGTAGGAGGCGCACCAAAGGCGCATTTCCGTGCCCAATGCCCGGACAGGCTTTGAAACCATCAGCAGCACGAACAAGCCGACGAAAACGAAGGGTGCCAGCACGCCAAGAACCGGACCGAACAGCATCCTTCCGGTATCGAACCACGGTTTGAAGGGCACCAGGTCATGTCCGCGCCAGGCAGTTTCCGTCCGCGTGTAGGCGCCGGGATCCCCCGTGACTGCCCAAGCTATGGCGGGCCATGCCAGGGCTCCGAGTCCGGTGGCCAGCACCAAGGCCCCCAGGGACACGAGTTCTGACGTGGACGAAGAGGGAGCCGGTGGCCCGTCATCCCGGATTGCCGGCCTGAAACGCTGCCAGAGCCGCCAAACCAGGAGGAGGCCCAGCATGGCAGCGAAGGGGACTCCCGTGGGTCTGGACAAACACATCAACAGCACCACCGGTATGGCTGCCACGTAGCGTCGCCGGACCACCAGGAGCAATGAACCGGACAACAGCAGGAGGTTCAGGGATTCTGCGTAGGGCACCTGGAGAATTGGCGACACCGGGAACGTGGACACGAAGATGACGCCCCATATCGCCGTACGCCGGCTGGCCGCTTCCCTGAAGAGTTTGAAGATCACCAAGGCAGCACCGAGCCCGGCAACCATGGCTATGGCGGTAAGGGACTGAAGAGTCCCGAGGCCCGTGACGACACTGAGCCCCCGTCCCAGGAACGGGAACAAGGCATAGAAGGCCCAGGCGTTCTCCTTGACTACCCCGTTGGCATCCACGGGGAGCACGGACGGGTAGCCGCTGTCCGCAGCCTGCGAATACCAGCGCCCGTCCCAGATGGTGATGAAGTTCCAGTAGTCCGGCGTGGGCGGGAACCATGGATTCACTCCCTGATGAACAGCAGCCGCCATAAAGATGCAGGCACTGACCACCCGGGCCACCACAAACACCAAGGAAACCTGAAGCCACCAGGGCCAATGTGCCATCCTGGCCGCCGCGGCGGAGATACTCCGCGAAAGGCGTGCAGTGGGTCCTTCCCCGCCAAAACGGGTTGGTGCAGGCGTGCTCACGGTGAGGTCCGCTTGGCGTCGCCATCCTCAAGCTTTGATTGGACCAGCACGCTGAGTCTCTCGATCTCACGGTCCTTGGCTACCAACTGGTCCCGAAGCTCATCAAGGACCTGGTCCACCTGATCCATGCGGTAACCGCGCAGGCCCAGTGCAAAGCGCACGGCGTCGATGTCTGTGGCTGCAGCCTTCTCCGGGAGCAGCACCGGAGGCAGGTTGGGCAGGGGATCATCCAGGCCCGCTCCCACGGAGCCGCCACGGATGATGCGGGCGCCAAAATACAATGCGGCACCGACGAGGACAATCGCGACAAACACCAGGAAAAAGCTCACAGCCACCATCGTGCCAGAAACAGCCGCCTACTCCGGGCGCTGGTTTCCATTGGTCGTGGCTGGAAGCGGAGCACCGTGCAACACACGGTGGACAGCATCGGCAGGGTCATCCACCAGCTGGATCAGGTCCAGGTCCTTTTCGGACACCATCCCTTCAGCAACCAAAGTGTCCCGGATCCACTCAATCATTGGACCCCAGAAGTGAACACCCAACAGCACGATCGGGAACGATGTCACCTTGCGTGTCTGTACCAGGACCATTGCCTCGAACAGCTCATCCAAGGTTCCAAGTCCGCCGGGCAAGACGACGAAGCCCTGGGCGTATTTCACGAACATGGTCTTGCGGGCGAAGAAGTACCGGAAGTTGATCCCCAGGTCCACCCATTGGTTCAGGCCCTGCTCGAACGGCAACTCAATGCCCAGCCCGACAGATACGCCATTGCCCTCAACAGCACCCTTGTTGGCGGCTTCCATGGAGCCCGGACCGCCGCCGGTGATCACTGCGACCCCGGCTTGGGCGAGCTTGCGCCCCACATCCACTGCCATCTCGTAGTACTCGGTTCCGGGCTTGGTACGGGCTGAACCGAAGACACTGACGGCCGGGCCAATATCAGCCAATGCCCCAAAGCCCTCAACGAATTCGCTCTGAATCCTCAGGACGCGCCAAGGATCGGTGTGGATGAACTGCCCGGCACCGCTCGTGTCCAGCAAATGCTGATCGGACATTCCCGTGTCCGCCTGTTTACGTCGCAGCTCCAAAGGACCCTTGTGCTTGGCCGGTGGAATCTCCGAAGGCAGGGGCACATGAACGCCCGCGACGTGGCCATTCGCGTCGGGGCTGGGAACCGGGTGCTGGCTAATGCTCATTGCCCAAGGCTAGCGCGGATGAATGCAAGCGAAGACGCTACGACGCGGTTCTTGCATTGCAGTCTGGTATATCGCTGGAGGGCAGGTTTCTGTTCAGTCACGATCTGGAGGAACTTGCCGTGACCGTGGTCATAATTGTGTCTTTGTTCGCTAGATTCGTCCTATGACTACTCAAGTGTCCGGCGATGCGCTCGTCTCCCTGAACAGCGTCAACAAACACTACGGTCAGTTGCACGTCCTCAAAGACATCAACCTCCAGGTTCGGAAGGGTGAAGTCGTCGTGGTCATCGGGCCGTCCGGCTCCGGTAAGTCCACGTTGTGCCGTGCCATCAACCGTTTGGAAACGATCGACGACGGCGACATCGCGATCGACGGGAAGAAGCTCCCGGAAGAAGGCAAAGAGCTCGCCCACCTGCGTGCAGACGTCGGAATGGTGTTCCAGTCCTTCAACCTGTTCGCCCACAAGACGATCCTTGAGAACGTCACGCTGGGACCGATCAAGGTGAAGGGCGTTGCCAAAGGCACGGCGGAAAGGGAGGCCATGGCCCTCCTGGAACGTGTCGGCGTCGGGCACCAGGCTCCCAAGCTCCCCGCGCAGCTCTCCGGTGGCCAGCAACAGCGTGTGGCTATTGCCCGCGCACTTGCCATGAAGCCCAAGGTGATGTTGTTCGACGAGCCAACCTCGGCCCTGGACCCCGAAATGATCAACGAGGTCCTGGACGTCATGATCCAGTTGGCAAAAGAAGGCATGACCATGATCGTGGTTACCCACGAGATGGGCTTTGCCCGCAAGGCAGCCGACCGCGTCGTGTTCATGGCCGATGGCCAGATCGTGGAAGATTCAACACCCGAGGAATTCTTCACCAATCCGCAGAGCAACCGCGCCAAAGACTTCCTGTCCAAGCTTCTGACCCACTAGCTCCCTGCTGACCCGCATCCAGGCCCGCACGGACCGCACCCAGGCCGTACGCCGGCCAACCAATGAAAGGAATGTCATGAAGAAGGCTTTTATTACCCGGAGGAAATCTCTCCTGGTTGCCGCTTCTGCTGCACTGGCCCTCTCGCTGAGCGCTTGTGGTGGAGGCGGTGGCACCACTACTCCGCCCGTTGCCTCAGCGAGCTTCGAGGCCGGTACCACAATGGCGAAGTTGAACCAGGCCAAGAAGATCACCATTGGTACCAAGTTTGACCAGCCGCTGTTCGGCCAGAAGGGCCTGGACGGCAAGCCCGTCGGCTTCGACGTAGAAATCGGCAAGGCCATCGCCGCCAAGCTCGGCATTGAACCTGACAAGATCGAATGGGTTGAAACCGTCTCCCAGAACCGTGAATCGTTCATCGAGCAGGGCCGCGTTGACCTCGTCATCGCCACCTACACGATCAACGACGCCCGCAAGGAAAAGGTCTCCTTCGCTGGGCCGTACTACGAGGCCGGTCAGGCCCTGCTTGTGAACAAGGACGATAACTCCATCACCAAGCCCGAGGACGTCAAGGGCAAGAAGGTCTGCTCAGTCACGGGTTCCACCCCGGCCAAAACCATCGCCGAGAAGTACGGTGCCGAGGTTGTGCCCGCTGCCACGTATACCGCTTGCCTGGAACCGCTGCGCAACAAGCAGGTTGTCGCCGTCACAACAGACAACGTGATCCTCGCCGGCTACGTGGACAAGGAACCAGACGCCTTCAAGCTCGCTTCGGACGAGACCTTCACCAAAGAGCCTTACGGCATCGGTCTGAAGAAGGACGACACCGTCTTCCGCAACTGGATCAACGACCAGCTCGAGGCGTTCGCCAAGGACGGCACCTACAAGAAGGCATGGGAAGCCACTGCAGGCAAGGTCATCAAGACCACTCCTGAACTTCCTGCGATCAACCGCTACTAGTCGGAACCCGGTTACTGTGGCCGCCCACCCGGACGGCCACAGTAACCGGATCCTGTCCCCTGATAGCTGCAGTCAAAGGAAGCCATGGACGCCGTCATAGCAAGCCTCCCCCAATATTGGGACGGATTTCTCCGAACCCTCTATCTCTCCGTAATTTCAGGAATCGTTGCCCTCCTCGTCGGCACGCTCCTGGCGGCCATGAGGGTTTCCCCCGTGGCCGCACTCCGCGGCTTCAGCATGTTCTATGTTGAAGTCGCCAGAAATACCCCGCTCACAATTATTTTCTTTTTCTCAGCAATCGTGCTTCCGCGGCTTGGCGTCAAGTTCGAGCAGTTTGAAGTCGCCGCGATCATCGCGCTCAGCAGCTACACGGCCGCCTTCATCGCCGAAGCCGTCCGTTCCGGTGTCAACAGCGTCCCAGTGGGGCAAGCAGAAGCTGCCCGCAGCATCGGGATGACCTTCATCCAGGTCCTGGGTTTCATAGTCCTTCCCCAAGCCGTTCGGACTGTTATCCCCCCGATGATCAACATCTTGATCGCATTGGTCAAAAACTCTTCGGTGGCCGGCGCGTTCTTCGTCCTTGAGCTATTCGGCTACGGTCGCAAGCTCTCCAACGACTACGGTGACCAGGTGCTCTGGATCTTGCTCGGAGTGGCATTCTTCTACCTCCTGATTACAGTGCCGTTGGGTCTCGTGGCGCACTTTGTTGAACGAAAGGTGGCGATTGCCCGATGACCTCGGTCCTGTACGACGTCCCCGGGCCCAAGGCCCGCCTCTATTCGCTCCTGGGATCCGTGGCCGGAATCCTCATCATTCTCGGCATCTTGGCCATCGCTGTGACCACGCTCGCACAGCAAGGCATCTTCGACGCCGATCGTTGGGAGATCTTTTACGGCCCCTTGGCTCCCGATGTCTGGAGTCTGATTGGCCAAGGTATCCTCTCCACACTGGCTGCGGCTGCGGTGGCAGCTGTAGTTGCGTTCCCGTTGGGAATCGCCCTCTGCCTCCTGCGTATCTCCCTGATCGCGTGGATCCGGGTTCCCACCCAAGTAGTTCTGGAGTTTCTCCGGGGCATGCCAGTGGTCCTCATGATGCTGTTCATCCTGTTGGTTTTTGCCACAGGACAGTTCCAGGCCGTCGTGGTCGGCTTGGTGCTCTACAACGCGGCCATTTTCGCCGAAATCCTTCGTGCCGGCATCCAGTCCCTTCCCAAGGGGCAACGCGAGGCTGGACTCGCGATCGGCCTTCGGAGCTTCCAGTCGCGCATGTCCATCGAGTTCCCGCAGGCAGTTCGCCGGATGCTCCCGTCGCTGGTGGCCCAGCTGGTGGTTCTGCTCAAGGACACGTCACTCGGATACATCGTTGGCTACGAGGAACTCCTGCGGAAGATCCAGATCATGGCCGACTTCCTGGGCCCGGACTTCCTGTTTCCCGCGTTCTTCGTGGGCGCTGCAATCTACATCCTGATCAACCTGACCGTTTCCCGGATTGCGATCTGGATCGAACGGCGAGGTTCCAAGAAGGCGGCCGGTGGCATGGCTTCGGCCATCAAGACCGTTGACCTTGAGGTAAACGTCCCTGGACCTGAAAAGAAGTAGTCCCAGGAACATTCCTTTAGGCATGAAAGAAGGTCCGCAGCCGTTCATTCGGCTGCGGACCTTCTCTTTATGCCTTTGAACCTCAGCGAACCAGCCACGTCCGGAGTGCACGAAGGCATTCCCGGACGGCATCGGCGTCGACGTGTTCATTGTCCTTGTGCGCCAGCAACGGATCGCCGGGTCCAAAGTTCACAGCCGGGATGCCTAGCTCACTGAAACGCGCGACGTCGGTCCAACCGTATTTCGGCTTTGGTTCCGCGCCCACTGCGGCCACGAAAGACGCAGCTGCCGGGTGGTTCAGTCCGGGCCGGGCGCCGGCAGCAGCGTCCGTTCGGACGACGTCGAATCCGTCCAGGAGCTCCCGCACGTGGGCCTCAGCCTGGTCCGGCGTCTTGTCTGGAGCGAAGCGGTAGTTGATCTCTACCACGCAGCGGTCCGGGATGACGTTGCCAGCCGTGCCGCCATTGATCCTGACCGCATTGAGGCTCTCCCGGTAGTCCAGGCCGTCCACGTTGATGGTCCGCGGCTCGTAGGCTGCGAGGCGCGCGAGGATGGGTGCCGCGGCGTGGATCGCGTTGCTGCCCATCCACGCGCGGGCTGAGTGGGCCGCTTCACCGAGGGTGGTCGCTTCGAACCGGCTGGTTCCATTGCAGCCCCCTTCAACTGTGCCGTGTGTGGGCTCAAGAAGAATGGCAAAGTCCCCCAGGAGCAGGTCACCATGATTGCGGACCAGCCTGCCCAGGCCACTCTTGACGGCCTCTACTTCCTCGTGGTCATAGAAGACAAAGGTGACATCCTTGTCCGGTTCCTTGCCGTCGTCGAACAAGGTCGCCGCGAGTGCGAGCTGCACGGCAACGCCGCCCTTCATGTCGGTAGTCCCCCGGCCATAAAGCACGCCCTCCCCGGGAATGCCCGACTCCCACGTCGCCGGAACGGTGCCCAGCGAGCCTTCCACCGTGGGCAGCGGCACAGTGTCCAGGTGTCCAGCGAGGATGACGCGCTCGGCGCGGCCAAGCTCGGTGCGGGCAATGATGGCGTCGCCGTCACGGACGACTGTGTATTCGGGGATGGCGCGCAGGGCGGCCTCGACGAGATCGGCGAGCTGGGTCTCGTTGCCGGAGACACTGTTGATATCGATCAGCGCGGCTGTCAGCAAGGCGACGTCCTGGCGCAGGTCCAGTAGGGCAGGGGCAGGGTTAAGGGTCACCACTCCACCTTAACGCTCCGGGCGGCTGTGATTCGGGCAACAAATGCGACCTACCCGGGGTGAGACGGGTTTCAGCCGTGCCACGGGCGCTCGATACACTTGGGCCATGACTGAAACTGCTTCCTCTGCTGCGCCCGCAAACCACCGATCAGCCTACGGATTCGGCCTCGCCACCATCGCAACCTCGCCTTCCGGGGAAGCAACCGTACTGGATGTCTGGTACCCGGCGCCTGCCTTGGGTGTAGCCGCTGAAACCCTTCGTGACGTCGAGAATGCCGATCCCGCACTCACTGCACTGGCCGACGACGGCAAGGACGCCGATCGCGGTACAGAGCAGAAAGTGGTCTTCGCACAGATCGACCTCGACGCCGCGCCCGCCGATACCGCCGATGCTTACCTGCGCCTTCACCTCCTCTCGCACCGCTTGGTCAAGCCCAACAGCATCAATCTGGATGGCGTCTTCGGCAAGCTCCCCAACGTCGTATGGACCAACTTCGGTCCCGCCGCCGTCGAAGGTTTTGAAATGACGCGTGCGCGCCTGCGCAAGCGCGGCAACGTCGTGGTCTACGGCGTGGACAAGTTCCCGCGCATGGTTGACTACGTTGTTCCCACCGGTGTGCGCATCGCCGACGCCGACCGCGTCCGTCTGGGTGCCCACCTGGCCGAAGGCACCACGGTGATGCACGAAGGCTTCGTGAACTTCAACGCCGGAACCCTCGGCACGTCCATGGTGGAAGGCCGCATCTCCGCTGGAGTGGTGGCCGGTGACGGCACGGACGTCGGCGGCGGTGCCTCCATCATGGGTACGCTCTCCGGCGGAGGCAAGGAAAAGATTGCCTTGGGCGAGCGGGTACTGCTTGGTGCTAACTCCGGCGTCGGCATCAGCATCGGCGACGATTCCGTGGTGGAAGCCGGCCTCTACGTCACCGCCGGCACCCGCGTCCGTGTGCCTGGTCCCAAGGACGAGAACGGCGAAGATACCAGCAAGATCATCAAGGCCGTGGAGCTTTCCGGTGTTCCCAACCTCCTGTTCCGCCGCAACTCCACAACCGGTGGCGTGGAAGTCCTGCCCCGCAAGGGCCAGACCGTGGAGTTGAACGAGGCACTCCACGCCAACTAGCACAAGACAAGCAATGCGCCGGTTCCGCCGCGCCATCGTTGCGGTGCTCGCGCTGGCCCTCGTGGCCGGTGCTATCTACACGATAGTTGCCATACTGCAGCGCTCCGAGACCCTGGTCTCGGAGCGCTGCCTCGCCGTCATAGGTTCAGAAAGCTACGAGTTGGCTACCGACCAAACGGCCAACGCCTCGCTCATCACGGCTATCTCTGTTCACCGCAGACTTCCACCAAGGGCTGCAAGCATCGCCCTCGCCACCGCGATGCAGGAGTCCAAGCTGCGGAACATCAATTACGGCGACGATGCAGGACCTGATTCCCGGGGGTTGTTCCAACAGAGGCCATCGCAAGGCTGGGGAACCGAGGCACAGGTCATGGACCCTGTCTATGCGACGAACGCCTTCTATAACGGCCTCATCAAAATTCCCGGTTACGAGACCATGGAGATTACCCTGGCAGCCCAGCAGGTCCAGCGCTCCGCGTTCCCCCGGGCATACGCCCAGCACGAGAACATGGGTCGCGCTTTCGCTTCTGCCCTCACCGGTCATTCCGAATCCGCGCTGACCTGTGAACTCCGGATGCCTGAAGCGGCCGGTGACCCTGCCGCCGTCGTGGAGGAACTGACGACGGCGTACGGCCCCCAGCCCGGGACAGTCCAGGGCCGCTCGGTGCAACTGGATGTCACCGGTACGCAAGCCTGGGCAGTTGCCCATTGGGCTGTGGCCAACGCCAAGTCTCTGTCCATCACGCAAGTGGATGTTGGCGGTCAGACGTGGAACAGGGAAAAACGCGACGGGTGGATTGCTTCGGCGGCGCCGTCTGAATCAGTGACCATCACCGTCTCGGCACCGACCACCTGAGCTAGGCGAGTATCTCCACCACAGGCTGGACATAACTGCGGAAGACGTCGGGCTCGGACAGCAGCTTGTGGCTCATGATCATGGTGCTGGGCTCCAAGTACCAGGCGCGGGGTTCGTTGAGCGGCAACTCGATGATGGTGAGATCAAAGTCCCGCGAACTACGCCCGACTTCCAGAAGCCTGTCCTCCACCATCTCGTTCAGGACTCCCGTAACGCCGTTGGCTTCGCGCTCTGCCTCGATCTTCGCGTATTCATCGATCCTGTCCGTTGCCCATCCCAAAGCTGAGCCAAAGTGTGCCTGCAGGACACGCTGGAGGGCAGGGGAATTCCCGAAGGCCTTGAAGCTGGGCGGCGCGAGCTCAAGTGCCGGGTCGGGATAGGTCTTCACGAGCTTCTCCCACCAGGCCTCCCACTCGGTTTTCAGGGCGTGGATCCCGCCCACATCCGAGGTGAGGTGACTGTGATCGGCATGGCGGACCTTGGGAGCAGCGTGCGACAGTAACGGTTTTCCGGCACCGTCGAGTCCAGCTACATCGCGCAAGTACAGGGCGATGAGCATCGGCCCGGACGTGTCCATGGTGATGCGCCATCCCGGGCCGCCTGACTCATGCATCCGAATTCCTCCCTTGGCAGGTTCCCGACATGTCCCAGTCTATTCCCGTTGGCTTGCTACGGTAACGGTGCGGGAGACACTGCTTGCCGGGCGGCATGTGGACGTCCCGTGGCGAGGCCGGGACAGCCTATGGCGTAGCCGGCACCGGAGCGAAAGCTGCGAGATGGGCCGTGAGGACGTCGCTGCACATCTCGGCCGTCATCCATTCGGGCTGGAGCAGGGCATGCATGCAAAGGCCGTCCATGGTGGCCAGGAGCCGTTCAGCCTCTGTGACAAGGCTTTGCCGGGCTTCGGCTTCGCCGGGGCTCAACAGGATGATGAGGCGTCCCACAATGGCAGCGACTGCGCGGTGACTGCGTTCGGCCTCGGCAGCCAGCACTGGTTTGATTCGCGCAGCGTGGCGGAAGGCCATCCAAACGCAGGCGTCCACAGCGAGCTCTTCATCCAAGGGAAGGAACTGACCCAAGAGGTTCAACACCGCGGCGTGCTGCCCGGCGCTGCCCGGAGTTTCGCCTTCAACGGCAAGCAAAGCCGACTCCAGCCGGCCGCTGATACGGTCGATGACGGAGGCAAAGGAGAACACGAGAAGCTCGTCGCTGCTGGCAAAATAGTGCCGCACGGAGCCTACGGCCAGTCCGGCTTCATCTGCTACTTCACGAAGGGATGCCCGCTCCAAACCGTCGCTTGCGATGATCCTGAAGACAGCTTGGACAACTTCCTGGCGCCGGGCTTCGGCATCAACAATTTTGGGCACCAGTAGTTTTTAGCACGAACGTGCTTCAACCACGCTCAACACTGAGCGGCGTGGCTCGGATTTCCGATAGCGTAGACACCATGAAAATTCTTGTCACGGGTGGCACCGGCTACATCGGTTCGCACACCGTTCTGTCCCTTCAGGAAGCCGGCCATGACGTCGTCGTGCTCGATAACCTCGTGAACTCCAGCGAAGAGTCACTGCGCAGGGTTTCCGAGCTCACTGGCAAGACCGCAGCCTTCCACAAGGTGGACCTGGTGGACGAGCCCGCCGTCGAGGCCGTGTTCGACCAGCACCAGATCGACGCCGTGATCCATTTCGCAGGACTCAAGGCCGTGGGCGAATCCGTTCAGGAGCCATTGGCGTACTACTACAACAACATCGTGGGCACGCTGAACCTGCTCCGGGCCATGGACAAGCACAATGTCCGTTCCATCGTGTTCAGCTCCTCCGCAACCGTATATGGCGAGCACAATCCCATCCCGTACATCGAGAAGATGGAAATCGGCGCCAACAACCCGTACGGCCGCACCAAGGAACAGATCGAAGACATCCTCTCAGACCTGGGGAATGCGGACGACCGCTGGCATATCGCACTGCTGCGCTACTTCAACCCCGTGGGCGCCCACCCGTCCGGCCGCATCGGTGAGGACCCGCAAGGCATCCCCAACAATCTCGTCCCGTTCATCGCCCAGGTTGCCGTGGGACGCCGCGAGAAGCTCATGGTTTTCGGTGGCGACTATGACACCCCGGATGGCACAGCCCAGCGCGACTACATCCACGTAGTGGACCTCGCTGAAGGTCACGTAGCCGCACTGAACTTCATCGCTGACCGCGCGGGAGTCCGCCGCTGGAACCTGGGGTCCGGCAGGGGATCCTCCGTGTTGGAGGTACTGAGGTCCTTCGAAAAGGCCGTCGGACACGAGCTGCCCTACGAAATCACGGGCCGCCGCGCTGGCGACCTCCCCGCCTTCTGGGCCGATGCTTCGTCCGCCCTCGCAGACCTCGGATGGTCCACCACGAAGACCGTGGACCAGATGTGCGAGGATCACTGGCGCTGGCAGAAGAACAATCCGTACGGATACAACGCTTCCTAATAACAACGCGGGGTCACTTAGGGCCCATATCGGCCTGCTTTATGGGCCGCAAGTGACCCCGCGTTGCTTATTACAGACTGAACCGACGACGGCGGGGGGAGGGGGGGGGGGGGGGGGGGGGGGGGGGGGGGGGGGGGGGGGGGGGGGGTGGGGTGGGGGGGGGGGTGGGGGGGGTGGAGGGGGGCTAGAAC